>NZ_RAVZ01000005.1 GCF_003611635.1 Corallococcus terminator | reverse complement strand
CCCGGGGGCGCACCGGCCGGATTCGAACCGGCCTCTTCCGCCTTGCAAAGGCGGCGCGACAACCGACTGCGCTACGGCACGCACCCGGGCGCTCGCAGCATGACGGTTCCGGTCCCGACAAGGGAAGCGAGGGCGTGAGGACGGGGCCCGGGTGGACACCGGCCGGATTCGAACTGGCGTCCTCCGGGAGTATGAGGCCCGGCGCGACAACCGCTGCGCTACGGCACCCACCCGGGCGGGTGCTTCCTATCTGTCGGGCGTCGAGGGCCGCAAGCGGGGCCGGAGGGGCATGCAACCTCGGGCCGGCTGCCATTTCCCGAAGACAGACGCCATGCTCTCACGCGATGACCGAGCCTCAGACTCCTGCGTATCCGCCCGCGCCCTGGCAGCTCCGGGGACAGTTGTATCTCTCCGCGTGGTGGGTGCCCCGCCGGCACCTCCAGGTCGCATTGGATCCCGCGTTCGAACTGCTGCCGAATGGAACCTCCCCGCCAGCAGCCCCCCTGGCCGCGCTCGGCTTCGGAGGAAGGCGTCCCTGGCTGAGCCTCCACGCCCATGACTTCGAGTGGGAACTGCCGGCGGCGCTCCCCCTGGGCCCCTGATGACTCCTGACATCAGGCGCCTGACGCCAGACATCAGGGGCCGCTCCCGGGAGGGCCCCCATGCCGACGCAACCCCGTGGAATCAGGCAGGCCGCATGAGGCCAGGGGCCGTGAAGCGGTGGGCACGCGGGGTGCAGTAGGGGTGATTCGTCGCCGCACTCCACTTCCGAGGCCTCCCATGAAGCTGCGCTCCTCTTCGTTCTCCAAGCCGTCTTCGTTGTCGTCCAGCTCCCGCTCCCGCCCGCGCAGCGACAGCCTCCCGGCCCGGCCTGAGAACGCGAAGCCGAAGGCCCCGGTGTCGCCCTCGGAGCTGAAGACGGGCAAGAACAACCTCAAGCCGGCGGACTACGGCGTGGTGGACCCGAAGCTCCAGGGCATCCGGACCCGCCGCGACAGCGGCCAGTCCGGCGCGGACTTCGCGGACTTCACGCAGGACGTGCGCAACTCCACCAACAAGCTGACCAGCAAGCCGGTGGGCAACCAGATGCTGACGGAGCTCAACGGCCGCACCCAGGCCGTGAACCCCGGCGCGACGGGCACGCTGCGCAAGCCGCTGACGGCGGTGGACATCTCCTCGGGCCGCAACGACAAGCTGCCCATGGCGCATGCGCCCCGCAACGACGGCTCGTTCTCCTCCATCCGTCCGGCGTACCGCTTCGACGGCCAGCCTGGCGCGGGCACGGCCAGCAACATCAAGTACAACGAGAAGGACTCCGGCCCGCGCTTCAACAGCCTGGGCCACGAATCGGTCCACGCCTGGCGCGCGTCCAATGGCGTCCAGGTGAGCCCCCTGGAGGCCAGCAAGCACAGCAACGCCGACGTCTTCAAGCAGAACCCGGCGTTCTCGGCCGACATGAAGAAGACCGTCGACAACCGCCTGATGCTCACGGAGGAGTACGAGACCGTGGGCCTGCGCCCCACGCCGCACACGAAGAACAACTGGGCCCCGTCCGAGAACGCCATCCGCGCCGAGCACGGCCTGCCCTCCCGCCAGGACTACTCGGGCCTGCGGCCCGACGTGAAGCACGGCGGCGACGAGGCCTTCAAGAACTACGATGAAGGCACGGACAGCCGGAACTTCTTCCAGAAGATCTCGGGCCAGCCGTCGCCCTTCCAGAAGATCGTCGGCGACCTGGAGAAGTGACACTCGGGTGGGAACTGCCGGCGGCGATCCCCGCCGGCCCCTGATGACTCCAGACATCAGGCCCCTGACTCCAGACATCAGGGGCCGCTCCCGGGAGGGCCTCCACGCCGACGCAACCCCCTGGAATCAGGCTGGCCGCACGAAGCCAGGGGGCGTGAAGCGGTGGGCACGCGGGGTGCAGTAGGGGTGATTCGTCGCTGCACTCCGCTCCCGAGGCCTCCCATGAAGCTGCGCTCCTCTTCGTTCTCCAAGCCGTCTTCGTTGTCGTCTTCGTCGTCGTCCAGCTCCCGCCCGCGCCGCGACAGCCTGCCGGCCCGGCCCGAGAACGCGAAGCCGAAGGCCCCGGTGTCGCCCGCGGAGCTGAAGACGGGCAAGGACAAGCTCAAGCCGACGGACTACGGCGTGGTGGACCCGAAGCTCCAGGGCATCCGGACCCGCCGTGACAACGGCCAGTCCGGCGCGGACTTCGCGGACTTCACGCAGGACGTGCGCAACTCCACGAACAAGCTGACCAGCAAGCCGGTGGGTAACCAGATGCTGACGGAGCTCAACGGCCGCACCCAGGCCGTGAACCCCGGCGCGACGGGCACGCTGCGCAAGCCGCTGACGGTGGCGGACATCTCCTCGGGCCGCAATGCGTCGCTGCCCATGGCGCAGATGCCCCGCACCGACGGCTCGTACTCCTCCACCCGCCCGGCGTACCGCTTCGACGGCCAGCCCGGCGCGGGCACGGCCAGCGACATCAATTACAACGAGAAGGACTCCGGCCCGCGCTTCAACAGCCTGGGCCACGAGTCGGTCCACGCCTGGCGCGCGTCCAATGGCGTCCAGGTGAGCCCCCTGGAGGCCAGCAAGCACAGCAACGCGGACGTCTTCAAGCAGAACCCGGCGTTCTCGCACGGCATGAAGGAGACCATCAATGACCGCCTCATGCTCCGCGAGGAGTTCGAGACCATCGGTCTGCGCCCCACGCCGCACACGAAGAACAACTGGGCCCCGTCCGAGAACGCCATCCGCGCCGAGCACGGCCTGCCCTCCCGCCAGGACTATTCGGGCCTGAAGCCCGACGAGAAGAACGGCAACACCAACGCCTTCCAGGACTACGACGAAGGCACGGACAGCCGGAACTTCTTCCAGAAGCTCGCGGGCCAGCCGTCCCCCTTCCAGAAGATCGTCGGCGACCTGGAGAAGTGACACCCCGGGGGCTCACGTCCCCCGCCTTCGCGCAATCCTTCCCCGCGCCGTCCGTGAGGAAGGAGTGCATGAATCCCCACCTCGCGCCCCGGGCCCTCCCGGGGCGCGGGGCCAGGTGCGATTCACGCCGCGAAGGGATCCACCATGCGGTTCGTGTTCCGTGACGGCGAAGGACAGTGGCGAAACGGTTGGAAGGCGCTCGGCGCCGTCCTGCTGACGGTCGTGCTGGGCGGCGGCGGACTCCTGCTCCACGGCCTGCTGCCGACCGCCCTTCGCAAGGCCGTCCCTGCGCCCTTCGTCCTCTTCCTGGCCGCGCTCCTCGCAAGCTTCGTCTGTCTGCGCCTCGAGCGGCGGTCGCTCGCGTCCATCGGCTTGTCGCCGGGCCGGCGTTGGGGCCGCGACCTCGGCCTGGGCGCGCTGGGCGGCATCGTCCTGGTGGTCACGGTGGCCGGCCTCGTCGGAGGCGCTGGCGGCTTCCATCTGGAGTGGGCGGAGGCCGCTTCCGCGTCCGTGCTCGTGAAGGCGGCCTGGATGATGCTGGGCGTGGCGCTCTTCGAGGAGACGCTGTTCCATGGCTACGCCTTCCAGCGGGCCATCCGGGGCCTGGGCGTGCGCTGGGCGCAGGTCCTGCTCTCCGTCCTCTTCTGCCTCGCCCATCCTTTCAGTTCCGAGATGGAGGCAAGCACCAAGGCCGTCGCGATGCTCTCCACCTTCCTCGCGGGGTGGATGCTGGGCCTTTGCTACCTGCGCACCGGCCAGATCGCGCTGCCCGTGGGTGTGCACCTGGGGTGGAACTGGATGCTGGGGTGTCTGGGTTTCGGCGTGAGTGGCAACGACTCCAAGGGCTTCTGGACGCCTGTCTTCCACGACCGCCCGGAATGGTTCACGGGCGGCCGCTATGGCCTGGAGGGCTCCATCGGCGCGGTCGTCGTGCTGGGATTGGCGATCGTCCTCCTGACGCGCTGGAAGGGCTTCTCACCGCCGGAGACGGCGTCCCACGGCGCCCCGGAGATCGGCGCGGAGGGACGACCGGAAACAGCGGCGGGCTCCGCGGCCTGAGGAGGGCCCGCCACGCTTCAGCGAACTGGGAGGCACGCTAGAGCGAATCGAGGCCCGCGGTCCCCGGCGGCGGCTTGTCGGGGAGGTCATTCTCCGGCTTGCGCTCGTCGCCTTCCACCCAGCTCGACTCGGGCGTCGCCTGCACGCCCGCGGTTCCCGGTGGCGGCTTGTCCGGAAGGTCCTTCGCGGCGTCCTTCCTGTTCAGCGTGTGCTCCGGCTGTCTCTTGCAGACCGTCATGTGCGTCCCCCTGCTGGGAGGCTCCCGTGCGCTCCGTCCCGGCCTCGCGCGTGACCTCACCCATACAACGTCTGGGGTCGTGTTCTTTTTGGAGAGCCCCCAGGTGGGGCCTTCTCATTCGAACAGGAGCACGTCGCGCACCCATCCGGCGTCGGGAGAGGCGCTCAGCCACTGACGTCGCTCGTCGCGCAGGGCGATGCTGGGCAGCACTCCGGCGCGGATGCGTTCGCGGACCGCGTCGAAGAAGCGGCCCGCCGTGTCCGGGATGGCGACCGTGGCGGCCAGCACCGCGCGCGCGCCGGCCTCCACGAAGGCCACTGGCAGGCTGAAGGATTCGTGCGGGAAGGGCGCCGTGTGCGCGGCGCCACAGGCCGCGAGCAGCACCAGCGGCGCGCCGGAGAGCTTTCGCGAGCGCACCTGGTCGGCGGTGAGCGCGTACCGGCCATCCCCCTCCGGCGACAGCACCAGGAGCGAGGCGTCCGACAGCTCCGGGCTGAACACCCCATGCGTGTGGATCTCCACCTCGGTGGCGGTGCCGAGCGCCTCCAGCACGCGCGACGGCGTGGCGCGCGTTCCTTCCAGCGTCACGCGCCGGGGATCGATGCGCGACGGCGGCTCCATGGGCGCCAGCCGGGGCAGCCCCAGCGCGGCCGGCGCGTCTACCCCGGCAACGACCAGGTGCGCGCCCTCCTTCGGGCCCAGGCCCGCGGTCGCTCCCCGGCCCACCCGGTAGCTCCAGGCCATGTCCGGGGGCAGCAGCCCCGGCAGTCCATTCACCGGCGGTGGAGCCAGCACCTCCACGTGGGCGCAGTCGCGCAGCGCCTGCTGGAGCGGGGCGGGCACCAGCCCGGAAGTCTCCTTCCCGAGCGGCGCCGTCCGTCCCGAATCCAGCGACCCCAACACCTCGCCCGTGGCCCCGCGCACCACCGCGACCGTGCGCTCGTGCTGCACCGACACCGCGAGCACGCAGGTGTCCGGCACGCTGCTCACGCGCAGTTGCCGTTCCACCAGCACCAGGGCCTCGGCGAAGGCGCCCGTGCGTCCCGCCTCGGAGATGAGCGCCGCATGGGCATACCCCCGGGCGCGGCGGGCGTTCGCGTCCGCGGGCCACTGCTCCGCCTGCGTGATGGCGCTCCAGAGCAGGCCGCGTCCGGCCGTGCGGTCGCGCTCCAGTTCGAACTGGCCCTCGATGAAGTCCGTCAGCGCGCGCTCCCCGGGACGCGTGGCGGTGCGCCGCAGCTCGGTGAGGGTCCGGCGCATCGCGTCCGCCGCCCCATCCAGGGGCCCGAAGCGCGCCAGGTCCGACAGCACCAGCGCCCCGGCCATCCCCAGCGGGCCGCCGGATTCCAGCGTCTGCTCCATCTCCTCGCGGGCCTCGTCGATGCGAAAGCCCAGCCACGCCACGTTCGCCAGGTTCCGGTGCACGTAGCTGCGCTGCTTCGGGTCCTCCGGCGTGCGCGCGAGCGATTCGCGCAGGTACGCGCTCGCGGTCGGCAGCGCGTGGCCCAGGCGCGCCACCTGTCCCAACGCCTGGAGGAACTGCCGCTCCAGCTCCCACTCCTCGGTCTGCTTCGCGAGCTGCCAGCCCCGCACCGCGTGCACCCAGGCATCCGCCGGGCGGTGCAGCTCCTGCAGGTACATGTCCGACAGCCACAACTGGAGCCTGGCGCAGCGGTAGGCCAGCCTTTGCGCCTCGCATGTGCGCAGCGCTTCCAGCACCCGCGCCTCCGCCTTCCACCACTGGCCGTCTTGGACCTCCCGGTTCGCCCGCGTCTGTTCAGCGATCAAATGGAACCACGGGTCGCCCAGGCCGTCGGCGGCGCGGACGAAGGCCTCCACGTCCACGGGCCGGCCCTGGTTCAGCTCGTACCCGAGCGCCCCCACGTACAGGTCATCCTCGCCCGAGCGCCGCAGGGCCTCCAGGAAGGTCTCCCGTGAAGGGTGCTTGTCCTGGGTGAACCGCGCGTAGTCCCGCGCCAGGGGGCCTCGCCGCCGGAAGTCGTGCTCCGCCACGCGTGTCACGTATTCGCGCAGCCGCGTGCCGCCGTACGCGCGGTCCAGGGCTTCCGCCAGCGGATGCAATCGCAGCACGGCGTCGCGCGACGCCGCCGCCCGGACCGCGTCGTAGAACGCGACCCGTACGATGCCCGGCAGCTTCCCGGCCTCCTCCAGGGGGAGCCGCGCGCCGGGGTCCGTCATCAGGTCCTGCGTCGCGGCCTGGGCCTGCTTCCAGGCACGCCCCCGGGCCTGCGTCTTCTCCCGGAGCACCCGCGCCCGGGCCGCCGCCTCGGCGCTCCAGCCCGGCTCGCCCTGCTTCGCCACGGCCTCGAAGGAGTCCGCCGCCAGCAGGGGCAGGTCCATGTCCCGGAGGACGAGCGCCCGGTTCCACAGCGCCTGGGGGTGGTCCGGCCGTGCCCGGAGCGTGCCCTCCAGCAGCCGGAGCGCCTCATCCAGCGGCCCCTGCTCTCCGGCCTTCGCGGCTCCCAACCCCACCGCCGCCACCGCGCGGTCCGAGTCCAGGTCCGGGGTGGCCGGCGCGCGTTGGAGCCAGGTCAGCGCCTGCCGGGGATCGCCCGACAGCAGGTACGCGGTGGACAGCCCGTGCCAGTCCTCGCGGTCCTCCAGGGCCACCAGCTCGCGCAGCGGCAGCGGCGTCACCTCCGGAAGCGCTCCCCGCTGGGGGACATAGGGGCGATGGCCTCCCACCGCCGCGTAGGTGAGCCGCGCTTCCAGGGGGCGGTTCGCCGCCGAAGCCCGCCAGGGAAGGGGGGCCTCGCGCGCCGTCCGCCCAGGCAGTCCCGTGACCGCCGCCATGCCCACCGCGAGCGCCAGTCCTCCCGCGACCCGCCAGGGCCGGCGTCCGGGACGGACCGGCTCCGGAGGAGGCAGCGGCAGCGGCGCGGGCGCCGCGTCCGGGAGGGGCGCGGCCTCCAGCGCCGCCTGGGGACTGCCCGTGCCCTCCATCGCCAGGCGCCCCAACACGTCGAGCTGGAGGAGGTCATGGAAGCGGACCCCGCATGCCTCGCACCCGGTCAGGTGCGCCAGGAAGCCTTCATGCGCTTCGGGCGGCAGGTGGCCATCCACGAAGGCGGCGAGGTTCGCGCAGTCTGCGATCATCCGCGCCCCCGCTCACGGCGGGCCTCGGCTGAGCCGCGCAGCTTCTCCCGCAGACGGTGGCGCGCGTGGAAGAGCCAGGTCCCCACCGTCCCCACCGGAGCGCCCAACTGCTGGCCAATCTCCGCGTGTCGCAGCCCCTGCGCATGCAGTTCGAAGGTCCGGCGCAGGTTGGGAGGAAGTGAGCAGACGGCCTCCCGCAGCTCCGCCTCCGTGACGCACTCCCACAACTCAGGGTCTGGCGCCTCCGGGTCCTCGAAGAGCTTGTGCACGTTGCTCAGACCCAGGACCTGCGCGGTCTCCGTTCCCCGGCGGCGACAGCGGTCCAGGAAGCGGTTGTGCAGCACGCGCACCAGCCACGCGCGCTTCGCCGGCTCCGACCATTCCTGGAGCTTGTCCCACTTCAGCAGCGCCCGGAGCAGCACGTCCTGGACCAGGTCGTCGCATTCATTGGCACCCCGACCACAGATGTTTCGCGCGACCGCGAACAGGATGGGCTGATGCCGGAGGGCGAAGGCGGCGTACTCCCGGTCGGAACCTTCAGACGCTTCTTGCACCATGGGGCCTCTCCTCGGTTGGAAATAATACGTCCCAGGTGTGATTCCTTTGATTAACGACCCAACCCCGTTGAACGGGTGTGGTCGCACGCCAGTCTTTGTATGCAAAGGAAGACGCGCATTGTCGCATGTGGATTCGTCCCCATCTTGAAGGGGTGCCCGGAGGCCCCCATGCGCGCACCCTGGATTCCCGCCCTCGTCCTGCCATTGCTGCTCGCGCCCGGTCCCCATGCCGGTGCCCTGGCCGCTCCCTCGCAGGACTCCCACGAGATGTCGGCCCAGGGCTTGAGTCTGACCTCGCTCGCGAAGGGCGCGGTCCTCTTCGACAACCTGGGGTCCCATCAATACCGGGTGACGACGGACTCTCCAGAGGCCCAGGCGTTCTTCAACCAGGGGCTGCGGTTGGCCTATGCCTTCAACCACGATGAGGCCGCACGCTCGTTCGCCCGGGCCACCCAGTTGGACCCCTCGTGCGCGATGTGTTTCTGGGGCGTGGCCCTGGTGCTCGGGCCCAACTACAACGTGCCCATGCTGCCGGAGCGGGCCGCGGTCGCCTGGGAGGGCGTGCGGCGGGCCCAGGCGCTCGCCCCCAGCGCGACCCCGGTGGAGCAGTCCCTCATCAACGCGCTGTCCCGGCGCTACGGAGGACCGGAGCCCCGTTCACCCGCCGCGATGCAGCCCTTCAACACGGCCTATTCCAATGCCATGCGCGAGGTGGCCCAGCGCTTCCCGGACGACCTGGACGTCCAGGTGCTCTTCGCTGAATCGTTGATGAACCTGAACCCCTGGAAGCTGTGGACGCTCGACGGCAAGCCCGAGCCGGGGACCGGGGAGATCGTCTCCACGCTGGAGTCGGTGCTCGCGCGCGCGCCGGAGCATCCCGGGGCCAATCACTATTACATCCACGCGGTGGAGGCGTCGGAGCACCCGGAGCGGGCGTTGCCTTCGGCGCGCCGGCTGCCGGGGTTGATGCCGGGGGCGGGCCACATCGCGCACATGCCGGCGCACATCTACCAGCGCGTGGGGATGTACGCGGCGGCGGCGGAGAGCAACCGCCGCGCCATCCAGGTGGATGAGGCCTACCTGCGTCAGGTGGAGCCCGTGGGCTACTACCCCATGTATCTGGCCCACAACTGGGGCTTCCTCGCGTTCGCCGCCTCCATGGAGGGGCGCAGCGAGGAGACGCTGCGCGCGGCGCGCGCTTCGGCGCGGGTGCTGGGCCCGGAGATGTTGGAGCAGATGCCCGGCATGGACTTCTTCGTCGCCGAACCCCTGCTCGCGATGGTGCGCTTCGGACGCTACGAGGAGCTGCTCGCGGAGCCCCGGCCGGCCGCGAAGTACCCGGTGCTCACGGGGCTGTGGCTGCACGCGCACGGGCTGGCGCTCGCGGACGCGGGCCGGTTCGAGGAGGCCCGCGCGAACCACGCGGAGCTGGTGAAGCTGGGCGCCAAGGTTCCCGACACGCTGCTCGCGGGCAACAACACCGCGAAGGACGTGCTGGATGTGGCGGCCCGGGTGCTGGATGCCTCCATCGCCGAACGCCAGGGCTGCGTTGACGCGCTGACGCGCTGGGAGGACGCGGTCCGGGCCGCGGATGAGCTGGCGTACTCCGAGCCCGCGGACTGGTTCTACCCCGTGCGCCACTTCCAGGGCGCGGCGCTCCTGGATGCGAAGCAGTGGAAGGCGGCGGAGGCCGTCTACCGCGAGGACCTGCGCCGCAATCCAGGCAACGGATGGGCGCTGTATGGCCTCACGCAAGCGCTGGAGGGACAGGGCCGTGAGCGCGAGGCTTCCCTCGCGCGTCAGCGGTTCGAGAAGGCGTGGGCCCGCGCCGACATCCGGCTCAGCCGCACGGCGCTGTGACGTCCTAGAAGACGCAGGCGCGGTTCACGCAGTAGCCCGGTGAACCCTTGCAGTTGCAGTCCGAGTCCTCGATGCAGCGCGTGGACGGGCAGGTCGGCCCACCGCCGCCCCCACCGCCGGGCATCGTGTAGCTGCACGCGTTGCGGCTGCAGGAGACGGAGGACGCGCCGGGACACGCGTTCCAGCACTCCTGGGCGGTGGTACACCGGACCGTCACGCACGCGAGGCTCGCGAGCTCCGCTTCGCCGGGCGTCGCCTCGCTGACCTGGGCCTCGGAGGATTCGACGCTGGCACACACCGCCGAGGCCGTCTCGGCGGACGGCTCCGCGAACGCGGTGGTTGTCGCGAAGGTGAGCAGGAGGGCGAGGCCCCAGGGCAGATTCCGACGGGATTTCATGTCTGTGTTCCTCTTGGGTCCCGGGACGGCCGCACGGCAGTGTGTGGGAGTTCCCGGGAGGCCGAGATTATCACGGCTGACTCCCCTGTCGCGGAGGCCCGAGGAGGACGAGCCGGATGGCAATCATTGCCACCAGGGCGGGCCCCCGAAAGCTCACACCGTCGTGGTCGCTTCGGGGCTGGCTGCCTGGGCCGCGGCGCTCCTGCGGAAGCCGTGGATCCACGCGCCCGTGGCGACGAGCGACGGAATCACCACCGACAGGGTGAGCGCGACGAACACGGCGTCGTTGGCGGCCTGCCCGATGAGGTCCACGCCGGACACCCGCAGCCAGGCCTTCACGCAGGTGATGGCCCAGTTGGCGTAGTTCGCGACGATGACCGCCCAGGCCAGCCGCTGCTGACCGACGGGGCCATAGCCCAGCATGGGGAGCGTCCAGGCCACGCCCAGCAGCAGGAACGTGCCCATCAGCGCGTTCAGGTGCGCGGCGAGCGCCATCTGCGGATCCGCGGGCAGCTTGCCCGTCATCGCGGCGGACACGTAGCCGCCGGTGAGCAGGCCCAGCAGCATGAGCCAGGCGGCGGCGTAGGCCATCCGTCTCGCGGCGGGTTGTGTCACGGGAAGCGGGGCGGAGGTGTTCTCGGGACGAACATCCTGGGAGACGGCTCGGGCGGAAGCAGGGCGCATGGTGGGCTGGGCGCCATCCTCGCACCCGGCTCCTCGGGAACGCCAATCACGCCCCCCGGAGGCTCGGGCTCTTGGGACGTGGGGTGGCTCAGAACCGGGCCTGGAGCAGCAGGTTGAAGCCCAACGCATCCGGATCCGCGAACACGGGGCGGCTCACGCCGCTGCTGTCGTCCTCGAAGGTGGTCCGGTTGGGGTCCCGCACATAGGAGACCTCCGCGAGCACTCCGGCCACGGAGCCCAGGTCCCAGCGGGCCGTGGCCTTCAACGTCAACACCGCGCGCCGGTCCTCGCCGTCCGGGAGGATGAAGAACTGGTTGGGTCCCCGGATGACCAGGGTTGTATCGGAGACGGGGCCGAGCACCTGCTGGGCTTGGAACGCCGCCGGCAGGGCGACGCGCACGAGCAGCCCCGGCGTGAGTCCCCAGTCCGGGAGGTGGTAGTCGCCACTCAGCGTGCCGGAGACCTCCGCTCGCGGGTCCGCGTCCCGCTGGAGGGCCTGGTAGGGCGGAACCCCGGGGGCGTCCACCTGGAGGAAGGAGGCCGTCCGGAGGAAGGCCAGGGCGTGGAGCCGGAAGAAGCCCTGCCTCCACCGGGCGTCCAGGGCCGCCGCCTGCCCAAGCTCCGAGCGCATCTCCAGCAGAGCATCCGCGTCGACGAGGCGCTGGGACACGAGGCTGCCCTCCAGCGACACCGACGCGGCGAAGTCACCCGGGTAGGTGTCGGGCTGGAAGAACCGCTCGAAGAACGTGGGGTCGCCGCTGTAGAGCGACAGGTCCACGCTGTTCCCGATGGGCGCGCCCCGATGCCACGACGCCCCCAGGGAGACCCCGTACACCGGCATGGACTCCTCGATGCCCTGGGCCGCGAGGGTTGGCACCACGCCCCGGTTCAGGTGGGTGGCCTTCAACGCCAGACCCAGCTCCGGGGTGAGCTCCACGGCGCCGCCCGCGAGCAGGGCGAAGCGGCTCTGCGCCTTCAGCTCCAGGTCGTTGATGACGGAGGCGGCCTTGGTGGCCGCGAAGACGCTCCACCGTCGCCGCGACAGCCGCAGCTCCAGCGCGGGCTCATTCCCGGAGCGGCGGGGGAACGACTGCCGCTCCCAGGTGACGGGGTAGGAGAAGCCCATGTAGACGCGGGTGCCGGTCAGCGGGAAGACACTGAGGGCCAGTCCTTCGCGCGACTCCCACGTGGACGGTCGGTAGCGCAGACGGATGGCACTTCCGTTGTCGCTGAAGGCGACGCCCTGGGCGCCGCCGCCCGTGGAGAAGAACATGGACAGCGCTGCTTCCGCGCTCAGGCCCGACGCCAGCTCGGGCGTGCGGACGTCCAGCGCCGCGTGGAAGAAGGTGCGCAGCGCGCTGTCCTCGACGGCCTCCTCGCTCGCGAGAAAGGACAGACGGGACTGGACGGGCGCTTCGACCTGGGAGGGTTCGGAGGCCTGTCCCAGGCAGAGCAGCAACGGGAGTGTCAGGAAGGGATGCGCCATGAGCGCTGGCGCATCTAGCATGTCTGGCTTCCGGACTCAGGAAGAGCGCTTGATGGGCACGGTCTCCGGGGCCTCCAGGGGCGGCGTCAGGACCTCCGTCGGCGCGGCTGACTGCACGGGCGTCGTGGTCTTCTCGGTCCTGGGACGCGGCGGGCCCTTGAGGAGTGCCTCGACCTCGCTGGGGGTGGGGTCGCTCAGCTCCACCAGGTCCTGTTCGCGGGCCCAGCGCTGCGGGAAGTGGGCGCGCAGCCACCCGGCGAGGTCCACCGCGGGCAGCACCTGCCGCGCGGGTTCGAGGGCGAGGTGGAAGGCCTTCGCGTCCGCGAACCTCAGCTCCGGCCGGGGCTGGAGCGCGGTTTCGAGCACGCTCCGGAGCACGCCCGACGCGGTGGGGGACTCGGGGCGCTCCAGTCCCGGAAGCAGGCTGGCGGTGGGGGCGATGGCGGGCACCCTGCGCGAGAGCAGTTCGTAGAGGACGCAGCCCAGCGCGAACAGGTCGCCGGAGGGCGTCGCCTCCGCGCCCTCGAGGCGCTCGGGGGGCATGTATGCCAGCTTCCCGATGATGCCGCCTTCCTGCGTGAGCCGGCCTTCCACGGGCACGATGGCGGTGCCGGCGACGGGCTCGGGGGACGCGCCCGTGCCCTGGGCGATGCCGAAGTCGACGACCTTCACCACGCCGTCGAAGGAGACGACCAGGTTGTCCGTGCTGATGTCCCGGTGCGTGACGCCCCGCTCGTGGGCGTAGGCCAGTCCGCGCAGGGCCTGCTGGCCGATTTCGACAATCACCTCCAGCGGAAGCGGACCGTGCTTGATGGCGCGCTGGATGATCTCGAACCCGTTCACGCCGCTCAGGTACTCCATGACGATGAACCAGGCGCCGTCGAGCTGCCCCAGGTCATGCACGGAGACGATGTTGGGGTGGTGCAGGCGGGCGGAGGTGCGGGCCTCGCCGATGAAGCGGTGGACGCGGACCTCGGCCTCCTCTGCGTCCCCGCCATCCAGCATCCGCTTGAGGACGACCAGCCGGTGGAAGCCCGCGCGGCCGGTGCGCACCGCGAGCCACACCTCGCCCATGCCCCCGCGTCCCAGCCGCACGAGTCGCCGGTAGCGGTGGATGCCCGTGCCCAGGTCCGCGCCCCGCAGCGAGCGCGCGGTGAGGATGGCGAGCGCGGTGGAGGACAGCAGGAGGAAGGGCAGTCCGACGAGCGCGAACACGTGCAGGCCGTCGGTCCATCCCAGGTCGATGGCGAGCTCTCGGCCCAGGAGCGTCAACGCGCAGAGCGCGGCGATGAGCACGGCCACGGCCATCGCGCCCCGGCGCTTCAACAGCCGGATGGCTTCCACGGCCCACGTCCCACCGACGACGACGGCGAGCAGCCAGAACAGCGGAAGGCCCAGGCCGGCGGTCGCGCGCGACAACTGCTCCGACGTGAGGCCGGTCGCCGCGGGCAGGCGGAGCGAGAGGAGGGTGTCGACCACCCGCACCGCGCCGAGCGCGACGGTGACGCCCAGCATCACGCGCCGCCAGCGGGTGAGCGGCAGGTCCAGGAGCGACCACAGGACGCGAAGCAGGGTGTAGGGCAGGGGAATGGACGTGAGGGCGCCCAGCAGCAACCAGGGGCGCGTGTCGGCGACCATCGCGCTGGCCTCGCTGCTGGCGACCCCCACCGAGAAGCTGATGGCCGCGAAGCCCAGGAAGCTGGCGGCCAGCCAGAGCTGCACGCGCTGACTGCGCACCGCGGCCCAGGTCGCGAAGTGCACGAGCGCGAGCACCACGAACGCGCCCGTGAGCGCCAGATGCAACATCGTGTAGGAGGTCACGGCGGGAAGCCTAGTAAACCGGGATGTCCTGCGCGAATGGACCTCCCGTGAATGGCGGGATTCGTTCAAACCGGGCTCCGGCTTGCACGCCTGTTCGCGGCTCCTCACCTTGTGCCTGGACGCGGCATCCACCGCTCGGGGTTCCGAGCGAAAGGAGACCCCATGGATCCGTCACGCGAGGTGGGGGAGGCAACCCGGGAGGATGTGAAGCAGGGGAGCGGGGAGGCGGCGCCCCGGCTGGGGCCCGAGCACCAGCGGCTGGAGGTGTTCGTCGGGGAGTGGAAGGCGGAAGGGGTGTTGGGAGAAGCGTCCGGGCCGCATGCGCAGGCGAAGGCCACCGCGGTCGACCGCTACGAGTGGCTGCCGGGAGGCTTCTTCCTGAGCTGTCGCGGGGTGATGCACTTCGCGGAGGAGCGCCTGGAGAGCACGCGGATCATCGGCTTCGATGCGGAGCGTCAGCGCTACCGCATGCACCTGTTCGACAACTCCGGGTATGCGCGGGTCTACGAAGGCGGAGAGCAGGACGGCGTCTGGAAGTTCGCGGGAGCGCACGAGCGCGTGACGATGTCCTTCGCGAACGGCGATCAGCGGATGGACATCCACTGGGAGCAGTCGGACGACGGAACCACCTGGCGCCCCCTGTGTGACCTGCGTGCGACCCGGGTGCACTGAGTCAGCCCTGCTTGCTCAGGGATGGTAGGGGTAGCGCGCCAGCACCTTGCCCTCAGGTGAGACGGCATACAGTTCGAACCAGTGGGGGGAAGGGTTGAAGCCGGGGACTGCCCAACCGCACTTCTCCAGGCGTCGGTTGATCTCGACGAAGTAGAGCCCGCCATGCTGGGCAACAACAACCTCCATGGCCTTGGCGGAGTAGGAGCAATCGCTCGCGTATTCCTTCGGGAAGCTCGCCAGCAGCTTCTGCAGCGCGGCATGCGCGGCCATGAGCGCGGGGCCATCCAACGTGGCCAGCGGACGCAAGTCGTCGGGCCATTCGATACCCTCCGCGAGGATGGGCGCGCGAGAAGGCGTGCCCCCATCTGGCTTCGTCGCGCTTGGGGAGGGCGACATGAAGCCTGCATCCGCCTTGGCTCCTCCCGACGGGGGCGGGGGAGTCCCCCCATCCATCAGGAGCGTCAGCAGGAGGAGGTAATGCGGAGGATTCATCATGGACCGGTGCTCCTGTGCGCGGCTACCACTTCAGCGTGGGAGAACAGCGAGGCAGAAGCGTCCTGGGACCGCGCAGACCGGATGCTTCCTGCGGGTGACAGAGCGCCTGGAATTCCCACTGCGTCGTGTCCTCCTTCCAGCGGAAGACCTCTCCCGCTGGATTCCATTTGTAGAAGCGGGGCTCATCCTTGTGGCCGGTGGCGAGCCAGGCCCACGCGGGAATCAACTGGTTGTGCGAGTCGCGCGCCAGCCTACCGCTCGGGCTCGCCGCATAGGACACCATCGTCCACAATCCGTCCGCCATCTTTAGTGCTGGAAACTGGGTCAGGTCCGGGCCGCTCATCAGGGTGCCGCAGGGATGATTGTGCGCGAAGCCGACGATGGGGACCTCCCGGCCAAAGGACTCGTCCTCCACCCCTCCGAATGGAGGCTGACAGGCGTTGCGCTCATTGAGCAGATTGCGGATGGGCCATGAGACGCGCCAGTCCTGCGGAGTCTTGTAGATGGCGACGCAGTATTCGGAGGCATCCGGGCGTGGCCTCCCCGTATTCGGGTCGCACGCGTCTGTCGCTCCCGGCAAGGCCATCAGGGTCCTGAGCGTCGGTAGCACCAGATCGTCTGGCACCGTCGCCGTGTCCGAGACGACGCTGGGCACATTGTCGTGCGGCCAGGGGCCCGGAACCACCGCGAGGTCGAACCTCCCCTCCAGGATGGGCAGTTCGGACCGCAGGTAGTAGAGCCGCCTGTGACCCGTGCATGCCAGGACCAGCAGGAGCGTGGGAAAGAAAGCCCGGCGCATGAACGGACGTGCGGTCACGAACCCTCCACGCCCGGTTCGATGCGACTGTGCCGCTGTGTGTCCGGCATGAAGGCGTAGACGAGCAGCGAGCAGAGGATGCAGCCGGTCACGTACCAGAAGAACCAGGGTTCATGGCCGGCCAGCTTCAGCCGGGTGCCCACGTATTCCGCCGTGCCGCCGAAGAGCGACACCGTCAGCGCGTAGGGCAGCCCCACGCCCAGTGCCCGGATGCGCGCGGGGAACAGCTCCGCCTTCACCACGGCGTTGATGGACGTGTAGCCGGAGAGGATGACCAGCGCCGCGAACACCAGCAGGAAGGCGGTGGAGGCCTCCCGGGTCCGCGTCAGCGCGGTCAACAGCGGCACCGTGCACAAGGTCCCCATCACGCCGAACCACAGCAGCACGGGCCTGCGCCCCACCTTGTCCGAGATGAACCCGAACACCGGCTGCAACAACATGTAGAGGAACAGCGACCCGGCGGAGATGAGCGTCGCTTCGTCCCGCGTCAGCCCCACCGAGTTCACCAGGAACTTCTGCATGTAGACGGTGTATGTGTAGAAGGCCAACGTCCCGCCCATCGTGAGCCCCACCACGATGCCCAGCTCCTTCGGGTGCCGCAGCAGCTCCCGCATCGGCTGGTCTTCCGTCCCCTTCGCCGCCTCCCGGGTGAAGGCCTCCGTCTCCACCATGTTGCGCCGCATGTAGAAGCCGAAGATGGCCAGCGCCGCGCCCACCAGGAACGGGATGCGCCAGCCCCAGGCCTCCAACTGCGGCCCGGTCAGCACCAGCCGCTGCAACACCAGCAACGTCATCGTCGCCAACAACTGGCCCAGGATGAGCGTGACGTACTGGAAGGAGCTGTAGAAGCCCCGGTGACGGGACGTCGCCACCTCGCTCAGGTACGTGGCGCTGGTGCCGTACTCGCCTCCCAACGACAGGCCCTGGAGCAGGCGCGCCAGCATCAACACGATGGGCGCCGCCACGCCAATGCGCGCGTAGGTCGGGCACACCGCGATGACGAACGAGCCCAGGCACATCAGCGTGACGGACAACGTCAGCGCGGCCCTGCGCCCCCGCTGATCCGCGTAGAGCCCCATCAACCAACCCCCGACGGGCCGGATGAGGAACCCGAGCGCGAACACGCCCGCGGTGTTGAGCTGCCGCACGACGGGGTCGGCGTCCGGGAAGAACGCCGGCGCGAAGTACAGCGAGAAGGCCGAGTAGACGTAGAAGTCGTACCACTCGATGAGGTTGCCGACCGAGCCGCCGAAGATGGAGAGCAACCGTTGGCGCATGGCGGGCCCCGCTCAGTTCAGCTCGCGCAGGTTCCGCTCCGCGACCTTCGTCAGGGCCACGACGCGCCGGTAGAGCCAGTCTCCGAACGGAACGATGCGCTCGGGCTTCACCCGCCGTGGCAGCCGGGTGAGGTTGTCGCCAAACGGGATGATGGCCTGCTCGCCCGTGGGGGACACTTCGCGCGGGTCGAACGCGAACGACAGGTCGTGGTGCCAGCCTCCGTGGAACACCACGAGGTCGGCCAGCTCCTCGTTGCCCGTCAGCTCCACCAGGTCGTCGAGCGGGTAGTCGCTGTCGCTGTCGATCTCCAGGCAGCTCCAGCCGCCGCCGGTGACGTTGCCGCAGTAGAACATCGACAGTCCCGGGTCTGCCTGGCCGTCGAGGATCCACGTGATGGAGCCGTACACCCGGCGGAAGTAGGCCCAGCTCGACTCGCCCTTCTTCGGCGCGCGGGGCTTCGCCTTCGCCCAGCGCCCGACGCGGGCCTTGTGCATGCGCAGGAAGAAGGACGCCGCGTTCTCCACGGAGGTGATGCGCGCCCGGTCCGCCTTCGGCTCCAGGCACTCGGTGACGAAGTGCGCCTTCGGCAGGCGCGTGTGCAGGTCCTTGAGCAGGTCGATGGCCGCATCCACCGCCGTCCAGGCGTCCTTCGGCTTCACGAGCGCGGGCCGCTTCGGCAACGGCTTGCTCGCGGACACCCCCTTCGGGGGACGGGGCTCGGGGTTGGGGTTCTTGGCGTTCCAAAGCTCTATCAAGTGCAGCGCGAAGCCGGCCTTCTCCCTGGCGCGGATGCGCTTCTCCGCGTGCGCGATGGCCGCCTCACGGCTCGCGGTGGGGAACTCCTTGCGCCCATCCTCGATGACGGTGCTCCCGTCCACCTCCACCGTCCAGCGGGTGGACACGCCCTTGCGGTACTCCCGCCGCGTCACGCGGGTCTTCGTCGCGTTCCACGCGAAGCCATCCCGGAAGCCAAGCTCCCGGTAGTGCGCGAGCAGCAGCGCGACCTCCGAGGGGTCGATGCGCGTCGACAGGTCGGCGCCGTTCAACATGCCCCGGCGGACCACCGCCGCGTCCTTGCGGATCTCCACGTCCACGAAGAGCTGCTCCAGGAGCTTGTAGAGCGTGAAGCGCTCCGTGACGGGTCCCTCGACCTGGGGACGCTTCGCCTCGCCCTTGTGGAGCTGGCCGTCACGCCACACGCGGAACCGGTTGTCCGCAGCGAAGAACCAGACCTCGCGCTTCGTGTCGAGCGGGGGCTCCACGTAGTAGATCTTCTCGCCCCCATTGAGCTTCTCCAGCCGCTTCCAGTTCGCCATGGCGCGAACGTATCCCACTCAATGTGTTTCGCGTGGCTAGGATGCGCGCGAATGCTCCTCTCCCAGAATGAGTTCCTCCCGCGCGCGGAGGCCACGCTCGCCCGTCTTGAAGGTGCCGTCCTCGACGCGCTCTCCCACCACGGTGCGCCCACGGTCTCGTCCCTGGCCGGTGCGTTCCCCAAGGGCGGCGCGCTGTCGCCCTCCGAACTCGCGCAGGCGCTGTGCCCCGGACCCCTGTCACCCATCGGCTTCGCGGCCGTGGTGATGCGTGAAGTCCTGCCGCCCGTGGACGCGGTGCTCGACGCCCCCGTGGCCGAGCCCACGGTCGTGACGGGCAACGCGCGGGCTTCAGGCGCATTGCGCGTCACCGCGCCCCTCATCGTCCTGGGGGACCTGGAGGTGGAGGGCGTGCTGGAGGACTGCGGGCCGGACTCGACCGTCGTGGTCGTGGGCCGCTGCACGGCATGGGGGCTCAAGACGTCGGGGAACTTCCTGGTGCTCGGCGACCTCGTGGTCCGGGACGTCATCCAGGGCATCTACAACGATGACAGCCTCGTCGTGGCGGGTGACCTCACCACGCGCTTCCTCGACGAGAATGATCACGACGTCACCTGCTACGGCGAGGTCCACGCCGAGCACCAGCTTGAGAATGGCCGCTCCGGCGAGGAGGCTGCCTCGCTCGCCACCACGTTCCTCGTGCCCGAACTCTGGAACCTCGACCTGGGGGAGCTCCACCACGACGCGCTCTTCAATCGCATCCAGCAGGGTGAGCCCGTCTTCCTGGACGCGCCCCAGCCACGACAGGTCCGCGAGCCGGACGCGCCTACCGCCGAGGAGCTGGAGGGGCTGGACATCGAGGGGATCGCGGCCCGGGCCTCGAAGAACGCGCGGGCGAAGGACGTCGTCTACGCGCAGCGGAAGACGGGGGAGGTGTGGCTGCTGCGCCCGGGCAGCTTCCCCATGCACATCTTCGACGGACAGCGGTTCCTCGGGGAGGAGGCGCCGCCCGTCCTCGACGTGAAGCAGCGGGCCTCGGAGCGCGTCACCTTCTGGCGCAAGCGGGGCGACCTCTTCCTGGAACTCGAACGCTTCGGCGCTGTCGTCCAGCTCCACGTGGGCATCAACAACGGTTCGCTGAAGACGTTCCGCTTCGCCTTCGAGACCTCCGACGCCGCGGCAGCGGAGGTGCGGCGGCTGGCGGCCCGCTACACCGGAGACTTCCTGCGCGTCACGACGGTGGTTCCGGGGCGCGGCCCGCTCGAACGGGAGTTCGCGAACCATGGCGGCCCCAAGGCGGAGTACACGTCGGCCATCGTGGACGGCACGACGCTGGTGACCCGCGACGGCGAACGTCATCCCTTCGCTGACGAGGCCGCCGCATTGAGTGCCTTGGAGGACTGGATCGCCGCGAAGCGCCAGGCCGGGTTCGACCTGAAGATCCTGGAGTGGAAGCCCTTCGGCCTCCTGGGCAGGCGCTAGACAACGGCGGCCGCGCCGTCCAGCCCGCTGGTGTCAGCGTGAGCGACTACAGCGCGTGTGCGGCGTGCTTGTCCTCGGCGCTCTTGACCTGCTTGCCCCAGCGCCCGACGCGCTTCCATCCCAGTTCTTCGCCGAGCAACTGGTGTTCCACTGCGCAGGGGTGCACCTGCGCAGGGTCGACGAAGAGGCGCTTTTCGTCCGTGGTGGTGTGCCTTCTCCAGGCTTGAAGCGCGCTCGCGATCAACGCGGAACAGACATAGGCGATCGAGCTGTTCGTTCCCTGGATGTATTCCAGCACCTGCTTGTCATGGCGCGACATGAAGTCAGGAATCAGGTTTGGGAGGGCTGACGTCGCCATGTTGCCAAAGCCATAGCGGTTCTTCTGCGCGACCGCCGGCTTTTCGTGCGCCTTGCTGACGAACGGCACCAGGGACTTCTTGATCCCAACCTCAGCCTGATCCACCTCCTCGACAACGCAATCGTGATTCGCGTTCTTGAAGAGCCGCGTCGCCAGTCCGTTGCTGATGTAGGCGAAGTTCGGGTCGGGCGCTCGAAACAAGGTGTAATAATTGCTCCGCCAGAGGAGGTCATTCTGGGCTTCGGTGCGCGCCAGGATCCCCGCGGAGACGGCTTCGACCAGATGCACCTGACCTGCGTGTATCTTGAGAGCCCCCGCCTTGAAGAGGGTCGAACTGGTGCCGACCATCGCAACGTGCTCCGCTGTTTTCGATCCTCGATGGTCGAACACATGCAGGAGATTGCCGGCCCGGATGGCCGTCTCCACGAACTCCGTTCGATCAAAAACATGCTTGATCAAAACGTCACCACCCTGGATTCCGTGCTGCGGAACTTCAGGCAAGGCCGTCCAGGACATCGTGGTGTTGATGGCTGTCATTGTTTTATTCGACTCAATCAGGGCGGAACTGTCAAGGAAGAGACTGTAGGAGATGCCGTGACGCCGGTGGGGTCAGGTCCTTGCGTGAAGTGTTTCAGGGGCCGGCTCACGGCTTCCCGGCCTCATGCAACGGGTTGGATTCCCGTCTGGTTTTTGCCCGAATCCTTCCCAATCCAGGAGGCACTTGTCGCGATGACGATGCGGGGGGCTTCGTGCGCGCCTTCCTTGAGGAGGGCTCGTCGTGCGGTCGGATTGACTACCTGCTGGGGGACGGAAACGGCCACGGTCGTTCGTGTCCAGCGGTGGTGCCGTGAAACCGGAGATGTCGCCCCTCGGTCCTGCGAGGGCGGGTGCTTTTCCTCCATTCGGGAAAAAGCGCCCGCGGTCCGTGTCCTCTACGCCGCCACGGCCTCGGTGATGCTGAGCGCGGCCGGCGTGGGGATGACGCGCGAGAGCCGCAAGCCCGCCTGGGCGAAGAGCTTGCGGAAGTCCTCCTCGGTGCGCTCACGGCCGGGCAGCGACGCCAGCATCATCACGTCCAGCACCTTGCCCCCGTGGGGCGCGCTCCCGGGCGGAATGACGGTGTCCACCACCAGCACCCGGCCGCCCTGGGCCATCTCGCGGCGGCAGTGGCGCAGGATGTCCACGCATACCGCGTCGCTCCAGTCGTGGAGGATGCGCTTGAGGACATACGCGTCCGCGCCCGAAGGCACCGTCTGGAAGAAGTCCCCCTCCACCAGCTCGCAGCGCGAGGACAGCCCCGCCGAGCCGATGCGCGCCTCGTCCAGGACATGGCGGTGGTCGAAGAGCACGCCCCGGAGCGACGGCGAGGCCTGGAGCACTTCGATGAGGAAGCCTCCGTGGCCCCCGCCCACGTCCACCACCTGCCGGCAGGCGCTGAAGTCGTAGCTGCGCGCGATGGGGCCATTCTCCAGGTCCGACAGGCTGGACATGCCCCGGTGGAAGGTGGCGCCCGCCGCCGCGTTGCTCGCGAGGTGATCGAAGAAGGGCTTGCCGAAGATCTGCTCGAAGGCGTTCTTCCCCGTCCGCACCGTCCGCGTGAGCGCCCCCGTCGGAGCCCAGAAGATGTCCTGCGTGAGCATCAACACCGCGCTGCGCAGGGAACCGGGGGCCTGGGTGCGCAGCAGGTCGGAGGCGGGGGTGAGCGCGAAGTTTCCGTCGGCGTCCTCGGAGAACACGCCCGCGCTCGCCAGCAGCCGCAGCACCCGGTAGAGCGCCGCCGCCTCCGCGCCCACCGCCTCCGCGAGCAGGGCCGCGCTCTTCGGGCCCTGCTCCAACTGGTCCGCGACGCCCAGCTCCGCCGCCGTGGCCAGCGCGCCGGACAGGATGAAACCAAAACCAAGGTCGACGATGAGCTGCGCCGGATGGACGGAGGGAGGGGTCATCTCCAGGTCGTACTCCCGGTCAAATCCAGACGTCAACCCACCGGAGGCAACCCCGCCCGCAGCGTGCGCCGGGTGGAGATGAAGACGATGAGGCCCACGGAAAGCTCGATGAAGATGGCCGCGACATAGAAGGGGCGCGGCATCCCATCCAGCAGGACCGACAGCGCCCGCTCCGCCGTCCCCAGGAAGAGGATGCCCAGGTAGAAGCGGTTGAACCGGCGGTCGGTGTAGATGAGGTCGCGGAAGCACACGCAAAAGACCCCGAAACCAAACTCCATGCTCTTCATGTACCGGTATTGATTGAGGGCGCTCGCCAGGGTCTGGTCCGGCATGCCCGCGTCGAAGACGCCGCGCGCGTAGACCTCGAAGGCGAGCGGCCCCCAGCGCGGCACGAGCAGCCCCAACACTCCGCCCACCAGGATGAGGAACCAGGCGTACCCCTGGAAGGCCAGGGCGTCGATCCACCGCCACGGCCCGGTGATGCGGGCGGCTTCCCTGCGCGCTCCCGGTCCTTGCATGCCCATGGCCTCCTGGCGGTGACGCGCCGCCACGAACGTGCCCACCCGCGAAGGCACGATGCCCGGCTTCCAGCCGCGACGTCCGCCGTCGCTCCCCCGTGCTTCGGGGGCGTGTGGGGAACTGGACCCAGACGCGCCCCGAAGTCGGTGACGCAGTGCACCCGCGCTCAGGCGCGCAGCGTGCGACCGAACAGTTCGAGGATCCTGCGCCAGTGCGTCTCCGCGGCCTGCGCGTGGTACACGGGCGAGTTGTCAATCGCGTAGCCGTGACGCGCGCCCGGGTACAGCTCCGACACGTACCTGACGCCGGCTGCCTTCAGGGCCGCTTCCAGCGTCTGGATGTCTTCCGCGGTCATGGACTTGTCGTTGTCCGCGTGGCCAAAGTACAGCTCACCCTTCACCTGACCCACCAGCCGGTGGGGACTGTCGGGCGAGTCCGTCGCCAGCTTTCCGCCATGGGACGAAGCCACCGCGCCGATGCGGTCCGGGAAGTTCGCGGCCATGCGCACGGCGACGTTCCCGCCGAAGCAGTAGCCCGTCACCCCCACCTTGGACCCCGGCTGCACCGACGGGTGCCGGGCCAGGAAGTCGAGCTCCGCGGCGGTGTCCGCCTTCTGCCGTTCAGGCGTCAGGTTCCCGATGAGCGCGTAGATGCGCTTGAGGAACGCCGGGTCCTCGAACGAACCCTTGATCTCCAGCTTGGAGGCGTGCCCGTCCCGGTAGAAGACGTTGGGCAGCAGGACGACATACCCCGCCGCCGCGATGCGTTGCGCCATGCTCTCCAGCGACGGCCGCACGCCCATCGCATCCATGCACAGGATGACCGCCGGCCACGAGCCCGGGCCTTCGGGTTGGAACAGCTTCGCGTCCAGCACTCCATCCGCGGTCTTGATGTCGACGTCTTGCATGTGCCTCGGTGACCTCCAGCGCGGGCCGTTCGCCCGACGTCCGATGGTCTCACCAAAGGGGATGCAAGGAGAAGCAACGGTTTGAGGTCCGTGTTGCTTTCGCCGTCACGGCATTCTCTCGCTTTGTAACGTCAGACGTCACAGAAAGGCGCCGCGCGGTGGGGTCCGCCAGAGTGAAGGCCATGCAATGGCATGGCGCGTGCTGTTCGCGCCGCCGCAACCCCCAACGGAGTCATCCATTCCCATGCAAGTCCGATTGTCGTTGTTCATGCCGCTCCTCGTCATCGCGCTGTTCGGGGCCACCCCGGCCCGCGCCGCGGACGAGTCCCCCATCCCCGAAGGCTGCGTCGAGAAGAGCTACTGTGACGGCGTGAAGTGCTATGCGCCGGAGGATCCCAAATCCCAGTTGGCGTGTGCCTGTGGCCTGCTCAACCCCGTCTGTGGCGTGGGCCGCTGTTCCGAGGGCTCCTACTGTGAAGGCACGGCCTGTGGTGGGGACGCCGCGTTCTGCCATCCGGCCAGCGCCCCGGTTTCGCAGGTGATGTGCGGCGGCGCGTCGATGGGCGACTCCTGCGACCTGCCCCCGACCGGTTGCGGTCAGGGTTCGTGCTCCTCCGACGGCGCCTACTGCGACGCCTGTGGTTGCCAGCCGCTGGACTCCGCGCCCTCGCAGGCGCTGTGCGAGTGCAAGCTCGCGGATCCGAAGGCGGGCGTGGGCACGTGCGTGGATGGGGCGTATTGCGACGACCTGACCAGCGACAAGGGGCACTGCTACCCGGCGGACGCGGACGTGTCCCAGGCCATGTGCAACGGTGCCACGCTCAAGGCGTGCAAGGCGCCGGCGCCTTCCTCCGACCCCGGCACCTGCAAGGACGGCAGCTACTGCGTGGACGGCCAGTGCCACGAGGTGGATTCCGCCATGTCCAAGACGCACTGCGCGGTGTCCTCCGTTCCCCAGGACACGTCGGACAAGACGCGCGGCCTGGCGGCGATGTCCTTTGGTCCCTACGACGTCGGCGTGATTCCGAAGAAGAACGGCTGCCCCGCGGGCAGCGAGTTCATCCAGATCTACATGGATGACGAAGACAGCAACAACGCCAACTACAACTGGGGCTGGATCGGCGCGACGCAGCAGAGCAGCGGTGGGACGCGGTTTGGCTTCTGCCGTGTGGACGGCACCAAGTTCCGGCCCCTGCACCACGGCTGGAACACCGACCTGCGCAAGGAGACCTACGCCGTGCTCAAGCTGGGCTCCGTCTGCCCGCTGGGCAGCATGGAGTTCATCCGCTACTTCGACAACGAGGACCGCAACAACGCCAACTGGCGCTCGGGCAACCTCTGGCCCAACGTGTCCAACTCCAACTCCAACACGACGCTGCGCTTCTGCATGTTCATGCCGTCGACCAACTATTACATGCCGGGCTTCCCGTCGCTGGGCATGGAGTACGGCGTCTTCGCGGCGTCCAACCACGCGTCCGCGTACTGGCTGGCGGCGGGCTTCGTCCACACCGACGACGAGGACCGCAACAACGCCAACTGGTTCAGCTACAACAACAACGGCAACCCTGCCCTCCTCATCCACGCGATGATCTGGGGCGGGGCGAACACGGACATGCGGATCGCCAAGGTGGCCAACGGTCCGGCCCCGTGCACCAAGAAGGTGCCGTACTGGAGCGGGGGCCTCATCACCCCGTGGTTCGACGGGGCGAACTGCTTCATCAAGAACGTGCCCCCGTACGGCAACCCGTTCACCTGGGCGAACAACTATTACGTGTCGGCCGGCTGGAACAACTCCTGTATCGAGGGAGGCTTTGACGGCGCCAATTGCTACATCATGAGCGCGCCGTCCGGCACCACGGCCTTCAAGTGGGGCAACGGCTTCTACTACGCGGAGTAGTCGCCCTTGCTGACGCGGATGCCGGGCCGCCCCCTCCATGGGCCCGGCATCCGTGTCTGGGATTCAGCGCGGTGTTACTTGACGCAGTTGGCGTAGCCGCGCTTGCCGTTCATGACCGTCATTTCCCAGTAACGGGTCCCGCTGTTGTAGTCGATGGACACGCCGTCCGTGTAGCTGTTGGTCGTGAACCGGCCGCCCACGCCGGACAGGAGGCAGGCCACGCCGCCGGCGTTGTAGGCCAGGTTCTCCGTGAAGCCACCGCCCTCGCCCGAACCCCACAGCCAGCCGCCCATGCCCGTCGGCACGTCCACGCACAGGGCCCGGCCGCCGCCCGGTCCCGTCAGGTCGCCGCCCAGGTACCAGTTGAGACCGTCATTCCAGACCTTCACCTCGCTGTCGCCGTTGATGAAGGCATTCGTGGACGCCTCCACCCGCGTCAGGAAGCAGCGCCGGTCCGCGGTGACCGCGCCCAGCAGCTTCGCCGCGGTCCCCTGACGCCAGGTGACCTCCGAGGTGCGGTTGGTGGCGGTGTTGAGGCACTGGATGCCCGTGGCCAGCGCCTTGCTGTTGCTGTGATTGACGAAGGCCACCCAGTTGCCGGAATAGTTATACACGCCCGCGCTGCTCCAGTTTCCCGCGGTGGCCGGCTTCAGGTTGCCGAACAGGGACGTCATGAAGCAGGTGCGGTTCGTGGAGGTCCCGATGGTGGTGGTGGTGTCCCCGTTGTTGGCGGTGCCCCACCAGTACGTGCCGCCCAGCGTGACGGCCTGCTCCGTGCTGGCAATGGAGTCGGCGGCGCTGGGCTCCACGGCGCTGGGCTCCGCGGCGGACTCCGGCTGGGCATCCTCCGTCATTCCCTGACCGTCCATTTCGCCGCCGCAGCCTGCCGCGATGAGGGCGAAGGGAACCGCGAGGAAGAGCTTCTGCACGGACTGCTTCGTGATGGGACCCATGATCAAGTTCCGTCCTTGTCTTTGCCGCGTTGGAGATGGCGCTCCCGCTCGCATCCGGCACGCCGTTCCAGGCGGGCCTTGCGTCGGGGAACGGGGAGGCGACAAAGCAACGGGAGTGCCAGCCACGGTGCCGGGGGGCGGCTCCAGAGGAGGCTCTCAAGGTGTGCAAACCTTGCACGACCCCGGGCGCCGGGACGGTGCAGGGTCTGCATCCCCGTGCAAGGTTTGCACGAGGCGCGGCATGGGGTGATGCGCCCGCTCCACGGATTCCTGTCGCGCCACGGGTCGCGGCCGCCAGTGGGAACGACCTCGAAGTGGCCCTGAAGCACGCAGGCAGGCGTGCGGCCAGCCCCTGCCGGCCCTGCTTCTGGCAGGATTCAACGCGCGTTTCCCCACAGGAGGCCGATGTGACGACCCACCGGAGTGCCGCGTCCGCTGTCCGAAGCCTGTGGCTGCTGGGCCTGTTGCTCGCGAGCAGCGCGGGGGCGGAGGTGGCGCGCGCGGAGTTCCTCGTCCCGTCGGATCCGGGCATCGAGGTGTCCGTGCGGGAGGTGAAGGACTCCGGCATGCAGGTGGCGGGACTTCCGCCGCTCATCCTCCTTCATGGCGCGCGCGTTCCGGGGCGGGCGTCCTTCGACCTGCCCGTGGAGGGGGGCTCGCTCGCGGAGGACCTCGCGCGCGCGGGGCACTCCGTCTTCGTGATGGACGTGCGGGGCTATGGCGGTTCGACGCGGCCGCAGGCCATGGGGCTGCCCGCGGTGGGCCGTCCGCTGGTGGGCTCGAACGAGGCCGTGCGGGATGTGCAGGCGGTGGTGGCGTGGGTGCAGGCGCGCACGGGGCAACGCCGGGTCGGGCTCCTGGGCTGGGCCACCGGCGGGCATTGGGCGGGGATGTACGCCAGCCTGCATCCGGACGACGTCAGCCACCTCATCCTGCTCAACGCGCTGTACGCGGGAAGCGCCGAGCACAAGATGCTCGGGCGCGGCACGGACTTCGAGGATCCGAAGCGGCCGGGGCGCTTCAACGCGGAGGGGCTGGGCGCCTACCGTTGGAACACCGGGGCGTCGGTGCTGGCCGTCTGGGACCGCGAACTTCCGGAGGACAAGGACAAGGCGCGCGACCCCCAGGTGGCCGGGTCCTTCCAGCGCGAGGCGCTCGCGAGTGATCCGCTGGCGCCGTCCCGGACGCCGTTCGCCTTCCGGGCTCCGTCCGGGGCATTGGAGGACAGCTTCCTGCTCGCCATCGGTCGGCAGCTCTGGGACGCGGGCTCCATCTCCGGCCGCGTCCTCATCCTCCGTTCGGAGAACGATTTCTGGAGCCGGCCCGAGGACGTCACCCGCCTCCAGGAGCACCTGGACCACGCGACCTTCGTGAAGGCCGTCGTGCTTCCGGGCGCGACGCACTTCGTCCACCTGGAGCGACCGGAGCGGGGACGCCGCCTGCTGATGGAGGAAGTGATGCGCTTCACTGGCGCCAGGACGGGCCCGGCGCCGAAGCCGCCCGCGAAGTAGGGCCGGCGGCTGTAGGATGCAGGGGATGACTTCCATCCGGAGACTGGAACAGGCGACCCCCGCGGAGCGTCAGGCGCTCACCGAGCTGATCCTCGCGACGGTGAATGGGGGCGCGTCCATTGGCTTCCTGGCGCCGCTCGCGCCGGAGGTGGCGGAGGCGTACTGGCAGGGGGTGCTCGTGTCGCTGGGGCCGGGCCTGGTGCTCTGGGTCGCGGAGCACGACGGGCGCATCGTCGGATCCGTGCAGCTCGCACCCAGCCTGCGCCAGAACGGCCTGCACCGCGCGGACCTCATGAAGCTGATGGTGCATCCGAGCGCCCGGGGCCAGGGCGTCTCCTCGCGCCTCTTGCGCGAGGTGGAGCGGTTCGCGCGTGGCGTGGGCCGGACCCTGCTGGTGCTGGACTCGGAGTTGGGGTCGACGGCGGAGTCCGTGTACCAGCACCACCAGTGGCAGCGGGTGGGGGAGATTCCGGGCTACGCGAAGGACACGGGCGGCGTCCTTCGCTCCACCGTGGTCTATTACAAGAACCTCTCCTCCTGAGCCGTCTTCAGGGCGCGCGCGGGCAGGGCGGGTCGTTGGGGCAGCTTCCCTCCGCGCTCCTGGGCGTCGTCTGCGTGCACGCCGCGATGCGGGCGAAGGTGTTGGTCGCGGTGAAGTCCGCGGCGGAGGTGCCACTCCAGCCGCGCAGGATGCCGTGGCCCGCGCTGTCCTCGATGCTGGAGTTCGCGATGAACGGCGAGGAGGGCTCCTGGAAGAGCAGGATGGCGGAGCTCACATCGAACGAGCCCGGCAGGTAGTTGCAGCCGAAGCTGGAGCACTGGCAGGCACCGCCCGCGTACCGCACGCGGACGGACTCCAGACGGTTGGCGGAGTTGTGGCCGTCGAAGCGGAGGCCCGCCCAGTCTCCCGCCGCCGGCGTCGCCTTCGCGGAGGTGAAGACCACGGGCCGCTGCACCGTGCCAGCGGCGATGAGCGCGCTCTTGCTGTCATAGGTGCGCAGCGTCCGCGCGGGATCGAAGCGCAGCTCGGCGCCGGCCTCGATGGTGAGGGTCGCGGCGGTGTCGTGGTTGCCCACCGTGAGGCCGTCCACGTGGTACGGCACGCCCAGGTCGCGCAGCGTCGCGTTGCCGCCCAGGTAGGAGATGGTGGCGGACGCGATGTTGGGACTGACGAAGACGCTGTCCTCGCGGTTGCCCGTGTAATTGCCGGTGGGCAGCGTGCCCAGCGCATTGGGGTTGACCACCAGCGGCTGGGGCTGCTCCTCGCTGCCGGAGCCGGTGATGGTCAGCGCGGTGGAGCTGTCCGCGAAGCCGGCGGTTCCGTTGATGAGGATGCCAGGGCTGCGGGAGTCCTGGATGGTGACGTGGTCCACGAACAGCGGCCGGTTGCCGGGAAGGTTCGCGCCGGCCCGCACCCGGATCGTTGCGTCAGACAGCGACGGGCTGCCGCCGCCCGACAGCGTCGTCCACGTCAGCCGCACGGAGCTGTTCGCGTTGACCAGGATTTCGCCCCAGGGCTTGCTCGGGTCCAGCGCCTGGATGCGCACCGGTTTCGCCTGCGTGCCCTGCGTCACGAAGGAGCCCCCGGGATTGACCTCGATCCTGCGGTCGGCTTCCACGCCCACCACCGTGCAGGGCTCCACCGTCACCGCGGCGTTCACCTGGAGGTCGGAGGAGATGACGTGGGGGCTGGTCGCGCTCCAGGTCTCCGCGGTGGAGAGGGTGCCCTGGTGTGTGACGGTCGCGCCCGTGGGAGCAGGGCAGCCCGTGTCCACCACGCCCGAGTCAGGCGGGTCGCCTGGCGTTGGCTCCGACTCCGACGCGCAGCCCGGCAGGGTGCACAGGCTCAGCAACAGCATCAGGGCGGAGCGTCTGAAGGAAGCGCGCATGGGAATCCATTTCCAGGGGAAGGGGCTTGCCCTGAACCATCGCCGCTTCTACCCATGCGTGACAATCATGATGTGTGTTGTTTCACCGGCTACGCGGTGTTGCCTCGCGGGCAACTCCTGCCAAGGGTATTGGAGGGCGGCTGGGATTGTCGCTCAGGGGCCAGGTCCCCGTGCTCGCGAGCACCGTGGCGAAGGCGAGTCCATGCACGAGCCCGAAGCCCGCGGCGACGCTCGACTCCCGGCCGGGGAACAGGAGCCGCGGCACGCCCAGGGCCGCCGCCAGCGTGAGCGAGTGCCCGAGCGTGAAGGCCGTGACGATGCCCACGATGCGCCGGAAGCTTCCCCCGCCGCGTGTCCGCCTCGCGCCAGCCCCGGCCCCTTGCGAGCAGCGGCGCGGGAAGCCGCAACACGAGACGGATGCCTGGGCCAGGTCCTCCCGGGTGCCCTGGAGTGCGAAGGACTGGCATGTTGAGGGCCCCAGCGTGAAGAAATGCCGCATCCCGTCCATCTCCTCGCCGGGCCCAGGACCCATCCGCCATGCCCCAGTTCACCTCCCGCTTCGTTGACTCCACCCCGGGAGACCCGCTCACGGACTCCCGGTCGCGCCAGGTGTCGGGAGCGCTCTGGTCCCGGGTCCAGCCCACGCCTGTCTCCGCGCCCCGCCTGGTCGCCTTCTCCCCGGAGGTGGCACGCCTGCTGGGCCTGGACGAGGACGCCCTGCGGTCCGAGGCGTGGGTGCGGGTGCTGGCGGGCAACGCGCTGGAGCCGGGCATGGTGCCCTACGCGGCCAACTACGGCGGCCATCAGTTCGGCCACTGGGCGGGACAGTTGGGGGACGGCCGGGCCATCGGGCTGGGGGAATTGCGGACCCCCGACGGTGGGCTCCTGGAGTTGCAACTCAAGGGCGCGGGCCGGACGCCCTATTCGCGCCGGGCGGATGGGCGCGCCGTGCTGCGCTCCTCCATCCGCGAGTTCCTGTGCAGCGAGGCCATGCACCACCTGGGCGTGCCCACGACCCGCGCCCTGTCGCTCGTGGCCACGGGGGACTCGGTCGTCCGGGACATGTTCTACGACGGGCACCCCCAGGACGAGCCCGGCGCCATCGTCTGCCGCGTCGCTCCCAGCTTCCTGCGCTTCGGCAACTTCGAGCTGTGCACGAGCCGTGGCGACGTGGCGCTGCTCAAGCAGTTGACGGACTACACGCTGACGCAGTTCTTCCCGGAGCTGGGGGCGCCGTCAAAGGACACCTACGCCGCCTTCTTCCAGGAAGTCGCGCGCCGCACCGCGAGGCTCATGGCGCAATGGCAGGCGGTGGGCTTCGTGCACGGCGTGATGAACACCGACAACATGTCCATCCTCGGGCTCACCATCGACTACGGGCCCTACGGCTGGGTGGACGACTTCGACCCCAACTGGACGCCCAACACCACGGACGCCGAACACGGCCGCTACCGCTATGGCAACCAGCCCGCCATCGGGATGTGGAACGTGGAGCGGCTGGGCGTCGCGCTGATGCCGCTCTTCGAAGGGGATGAGACCCTGCTCCACGCGGGAATGCTCGAATACCAGCGCACGCTGAACGCGGAGATGCTCGCGCGCTACGCGGCGAAGCTGGGCCTGTCCTCGCTGGAGGATGAAGCGGACGTCGAGCGGGTGAACGCGTGTCTGGCCTGGCTGGGCGAAGAGGAGACGGACATGACGCTCTTCTTCCGGGGCCTGTCCCGCGTGGTGCTTTCTCCCACGGCGCCTGACGCGTTTCCGGACGTGCTGCGTGAGGCGTTCTACAAGCCCGTATCCGAGCCCCACCTCGCGCGGGGCCTCCAATGGCTCACATCGTGGTGGCAGCGCACGCGGCGCGAGGGCGTGGAGCCCGCGGAGCTGGCACGCCGGATGGACGCGGTGAATCCGAAGTACGTCTTGCGCAACTACCTGGCGCAGGAAGCCATCGACGCGGCCCACGCGGGTGATGACTCGAAGGTGCACCTGCTGCTCGACGTGATGCGACGCCCCTTCGACGAGCAACCGGGCCGCGAAACCTACGCGGCCCGGCGGCCCGACTGGGCCCGGTCCAAGCCCGGCTGCTCCGCGCTCTCGTGTAGCTCCTGACGGCCCGGGCGCGCCGGGGCTACGGGGTGATGCGGAAGGACCGCAGTCGCTCGGGGGCGCGGGGAGGGACGCGCCTTGGAGTCACACCGCGTCGCAATGGGAGCCGATTGGAACAGCCCGCGAAAGAAACCGGCGCGGCCGCCAGGGAATGGCGACCGCGCCGGTGGGGCGGGGCAGCAAACCCCTCTGGGATTACTGGCCGGAGCTGACCTGGAAGGTGGCGCCGGAGAAGGCCGAGTAGCCGCGGATCAGGACGTAGTACGTGCCCTGCTTCGCGAGGTTGAGGGTGCAGCTCTCATCGTTGTTGGCACCCGCCGAGCGGCAGTCGTAGCTGCTGGTCGTGGGCGCGCTGCCGAACTTCACGTACAGGTCCGCGTCTCCCGTGCCGCCGGAGAGCGCGAAGCGCATCGCGGTCGCGTTGGTCGGCGTGACGTAGCTGAGGTTCGTGTTGCCGTTGCGGCTGCCCGCGACGTTGCTCAGCGTGGTGAGGACGGTCCAGGTCGGGGGCGCGGCCACGCCCACGGCGCTCCAGGCCTCGTTGACGGACGCGACGGCGCTTGCGCCATACAGGTCGGAGGCGGCCTGCGAGGTGGCGGCGCGCGCGTCCGCGAAGGTGCTGCCCGCCGTCAGGTAGACGGTGTTCGCGCGGTAGAAGATGGCCGCGCCCTTCAGGATGCCCGTGTAGCTGTTGGCGTCGAGCGCCGGCACCACGTTGCTCGTCTTGCCGCGCGGGTGGGTTCCACCGGAGACCATCAGGTGGAAGGCCAGGTTCGCGATGCCGGAGTTCCAGTGCACGCCGCCGCTGTCGGAGGTGCCCGTGTAGCGCGTGGGGTAGTAGTCGTAGTCGCCCGCGATGGCCGGGTCGTTCATGTACCGCAGGGCGTCGCCCGCGGTGGCCGGCGTCCAGCACTCCTCGCCAATCTTCCAGGTGTTGGCGCTGACGGCACCATCCCGGTACGCCTCGATGGAGGCGCCGAAGATGTCGGACATGGCCTCGTTCAGGGCGCCCGACTCATTGGCGTAGATGAGCTCCGAGGACGTGTCGGTGACGGCGTGGGTCAATTCGTGGCCGACGACGTCCAGCACCGTCAGCGCGGAGGACTGCACGCCGTCGCCGTCGCCGTAGACCATCTGCGTCCCGTTCCAGAACGCGTTCACGTAGTTCTTGCTGTAGTGGACCGTGGAGATGAGGTCCGTGCCCAGGCCGTCGTAGCTGTCACGGCCGAAGAGGGTCGCGTAGAAGTCGTACGTGAAGCCCGCGTGGTCGTGGGCCTGGTTCAGGAGCGCATCGCTCGTGGGGCCCTGGGTTTCCGAACGCACCAGCGTCCCGGGCAGGGACGTGCGGTTCTTGGCCGTGTACGTCTTGCGGTTGCGGCTGGTCTGGAGGTTGTCGAAGTCCCGGACCGTCTCCCCGGTGTGCGCGTCGATGAAGATGTTCGGCATCGCCGGCCCGCCGTCCGTCTTCACCGTCTCCAACTGCACCCGCCACGTCAGACGGGTGTCCCGGCTGTCGGCGAGGATCTGCAGGTCCGCCTTGGGCGCGCCCACCAGCACGCTTCCGTCCTCCAGCGTGCCAAGGGCGTTCTGGATGGCTTCATCCCGCTTGAGCCGGGGCGTGGTGTCCACCTTGAGGTCGCGGGCGAGCCGGTCCGTCACGCTGGCGACGGTGCCGTCCTCCGCGAGGTGCACGATGGCCGCGGCGCCGAAGACGGGGACGCCCTTGAAGGTCTGCGCCAGGCGCTCATGCGCCTTGCCCTGGGGGTCCACCAGGAGGCGGCGGGCGGACAGCTCCCCCGCGCCCCGCAGGAACTCCGGGCGCTGGGCCTGGAGTCGGCGCAGGCCTTCGCCCCGGGCCGGCTTCGTCGCCAGGGCGCTGTCCTGCGTGAGGGGCTGGGCGTCGTCGACGGTGCTGGTACCGCAGGCGCTTCCCAGGAACAGGAAGGGGACGAGCGAGACAAGGCGGCGGATGCGCAAGGGATGCTCCGGTTCGGTGGCGGAGCCCGTGAAAAATGCCGGGCTGTCCAGGAGACCCGGCACGCCCCGCACCGGCCACAAGGATTTTTGAATCCAGGGCATACCGTCCGGCGGACCCGTCCAGCGCGAACGGGGCGGGCTGCTCCGGGGTGGCACCGACCCGCGGGCGGTTTCCCGTTGGATTTCAATGACTTCTCATGCCTACGTAGCGGGGGGCTGTTTTCGGACCGTCTTTCGCCCGAATGATTGTCAATCCATCCCGGTGTTCTTGCGTCCGCGTGGTATTCACTCCCGGTCAAGAAAGGCAGACGGGGGCCCGGGGCCGACAGGCATTCCAGGTCGATTGCTGCTCCGTACGCACACCGCATGAGGATGGGAACACCATGGTCCGATTCACGCTTGTCCAGAGGACAACATTCCTGGCTTGTCTTTTTTCACTGTTGCTGTTCGCGCCGGGGGCGCATGCCCAGACGGCGAACGCCGCGTTGGGGGGCTGCTTCAACCCGTTCGTCAATCCCAATGACATCGCGGTCCCCGCGAACGTAGGGGACTACGTCCGCTTCATAGCCGGCAACGAGCTGCGCGGATGCCTGTGTGGCGATGCCGTGTCGGCCGTCGTGACGTTGACCGGTCTGGACGCCTACAAGGGCATCCAGGCGTCGCTCGTCAGCGACCCGACGGCTCCAGACCGGAGGCTCTTCAGGTTCGTGGACCTGAAGGTCCTCCCGCAGGGACCGCAGGACATCGAGTTCAACATCTGCGTCCAGGCTTTCCGCGCTGCGGGTTCCCCCTGTGGTGGCTCGTGGACTTCGGAGATGGTCTGCACGCAGCGCCGCATCCGCGTGAACCAGCCTCGCGTGAACGGCAGCATCAGCGCGACGCCGTCGGACCTGTACGTCGCACCGGGGCGTCTGGGCACGACGACGCTCTCCTGGTCGACGACGGTGGCCACCACGGCGCAGGTGTCCGTGAAGATCAAGAACTCCAGCGCGCCCGCCACCGTGCTGTCCACGGCGCTCACGGGCTCACGGGCGTATGCCCAACTGGCACCGAACTATACCTACGTCTTCCAACTCCACGCGAATGGCCTCTTGGTGGCGGAGCGGGAGGTCATCGTCCGTGAGGGCGCCAGTGGCACGCTGACGGCGACCCCCAACCCGGTCAGTGTCCCCCTGGGGGGGCAGGGTTCGACGGTGCTCCAATGGACGAGCAAGAATGCGATCGACACGCAGATCCTGGTCTCCGTGAATGGACAGGGCTCGGCGCTGGTCTTCAGCGGGAAGAGCGGCACGCAGACGGTGCCATGGATTGTCGCGGGCCAGAGCTATGTCTTCACCCAGATCCTGACGGGCGAGCCGTTCAACGTGCTGGCGTCGGTGACCGTCCGCGGAGAGGTGGCGAGGCCGCCCCAGCCCCTCACGGGCCCCTGGTCCAACCCCGCGCGCTCCGGACAGGGCTGGGACCTGCAGCGTCTGGGGACGGATGGCGTCTCCCTCACCTGGTTCACCTATACGGCTTCGGGGCAGCCCATCTGGTATCTGAGCACGATGTCCGGGGAGACGGGGGAGTGGGTGGGCCCCCTCACGGAGAGCACCTGGACCGGCTCGACGGCGACGTTCCGCAACGTTGGCACCGCGAAGCTGCTCGTGACCAACAACCAGTGGCGTTTCAAATGGACGCTGGGCGCGCTGTCGGGAGAGGAGCCCATCGTGCGGACCGACTTCGGCGGAGGCGCGACGACGATGAACCTCAATGGCCTCTGGTATCGCCCCGAGGAGCCCGGCTGGGGCGTGCTCTTCGCCACGCGCGGGACGACCCAGGTGGCGACGGTGTGTGCCTTCGCGGGCAGTCGTCCGGTCTGGCTCCAGGGCTCCGTGGTCAGTGCGTCCACGTCGCTGTCCGTGCCCCTGAACTACCTGACGAGCACGACGCTGTGCCCGGGCTGCACGGGGAGCCCGTCCACGAACATCCAGTCCGCGGGGACGCTCACCGTCAATGGCATCAGCGGCGTGCCGGGCTCCCTCACGGCGACGTCCCAGCTCTCCTATCCGGGAGGGAGCTGGAACCGTTCGAACGTCTCGCTCTTCCGGTTGGTGGGACCTTGACGCGCGAGCGTCCCTCCACCACACAATGACAAACGGGGCTGGACGGGTGGGCCCGTCCAGCCCCGTGCTTCAACTGCCCTGACATCAATCCCTGTCGGCCGCTGGGGTCTTCGCCGCGACGGGCCGGATGCTGAAGGGCACGTCGACGTAGGAGTCGAGGGTGTTCAGCACCCGGGCCATGACCGTCGGCCGCGCTCCTCTCGCCTGGGCCAGCCGCATCTGCGCTTGATGCCAGGCCGTGACGCAGCGGAGCGTTGGCGGGGTGAGGTTGATGGCCCGTCGCATCGTGCCCTTCAGGAGCCTCCACGCGCGCTGCTGTCCCAGTCCCCAGGCCAGCCCGTACGCCTCGCGCCAGCGCTGCGGCAGGAGCCCGGCGGTGAGCAACTCATCGAGCTGTCCCCGGGTGAACGGTGAATTGAAGAGCAGGCCCGCCAACTCGCGCGCGGTGTCTCCCACGCGCAGCGCATCTCCCGCCAGTTGCTCGTGATACCACGCGTAGAAGGCCTCGAGCGTGGGCGGCATCTGCTCCGGCAGGAGCCCGAACTGCGCTGCGGCGAGCCGCGACTCCTCATAGAAGCGGCGCTTCTCCTCGGTGCTGAGCGGGCGCACGAAGGTCTCGAAGACCTCCATGGCGCCGTCGATGAGGGTGGCGAGCACCCAACGCTGGAGCAGGGGATCGTTCGCGCGATAGCGGCCCTCACCCTGCGGACCCGCCCCGGCTGGAAGTGCGCCGTTGACGCGACTGTGGAGGCTGTGGACCCGCTTGGCGGCACCCATGGCTTCGGGCAGGCCCCCGAAGACAAGCTGGTACATCGCCGTATAGGTGCGTCGCGCGCGGCCGAGCAGGTCACCCCGGAAGTTGCTGTTCTGGGCGACGCCGATGGCCACCGCCGGATGGGCGATCTGCAGCAGGATGGCGCGAAGTCCGCCGAGGAGGATCACCGGCTCGCGATAGATGACCCAGGTCATGCTGTCGGGGCCGTAGAAGCCCTCGTGCTCACCTGCTGAGTGCTCCCGCAGGTAGTCGAGACACTTGCGGAAATGTTCGCTGTCCTGGCGGACCTGCTGCTGCACTTCCGGAGACTGCTGTCGCCAGCTCGGGCGCTCCTGCGGATTCACGATTCTCCCTCCGAGCGGTTCACGGCCGCCGCTGTCGCATGCAACGGAATGGCTACCACACCCCCTTCTGTCGGGACACGATCCCCAAGTGACATCCGTGGAGCGAGTTCAGGGGCACAGCCCTGCTCTGTCTTCAGGGGCGTACCTTCACGGTCAAGACCCGGGAGCGGCTACCCTTGGCGGCGTCCGCGGATGGAGGTCGCTCTTGCCGATGTTGATGGATGCGTTCTACGTGCTGCGCCCCACGCCAGCGCTCCTAGCGTGGCTGAAGGAGCGAGACGTTCCCGCGTGGATGCGACTGGAGCGTCCGAACCTCTGGAGTCAGCGGGAGGTCGGGGATCATGACTACGAAGGGCAGGGCGAGGACGAGCAGACGTTCCTCAAGCTCGCGGTCCTCGCCAGCTTCCTGCGCGACCTGGAGCGCGCCAGTCCGGACTCCACGGTGGACCCTGACGCGGTGACGCGGCGGGTGCTCTCGGAGCTGCTGGGCCCTGCGCCGCTGACCGTGGCGACCTTCGATCGCTGGTGGCACCTGGAGTCCGTGGCGGGGTTGTCCTCCGTGGAGTCCACGATTGCGCACACCCCGGTCCGCACCCTGCGCAAGGTGCGGGGGCCCGAGGTGCGCAGTCCCCTCGTGGAGGCGCATCGGTCGTCCTACAGGAGCGCGGCGCTGGATGGCGGTCCTCGCCCGGTAGGTGCGCAGTGGGATGCTGCGATTCGTGAACGAGAGGAGGATGGGCCGCGCCTCCAGTGCGCCGTGGCCTGGGTGCTGGAGCGCCTGATGGAGAAGACCCCCCACCGCCTCTGTGCCCTCTGGACCCAGCCCTTCTCCCTGGATGCGCCCATCGAGGAGGTCCTCCACGTTCCGGGCTGGACGCTGCGAAGCGGGGGACACGACCTCCGCGAGGGCATCAAGCTCACCCTCGAAGAGATCACCTGGGGCCTTGAGACGTGGCACTTCAGATACAGGATCCATTCCGGTGAGCGCAGGGCGTCACTGTCCGGGACCGTGCAGCTCCTCCTGGAGGAGACGCCAGACGGATGGGCGGTCCGGAAGGGGAGTGTGATGCCCTGAGGGAGCCCGGTGGCGTGCCGGGCGGCACCGCACGTGTCCCTCAGGGCAAGCCGACAAGAACAAACGGGGCTGGACGGTGTGGCCCGTCCAGCCCCGCGCTTCACCTGCCTTGACGAGATCCGATCCCGTCGAGGAAGGGACCTGCCGTCAGTAGACGCTCAGGGTGGCGTCCGCTGGTTGGGGAAGTCGTCGACCCGCGGCGTGGTCAATTACTCGGTGACCTTGGGAGGGGGCTTCGTGCGGTGCTTGACGGTCAGGGTTGCCGTGGCCGGTTCCAGGTTGCTGCCCTTGTCGGTCTGGAGGGCGCCCCGCGGGATCTCATTGCAGTAGCTGCCCTCATTCTTCGCGGTCACATTCACGGTCACCGTGCAGAAGCCGTTGGCCGGAATCGAGCCTCTCTTCAGTGTCACCTCGTATGGGGTGGTCGTGACGACTCCGCCGCACGTGTTGGCGGCCGGGCCGGGGAGGGTCGTCAAACCGGCAGGCAGCGTATCGATGAGCGGCGCCGTCAGGGCCGCGGGCGTGCTGTTCGGGTTGGTCAGGGTGATGACCAGGGTCGAGGTGCCACCCTCTTTGATGGTGGAGGGGCTGAAGCACTTGGTGACCGTGGGCGCGGCAACGCCAGCACCGGGGGTGACAATCAGGAGCGCGACGGCGGGGGCCGCGTTGTTGCCCCTGGTCGTCCGCAGGGCGCCCGCGGGCAGGATGTTGACGAAGCGGCCGGCGACAGGGGAGGTCACGGGCACCGTCACGGTGCAGGAGCCGTTGGCCGGGATGAAGCCGCCAAGCAGCGTCACCGTGTTCGCGCTGGCCGTGACGAGCCCGCCGCACGTGGTGCTGCCCGTGCCGGCGACCGTCAAACCGGCAGCCAACGTATCAACGAGCGGCGCCGTCAGGAGGGCGATCGCCGGGTTGGGGTTGCTCAAGGTGATGGTCAAGTTCGAAGCGCCGCCCGCCGAGATGATGGAAGGGGTGAAGGCCTTGCTGAGGGTGGGAGAACCGGGGGGGACCGGCCCGCCACCCACATCGACGGTGATCGTGTTGGAGTCCAACGTGACCGCGCCATTCAGCGCCAGGGCTCTCCCGTTGACAGCCACGCTGGTCGTCACGGTGATGCTCGTGAGCGCGAGGATGTTCCCGGCGAAGGTGGAGTTCGTGCCGAGGGTCGCGGAGCTTCCCACCTGCCAGAAGACGTTGCGGGGCTGAGCGCCGTTGATCAGCAGGACGTTCGAATTGCTCCCCGTGATCAGGGTGCTCGCGGTCTTGAAGACCCAGACGGCATTGGGGTTACCCAGTGCATTGAGCGTGAGCGTTCCGTTGAGCGTGGCCGCGCCGGTTGCGAAGCAGTAGACGCCCGGCCCGAGCGTCAGCCCCCCAAGCTCCGAGGTCGGAAACGTGAAGTCGCACGCCTGCCCCGCCAGGTTGGCGTACGCCACCGCGGCGTCGTTCCGGGCCTGGGCCGCCGCCGCGTCCATCGCGTGAATCGTCCCGATGACGTTCCCAGGAGGGAAGCCTGTGATCGCGGTGCCCGGGCTGACACCCAGGTCCCCTGTGATGACGGTCGGACCGGTGTTGGTCACCGTTGTCGCACCCAGCACGGCGAAGCTCTGGGCCGTGCCCAGCGGCGGCGCGACGGCGATGGCTGCCTCGGAGACACCAGGCTCCTCCCCCTCACGCACCTCTTGAACACTGCCACAGGCGGGAAGGAGCGCCATGGCCCCGATAAGGGAAATCAATGTTGTGAACATGCGTCCAACCGCCCGCATTTGAATCTGGGGCTCTCTCATTCTTGCCTCTCCGTGTGGGTGATGGCTGCTTGGCTGGCAAGGATCTGGGGTGGAGAAGGTCAACCCACAATCGCCCAACAGGGCGTGTCACTGTGGCGCCGCCACCAGGGCAGAGGCCTCCGTGCCAGGTGGCTGCTCTGGCATGAGCAGTGACCTCACGGTGGGGGTCGGTGTTCTTTCAGCACATCCTGTGTATGCGTCCAGCCCGCGACGGGGACCCGGCCGATGTGGAGGGGGAGGAGACCGAGGAGGTGCGGGTCGTCCCTCGCGAGAATGAACGTGGTGGCGTGCGGAGCCGCACTGCATGCAGGCTGCGGATCATGACCCAGGCTTTCGAGCACCTGACCACCGAACGGCTGCGACTGCGCGCCGTTCACGCGAGCGACGTGGAGGCGGTGTTCGCCCTCCATGGGGATCCGGAGACGAACCGCTACACTGTCTCCGGGCACATGCGCTCGCTGGACGCCGCGAAGACGCAACTGGCCGTGTGGCTGGGCGACTGGTCGGACCGGGGGCTCGGGTACTGGGTGGTGGAGCGGATCGACGACCCGGGAGTGCTCGTGGGCTTCGGCGGCTTGCGCCACAAGGTGCTCGAAGGCCAGCAGGTGTTGAACCTCGCCTACCGCTTCGCTCCGAAGGCGTGGGGCTCCGGGTATGCGACGGAGCTGGCCCGGGCCTCCCTGGCCCTGGCCCGCGAACACCTGCCGGAAACCCCCGTCGTGGCCGTCATCCACCCGGAGAACGAGGCCTCCATTCGTGTCGCGACGCGGCTCGGGATGAGGCTCGACCGCATCATCGACTACGAAGGCGTCCCCAGCAGGCTGTACGTGCCCGCCTGAGCCTGGCGCCGTGACCGCCGTTCCGCGCCCGCTACAGCGTGTGTCGCAACAACGGCCGAGCGCGAAGGCGGGGGGCGTCGAAAGACACGAAGCCCGGTGACCCTCGTGGGGACACCGGGCTTCAGGTCCAGCCAGGGCTCAAGCCCGCCTGCGACTACTCCGCGCGCGCCCGCTTCCGCCGGAACGCCAGCGCGGCGAGTGCCAGCCACGCGAGCGGCGCCACCGGGGCCGCGCCGCAGCCGCAGCCGGATTCATCTTCCACGGGCGGAGGCTTCTGGGCCCCGGCGTCCGGAGTGCCAGCGTCCGAGCCCATGCCTGCGTCCGAGCCCATGCCCGCGTCCGAGTCGGTGCCCGCGTCAGGCTGCGCCGTTTCACACGGCGCGTCCCCGACGCACACCGTCACCTGCTGTTCGGCTCGCGCTCCGGCGGTGTCCACCACGACGAACCGCACGGTGTGCAGGCCCGTCGGGAGTCCGGTGGTGTCCCAGCGGTTGTGTTCGCCGCCGAAGTGGAAGTGATTGTCGGACCGGATGTCCGTGTAGAACTCGACGCCGTCCACGAAGAACTCGGCGCGCGTGCAGCCCACGTCGTCCACGCAGTCGCCGAAGAACTCCGCCATGGCGCCGGACACGCGCTCGCCCTCGGTGGGCCGCGTGAGGATGGCGCGCGGCGGCTCATCCAGCTTCACCGTGAGGGTGAAGTTCTGGTCCGCGTTCGGTACCACGCCATTGCTCGCGCGCACGGTCACGTCGAAGGTGCCCGCCGCGGAGGGCGTCCAGGTGATGAGGCCGGTGGTCGCGTCCAGGGCCATGCCCGGAGGCACCGTGCCCACCAGCGCGTAGGTCGGCGCCGGACGGCCCACGGCCTCCACGTCATACGGGTAGGCGACGCCCACCACGGCGGACAGGCCGGGCGTGGAGGTGATGGAGGGGGGGAGCGGTTCGTCATCCGCCTCCACCGCCTCCAGGGAGCGCGCATCCTGGCCCGGGATGGCGAGCGTGATGGTGGCGACGCCGTCCACGTTGTCCGCGTCCGCCGCGGCCCGCAGCGTGACGTTCTTGGGCGTGGCCCAGTCGGAGGTGGTGAAGCTCAGCGTGGCCCCGGCGTCCACGGTGATGTCCTCGTCGCCCTGGGTGCGCGCCACGGTGACGGTGACATTCGACGAGGGCTGCTGGGAGAGCGACACGCCGAACGTCGCGGTGCCGGCCTCGGGGACGATCAACCGCGTGGTGGACAGCACCAGCCGGGCAGCGTTGTTGTCGATGGTGGTGGCCACCACGGACTCATCTGAAAGGCCCGCCGCCGACACCACGAAGGTGGCCGTGTCCGCGACCGCGTCCGCGTCCTCCGCCGCCACGAGCGTGACGACCTGGGGCACGCTCCAGTTCGTCGGGGAGAAGGTGAGGGGCGTGCTGCTCGCGATGCTCAGGTCCTCGGAGCCGCCCAGGGCCCGCGTCACCTGCACCGTCACGGACGCGGTGGGCGCCTGGGAGAGCCGCACGGTGAAGGCCGCGCGCCCACCCTCCACGAGGCGCAGGTTGAGCGAGGTCACGACCAGCTTCTGCGCGGACGAACTCGGCGTGATCCGGCGCACGACGCCATTGGTGTAGCCGAGCGCGTAGAGCGCTCCGTCCGGGCCCACGGACATGTCCACGTTGGAGTTGAAGCTCGAACCCCACGCGTCCACCGTCGCCACGGAGTCGTCCCCGCCGAGCGTGACGCGGGTCACCTGCGCGGAGTTGAAGTCGCCGAAGAAGAAGTTGCCGCGGTACTCCGGCGGGAAGAGGGTGGCGTCATAGAAGGTGCCGCCGGTGATGGAGCCGCCCAGGGCCTGCGTCTGCGCGGTGCCCCCGCCGCTGCTCGCGTCGGGCAGCCCCGGCTGGGCCACGGTGAAGGTGGTGGTATTGGGCGCGTTGGCCGCGCTGGCGACGTAGAAGTCGCCGTTGAAGCTCGCGTCGCCCACGCCTTCGAAGGTGATGCGCTCGCCCTTGCGGAAGCCATGCGAGTTGGTGGTGGTGAAGGTGGTGACGCCCCCGGTGCGCACGGCGCCTCCCGTGGCGATCAGGTTGCGCGTGTCCGTCCCGTTGGTGCGGTACTTGATGACGGGGGTGATGTAGTTGTTTCCGACGGGCTGGTTGTTCTCGTAGTCGTTGTAGCCGGCGTGGCTGCGTGCGGCCGCGACGAAGATCTGCTCGTAGCCCGTGCCCACGGTGTTGACCCACAGGTTGCCGGTGGTGGGCTGGAAGGTGAGGGTGAACGGATTGCGGAAGCCGCGCGCCCAGATGTATTCGTTGTTGGGACCCACGCCGTCGTTGAACGGGTTGTCGTTGGCGGGCGTGCCGTCCAGGTTGGCGCGGCTCACCTTGGAGGCCATCGACGTGAGGTCCGCGTCCACGCCCGTGCCGTTGCCCAGGTCGCCAATGGCCCAGTACAGCTTGCCGTCCGGGCCGAAGCCGATGCCGCCGCCATCATGGTTGTTGCCCGTGGTGGGCAGGTTGCGGACGACCTCCGTGCGCGCGATGCCGGTGCCGTTGGAGTCCGTGTAGCGGACGATGCGCTGCTCGGAGGCGGAGACGGTGACGAAGAAGTAGACGTAGCGGTTGACCACGTAGTTCGGGTCGAACGCGATGCCGATGAGGCCACACTCGCTGTTGGTGTGGACGGTGGGCTCTGTGGCGAACACGCGGGTCACCAGGCTGCCCGCCTGCGTCTCCAGGACGCCGTCCTTCATCGCCACCGTCCGGATGGTGCCGTTCTTGAGGGTGACGAACAGCCGGCCCGAACCATCCGGAGCCCACGCCATGCCGGTGGCGGGGGTCAGCGTGTTGGACGAATAGTTCGTTTCGGTGAAGCCGCCAGGCACCGTGGCCCAGGCCGGTGCGCTCAGCAGCAGGGACAACAGGGATGCAACGAGGGGGGATCGCATGGCCTGCGAAGCTACCGCACGGGCCGTGGGCGTTCAGTCCCTCATCCGCGTGAAGTCACCCTGTGGCTGCATCTTCGCGGGCTTTTTCCAGCCCCGCTGCCGGAGCCTGGAACACGAGCGCTATCTGTATGCCTTGTAGGTGCGCCTGAAGACACAGGCGGGGCCGTTCTCCTCGCTCGTGTAGGTGGACACCTCGTAGGTGCCGCGGAGGGTCACGGGCGTGGCGTCCGTTTCGGGAGAGGGCGACACGTCGGCCTTCAAGCTGACGTGGTACCAGGTCTTGTCCGTGACGTCGTGGCTGCCACCGAGCAGGAACGTCAGGTCCGGCGCGCCGTAGTAGTAGCCCGACAGGTCGACGCCGTTGAGCGTGGCGGTGAGCTCCGTGTTCGCGTAGCTCAACTCGAGCGGCCCCCTGGGCAGCGTCACGTTCATCGCCTTGCAGCCGTCCGGAAGCGGCGAGGCGTCGTCGAACGCGAGCTGGTAGCTGCCTGCGATGGCGCAGCCCTTCTCACACGTCGGCTCCGCGGGGGACGAACTGGAGCCACTGCCGCAGCCGGGATTGCCCATCCCGCTTCCCATGGTCATCAGGGCGGTCGCCAGCAGGACGGGGATGCGAAGGACGGGGACGAACTTCGAAGGGCGGGAGGACAGCGGGGAGTGCGTGGGCATGCGCGCAGCATAGCCCCACCCATGAACGGGCAAGCGCCGAGTGGATGCGTACTACCGGGCCGCCATCATGACCTGACCGAGCTTCCGCACGCTCTCTGAGAAGGGACCCCGGGCGAGTTCCTGGCCGGAGGTGTTCAGCACCCGGGCGAAGACCTGTTCGAAGCCCTTCTTCAGGCCCATGGACTGGTGGGGTTCACCCTTGGTGTCCGCGACCATGTAGAGCGACGACTCCAGTTCGGGGGGAGGGGCTTCGCCCTTCTTGCGGAACAGCTCGCGCATCTCGCTGATCGACTCGTCGTGGCCCTTGCGGATCTTCTTCTGGGCCATGCCCTTGAAGAGGCCCGGCACGTCGCGCAGGTCCACGTGGACGACGACGATGGGCTTCTCGGCGCGCATCTCATAGATGAACTGGTAGGCGTGCTTACGGAGCTCTTCCTGGGTGCCTCGGTTGGTGTACAGCACCAGCGTGGGGCGGCCCTGTCCGATGGGGACCTCCTGACCGAACACATCCTTGGAGTCGGAGTCAGAGGCGCTGGCGGGGAGGGCGGCCAACAGTCCCAGGAGGCACGTGAGCAGTGCGGTCATCTTCATGCGGTGGGTCCTTTGAAAGAGTGGCATCAATGGCTCCCATCAACCGCGAGAATCCCGCACCGCATCCCGACTACTTTCGGCGGTCCGCGCCGCACTCCCACCCAGCGACCCCTGTGTCCCTGCGCGTGCCTGTCCGCCTGCCGGTTCAGGAGGAGGGTGGACCCACGTAGCGGGCCCTGGGACGCAGCAGGTGGCCCTGTTCGCGCTGCTCCAGGATGTGCGCCACCCAGCCCGCCGAGCGCCCCACCGCGAACACCGCGGAGGCCGCTCCCGCCGGCAGCCCCAGGGCCTTCGCCAGCATCACCAGCCCGACCTCCATCGACGGCGCGGGGTGTCCTGCCTTCCGCATCACCTCCAGCACCGCGGACGCCACGCGGACCCCGGGCGCGTCTGGCTTCAGCTCCCGCGCGGCTTGAATCAGGCAGGGCGTCCGGGGGTCTCCCGCTGGATACAGGCGGTGCCCGAAGCCCGGCACCAGCGCTCCGGTGCGCAGGCGCGCGAACACCGCGTCCCTTGCATGCTCCGGCGCACCGACCTCCCGGAGCAGCGTCTCCACGCGGTCGCAGGCGCCGCCATGCCAGGCGCCGGAGAGCGCCGCCATTCCCGCGCCCACGCAGGCGTACAGGTCCGAACCGGACGAAGCCGTCACCCTCGCGGCGAACGTCGACACGTTCAGTTCGTGATCCGCGCACAGCACCAGCGCCTGGTCCAACGCCGCCTGGGCCCGGGGCGAGGCCACGTCCCACGCCACCGCCAGGGAGGCCGCCACGCTCTTCGCCCGCAGGGCTTGCGTCACGCGCGCCGGGGCCCGCGCCACGCACACCCAGGCCGCAAGCTGTCGCAGCAGGCTCCGGGCCCGCTCCAGCTCCTGCTCCGGGGGCGCCGCGAAGCGCACCGTGTCCCGTGTCGCCATCAGGGAGACCAGGGTCGCCAGCACCTTCGCGGGCGGGGTCCCCTTCGGCAGGAGCTTCGCCAGCGTCGCGGGAGGGAAGGGCACCCGGGGCGCGCGCCACCTCGTTGCTCCGGGCTCTGGCAGCGTGCCCGACCACAGCAGCTCCGCGACGTCCTCGAAGGACCGGCCCTCCGTCGCCAGCACCACCGCCGAATGGGTTCCCCGGTACGCAAGTCCCCGCGGCTCCACCCGCGACACGGCGGAGTCGATGACGGGCTCGCCCCACCGCAGCGCCCCGGCCGCCACCGCCGCGTGCCCCGCCCTCGCGTCGTGGCGCGTCTTCAGCCGCTCCACATCCGCGCGCGAGTAACGGTTCTCCTTCGAATCGTGCACCGGAAAGCACCGCACCAGTCCCCGGCTCACGTAGGTGTACAGCGTCGCGCGCTTCACGCGGAGCAGCGCTGCCGCGTCCCGCGCCGACATCAGCTCCTCCTCGCGCTCAGGTCGATGGTCGAATCGAGATTGAGAGCGTCCACCCCGACGTCTATCCATGCTCCCTCCACCTTCTGGCGGGTGAGTGTCGACGCGGCCCGGGTCGCTGTCGATGTGTCAGCCCACCGGAAGGCCCGGAACCCAACCGAGGAGGACCCCCATGCAGGTGGACTTTGGCCGCACGTCTGAAGACTACGCACGGCATCGCGCCGGCTTTCCAGAGGCCTTCTTCGAGCGGCTCGTCCGTGAGGGTGTCGTCCGCCCCGGGGTTCGCGTGCTCGACCTGGGCGCGGGGACGGGCACCCTGGCCCGGGGACTGGCGAAGCGCGGAGGCGTGGTCACCGCGCTGGATGTCTCCGCTTCCATGCTGGAGTCCGCCCGACAGCTCGCCACCTCCGAAGGTCTGTCCATCGACTTCCGGGTGGCCCCGGCGGAGGCGACCGGGCTTGCCTCGAACGCCTTCGAGCTCGTCACCGCCGGCACGTGCTGGCATTGGTTCGACCGCGCCGCCGCGGCCCGGGAGGCCTGGCGGGTGCTGGCTCCGGGCGGCCGGCTGGTCATCGCGCACTTCGACTGGCTGCCCCTGCCGGGCAACGCGGTGGAGGTCGTCCACGCCCTCATCGACACCTTCAATCCCTCCCAGGTCGCGCCCTACGTCAGCTTCGGCCATGACGTCGGCATCTATCCCCGGTGGTTCCACGATGTGGCCACGGCGGGCTTCACCGCGCTGGAGTCCTTCTCCTTCGACACCGTCGTCCACTACTCCCACGAAGCGTGGAGGGGCCGCGTGCGTGCCAGCGCCAAGGTGGGGGCGGCGCTCCCCGCCGACGAGGCGGCTCGCTTCGAACTCGCGCACGCCCAGCTCCTCGCGGAGCGCTTCCCGGAGGAGCCCCTGGCGATTCCCCATCGCGTCTTCGCGCTCCTGGCCACCCGGCCCTGACGAGGGGGCACGTGACGGGTGACAGGAAATGAGGCCCCCGGTGTTCGACCCACCAGCACCCGATTGCTGGAGGTCGAAGACCATGGGCAGTTCACTGGACCGTCGCACCCTCATCCAAGCCAGCCTGGGGCTGACGGGAGGCCTCGCGCTCCTCCGGGGCACGCCGGCCCTCGCCGCGCGCCCGCCGTCTGTCTCCGCTGCCGCTTCGCCCCAGGAGGAACCGCGCCCCTGGTACGAGCTGGGAATGATGGAGGACCCCATCATGGACAGCCAACTGCTCCACTTCCTGGCCGCGACCTACAGCGCCCAGGCGGACATTGGCGAGGTGCTGGACACCGCGCGCCGCATCGTCCCGGGAGATGACTGGAGCTGGCCCAACGAGTGGGTCCGCACCGCCGACCGCATCCGCACCATGGGCGACGCGAGCCTGTTCCGGCGTCATGCCATCAGCGCCGGCAATGCCTACCTGCGCGCCGCCAACTACTACCGCGCCGCGCTCATCCACCACCCCGAACCGGGCGACCCGAGCGTGCTCGCCACCGGGCGCAAGGCGGTGGACGCGTACAACAAGGCCCTCACGCTGCTCAAGATTCCCGGGGTCGCGGTGCGCATCCCCTATGAAGGCACGACGCTGCCCGGCTACTTCTTCCGCGCCCCGAACTCGCGGAGCCTCGCGCCCCTGCTCATCTTCCAGCAGGGCCGCGACGCCTGGCCGGAGGAGTCCAAGTATGTCATTGATGCGGCGCTGGCGCGGGGCTACCACTGCCTCATCGTGCATGCGCCCGGACAGGGCATGGCCATCCGCGAGCAGGGACTGCCCTTCCGGCCCGACTGGGAGCAGGTCATCCGGCCGGTGGTGGACTTCGCCCTGTGCATCGCGGGCGTGGACTCACGGCGGATCGCCTTGCTGGGGTGGAGCATGGGTGGTGCGCTGGTGCCACGTGCCGCGGCCTTCGAGCGGCGCATCAAGCTGCTCATCCCCAATCCCGGCGTGCTGAACTGGGGCGCGTCCTCCTTCGAGCAGTTCAACATGTACTTCCCGGAGCTGATGCCGCTGCTGGACAGCGACCCCCAGGCCTTCGATGCGGGCATGGCCCAGCTCATGGCGCAGGTGTTCCTGTTCCGCTGGTACATGAAGGACTCGATGAACAAGCACGGCGCCAGTTCGCCGTCGGACCTGCTCTTCAAGCTGCGGGAGTTCAACAACGAGCCCGTCGTCCACCGCATCCGCTGCCGCACGCTGGTGATGGACGGCACCGCCGAGGCCTTCTCCCAGGGACAGGCGCGGCTGCTCTTCGACGCCTTGAACTGCCCGAAGGACTACCTGCTCTTCACCCAGGAGGACACCGGCCTGCTGCACTGCCAGGAAGCGGCGCAGGCCGTGGCCAACCACCGGATGTTCGACTGGCTGGACGAATACATCTGAGTCAGTCCACCCATTTGCTGGATCCACCGACCATCACGAAGTCCGCCTCCTCGTGCGTGGAGAACGCCCGGTCGTGGCGCTCCAGGTAGTGCTTCAGCCGCCTGCGCAGGTCTTCCTCCATGAGCATGTCCATGACCCCGGTCAGGTAGCCGTCCGGGGTCCGCATCCACGTTTGGAGGAGTCCACAGACCAGCGCGTACTCTTGCCCCCGCAGGGACTGCTGTTCCAGCCAGCGCTTCATCTCTGCCGCGTCCTGTTGCTGGCGCTGGGTCGTCCGCGCATGGCGCTTCCGGTCCGAGCGGCGCCGGGCCTTTTCACCGTACTGGACCGCGGGAGGGCTCGGAGGCCGTCGTGCCATGGCGACGCGCAGGCTACCCGACGCCCGGCGCTTCGACGATGATCCGGAAGAGGGCCTCCACCTCCTCCGGGTCCAATCCCAATTCCTTCGCCCAGGCCCGGCGCGTGGCGAACAGCGCCTTCGTCCCAGCGGGCTCCTCGGGGGCGTGGGCGCGGCTCTGACGGCGGGCCAGCTCGCTGCGGCGGGCCAGCAGTTCCACCAACTCCCGGTCGAGCTGATCGATGTGTTCGCGCGTCTCCCGGGGCTCCGGCGGCCCGGACGCGAGCCCCGGCAGCGCCATGCCCTCCGTCTGCCGCGCGCTGGCCACGGCGGGCAGGGCCGCCAGGTCGCGGTGGATGGCCTGAAGCGCTTCGAGCAGGCGCTCCCGCGCTTGCGTCGCGAAGCGGTTCTCCTGCTGGATGGCGGTGAAGAGGTGGCCCGCGTCCGAGCGGACCGTCTCGATGGTGCGCGAGAGCGCCTTGAAGCTGGCCGGCGCGAAGGGCACGTCCACGGCCACCCCCGAATCCACCATCCCCTTGGCCACGAAGAACGTGAGCGCGTGGGTCTCCGCCATCACCCGGTCGTGCCCCTCCGGCGTCTGTTCGATGACCTCACAGCCCAGCGCCTCGTAGAACCGCCGCGCGCGCGGGGCCGCGTCCGGATGCAGCGGGTTGGGGCAGACGACGACCCGCATGGGCCGCTCCGCCATCGCCAGGCTCAAGGGGCCAAAGAGCGGATGCGTGCCCACCCAGGGCGCCTGCGCCCCCAGCACCTGCTTCATCGCCTCCACCGGCTTCACCTTCACGCTGCCCACGTCCAGCACCAGGTGCTCCGGCCGAAGGTGGGGCTTGAGCGCCAGCAGCACCTCCCGCATCTGGGGCACCGGCACCGCCACCACCACCAGCTCCGCCCCCTCCAGCAGCTCCGGCACCGAGCCGGCCCGAATCGCCTCCGGCAGCGCGGCCCCCGGGTCCATCGCCCGGTAGCCCAGGTCCGCCGCCTCCAGCAGCGCTCCCAGCGCACGTCCAAACCGTCCGTATCCCACGAGGGCGATTTTCGGCATTTTGTAAGTTTACATCACTGGCGGCGCGGGGCGGTATGTCCTGGAGGGTAGGGCGGCGGGAGAAAGCAGGACCGCCGGGCTCCTGTTCGAAAGGGACCCGGCGGCGGGAACTGCGCTTCAGTGAAGGGGGAGGCGGACTATCGGCCGCCGCGCGCCTGGGACTCGGTGATGCAGGCCTCGGTCTTCTCCGGGACGACGAAGAAGGGCTCCGAGCGGGCCAGGCCCTGGGTGTTGCCCAGCCAGCCGTCGCCGATGCTGCCCGCGCCGTCGTACACGAGTGCCGTCCAGTCGTTCTGCGACGCGGCGTAGACGTCCGTCTTGTCTCCGTCGCCGTTGAGGTCCTGGGCGACGTACGCGTTCAGGATGGCGCCGTTGTTGTTGAAGTCGAGGTTGGCGCTCGCGGTGCCGCTGACGAAGGTGTTGTTGATGCGCACGCCGTAGTGGGCCAGGTCCGCCTCGGTGGTGGGGCTCAGGGGCGCGAAGGCGTAGACCTCGTTGACGGACGACTCGTACACGGTGCCGATGCGCAGGCGCGAGTAGTCGAGCACGCCGTTCACGTTGTCCACGCGCAGGCCGCCCAACTGGTAGCTGTAGCTCATCAAGCTCAGGTAGTTGGGCTTGTAGTTCGCGTTCTCGTTGCCGCCATGCATCAGGCCGATGTTGTGCCCCAGCTCGTGCATGAGGGTGCCGGCCTGCTGCTGCTCCGTGCCACCGGGGGTGCCCCAGTTGCCCAGCGTCATGATGAAGTCGTGCCCGGGGATGCCGCGCGAGATGCCGCTGGAGCCGCCCCCGTCGTAGTGGTCCGCCACCAGCAGGTAGTGGAAGAACGGCGCGCGGCGCGCGTTGAAGTACTTCGCCTTGATGACGTCGAAGTCCGGCCACACCGGGTTCAGGTCCAGGTCCACGTCGGCCGCGGCGATCTGCTGATCCGCCACCAGGTGCAGCGCGATGCCGGTGGAGCCGTCCGGGTTCGTCACCGGCGCGGCGGCGAAGGCGGCCGTCACGCGATCCAGCGCGCCCTGCGTGGGCTTGAGGCCGGGGTAGTAGTCCATCTCCACGAAGAGGTCCTTCTTCCTCGGGTCCGCGCCGAAGTAGCGCAGGTCCACGCCGCCGTAGCCGAACAGCTCCGCGCTGTCGCTGATGCGGTCCCCGTCCGTGTCGGAGTTGTAGGGATTGGTCTTGTACTTGAGCTCCGCCGCGTCACAGACGCCGTCCCCGTCGGAGTCGACGGCGTTCGTCGCGCACAGGTAGACGGGCTGGACGAGGGAGACGTCGTAGGACTGTCCGTCCTGCGTCACCTGCTCGTATTTGGGCCGGTGGTAGACGTTCACGGAGCGGTAGCCCGTGCGGCTGATGAGGAGCCGGGTGGCTTCCTGTCCGGAGGCCACGGTGATGATCTGCACGTTGGCGTCGCCATGGCGGTTGCCATAGGCGTCGAAGACATAGAAGCCTTCCGTGTCCGTCTTCTGGAAGGTGGGATTGCTGCCACAGCCCGTGCCGGAGCAGAGGCCGGACGCGACCGTCACCGTCACGTCCTGGACGGGACTGCCCGTCGCCGCGTCGTAGACGTAGCCGTAGACACAACCGTTCAGACCGATGAGGGCCATGGAGGCCGTCAGCAGATTCTTGTGAAACATGGACATGGAAGTCCCCCTCGAAGGAGTCAAGGGCTGGGCGCTTCTCGCCAGCCGGGACATCTACGAAGGCCGGAATAAATATTCCTCACCCACCCTGACAATTTGTCCCGGGGCTCCGGGCCTGCTTCCTGCACACGGAGCTATCCCTGGGGGCCGGCAGTGCGTATCAACGGGGTTCGTGCGAACGCCCACCGACCGCTACCTGCCGCCCCGAACGTCGTCCCCTTCCGTGTCGTCCTCACGCGGGCGGGTGGTGGTCATCGCGCCCACGCGCGCCGCGTGCGAGACCATCGAACTGGCGATGGGCCTTCGGATGAAGACCTACCTGGAGGAGCACCACGGGGAGCGCCTGCGCGCGCTGGCCCGGAGCGGGGAGGGCTTCGGCATCGTGGCGGGGACCGGGACGGGCAAGACGTTGGCCATCCGCACCATCGCGGAGGAGGTGCTGGACCGACGTCCTCTGACGGTGGCCGTGGTCAACCGCGAGCGCGAGGCTTCGGCGGAGACGTCCCTGTGTGACGTCCTCATCGTCACCACCGGCATCGCGCGCCGGTGGTTCCAGGACGGCGCCATCCGGCGCGACGACACGCTCATCGTCGATGAAATCCATCAGACGTCCGCGGAGCTGGAGCTGTGTCTGGCCCTGGGCAAGCGCGTGGGCTGCCGCTTCGTGTGGTTGTCCGCCACGGTGGACCCGGCCTTCTACGCGTCCTACCTGGGCAGCGCGGACGTGCTGCGCGTGACGACGTTCGACCCCGCGAAGGCGGCCCGGGTCATCGTCGAGCACCGGCAGTCGCGCGCGTTCCTGGACGACGCGTTCTTCCGGGACGTGCGCAAGGGGGAGCGCGGGGTAGGCGTGTTCCTGGCCACGCGCGCGGCGGTGGAGGAGACCGCGTCCAGCGTGCGCGACCGCTTCCCGGACCTGCACGCCGCGCACTACCACGGTGGGGAACCGCTGCGCGCCATCCGCCCCTTCCTGGAGGGCACCACGCCCCGGCCCTTCCTGCTCGCGATGACGGCGGCCGGCCAGAGCGCGCTCAACGTGCCGGGGCTGGACACCGTCGTCATCGAGGACGTGCGCTTCACGACCCGGGTGGAGGGCGGGCGCAACGTGCTGGTGCGCGTGCACCTGGGCAACAACGAACTGTTGCAGATGGCCGGACGCGTGCACGGACGGGTGGAGGGCGGGCGCGTCTTCATCCTCAGCGACCGGGCCGTCCACTTCGCGTCGCTCAAGCCCACCGAGCCGGAGTTCCAGCTCGCGGGCGAGCCGGAGCGGGTGGCGCTCACCGCCGCCGCGCTGGGCGTGTGGGCGGATGAGTTGGATCTGCCGGTGCCGTTGGACAAGGTGGCCTACCGCCGCGCGCTGACGAAGTTGCAGGCGCGGCACATCGTGGATGCGCAGGGGCGGCTGACGGACTACGGACGCGCGGTGGAGGCGCTGCCGGTGGACCGTCCGTGGGCGGAGCTCATCGTCAACGCGGACGAGGCGCTGATTCCCTTCCTCGCGGTGTGCAGCAGCATTGATTCGCTGCACCGCATGACGCGCGAGGAGAGAAACCTGGAGGGGGTGCTCGTCGCCGGAAGCGACCACCTGACCGCCTACAACCTGTACGCGGAGGCCTTCCGCGCGGCGGGCGCGATGGGGGAGGCGCACGGGCTGCCGCGCCACGTCTTCGATGCGGAGCGGCTGCTGGCCTGGGCGGACTCGCGCGGCGTGCTGGTGAAGGCGGTGGAGGACGCGGCGCTCGCGCTGTCGAGCGTGTACCGCAGCGTGGGCCTGCCGCTGCCCGGACAGATGCCCTTCGCGAACACGCGCATCCACCAGCGCTTCTGCGACCTGCTCGCGCGCTACATGCCCTTCGACCTGGTCATCGACGAGCGCACCGCCTGGGGCGACGCCGCGCGGGTGTCCAAGTCGAGCGTGTGCGGCGACCAGGGCGCGGTGGCGGGCGTGCTGCGCTACTTCGCGGACCGCAATGGCAACTCGCAGGCCGGCATCGACGGCACCCAGCTTCCCCTGTCGCTCTTGCGCAAGTACGCCCAGCGCAACGCGGCCACGCCCGTGTATGACCCGCGCGCCCGCGCGCTCGTGTTCGAACAGCAACTGGACTACTTCGGCTTCGAGCTGTCGCACGAGGAGCAGGTGCTGCGCGCCTGGGGTCCGGAGCTGACGGTGCTGGCCCGTCACGCGCTCGCGGAGGCGCTGGCCCGGGGGGAGGCCGCACACCCGGCGGTGGACAGCCACCGCGTCTCCATCGCCCAGGCCCGCGAGCTGTGGCGCCGCTCGGGGGGGCGGACGCCGAGGCTGGGGCTGCCGGAGCTCACCGCGTACTACGAAGCCCAGTTGGACGGCGTGGATTCCATGGAGGACTTCCGCGACCGCATGCTGTTCTTCAACCTGGACCGGTTCGCCTCCCCGGAGACGCGGGAGGCGCTCCTGGCGCTGCCGGACACGGCCTCCGTGCGCGAACAGGACGTCCCGCTGGAGTACGACGTGGAGACGGACGCGGAAGGAGCGGCCCGAGGCGCGGTGTGGCTGCACCTGCCGGAGAAGCTGGCGCGCACGCTGGTGGTGGAGGAGCTGCCCGTGCTCGACCGTCCTGCCCGCTTCTGCGTGGCGCGGGGGCGGCGCGGGATGGTCCGCGCGGAGTCCCTGCTGGAGTTGCAGGAGATGCTCGACAGGCCGTGGATGCCGGACGAAGTGGCCGAAGCGGGTCGGGTGCGGCCCACGCCCGGACGGCGGGTCTGGCCGGAGGAGTCGGGGACCGCGCATGGGAAGCGCAAGGGCCCCGGCCGGCGCAGGCGCCGGTATTGAGTTCCGGCGTCGCGTCCGGGACTGGAGACACGACCGCCGGGCCCACCCGTGAAGGAGGACCCGGCGGCGGAATGCGACGGTTCAGCGGGGACGGCAGTGATTACCGGGCGTCACGCTCGGGAACGGTGAGGCAGGGCTCCATCTTCTCCGGGGCGACGAGGAACAGGTCCTGGCGGCCCAGGTCCTGGGTGAGGCCCGACGTGGCGAAGCCAATCTGCCCGCCGCCGTCATACGCGAGCGCCAGCCAGTCGTTCTGCGACGCGGGGAACACGTTGGCGACGCCGTTGCGGTTGAAGTCCCGGCTATAGGTCGCGGCCTCGATGCCCCCGTTGTTGTTGAAGTCGATGTTGGTGCTCGCGTTGCCCGTGACCTGGGCGTCGTTGAAGCGAAGCCCGCTGATCTTCGCGAGGTCCGCCTCGGTCGTCGGGGCGACGGGCGCGAACCCGGAGACCTCGTTGACGCTCAGCTCGTTGAAGGAGGCCACCTGCACGCGCGAGTAGTCGAGCACGTTGTTCAGGCCGCCAATGCCGAAGCCATAGAACTGGTACTCGTAGTTCATGATGCTCAGGTAGTTGGGCTTGAAGTTGGCGTCGTCGGTGCCGCCGTGGCGCAGGCCGATGTTGTGCCCCAGCTCGTGCATCACGGTGCCGGCCAGTTGCAGCTCCGTGATGCCGGCGGCGAAGCCCAGCGTCACCACGAAGTCATGCGCGGGGATGCCGCGCGAGATGCCGCTGGAGTTGCCGCCGGCGTACCGGTGCGCGAACAGCATGTAGTGGAAGTAGGGCGCGCGGTTCGCGGCGAAGTACTTCCCCTTGATGACGTCGAAGTCCGTCCACACCGGGTTCAGGTCCAGGTCCGCGTCCGCCGCGGCGATCTGCTGGTCCACCACGATGTGCAGCGTGATGCCCGTGGAGCCATCCGGGTTGGACACTGGCGCCTTGGAGAAGGCCGTGATGACACGGTTCAGCATCGCCTGGGTCGGCTGCTGCCCCGGGTAGTAGTCCGCCTCGATGAAGATGTCCTTCCTGCGCGCGTTCGCGCCGAGCGCCGTCAGATCCAGGCCGCCGCCGAAGCCGAACGACTCCGCGTAGTCGTTGAGCCGGTCCCCGTCCGTGTCGGGGTTGTTGGGGTTGGTGCCCAGCAGTGTCTCCACGAGGTTGCAGACGCCGTCGCCATCCGAGTCCAGCGCGCCCGCGCAGGCGGGGATCGGCAGCGGGATGGCCAATTCCATGCCCTGCTGGGTGATGACCGGTTCCTCCTCCGGGAGGTCGGCGCCGCCACAACCGTTCAATCCGAGGAGTGCCACGGAAGCGGTCAGCAGGGTCTGATGAAGCTTGGACATGTGAATCCCTTTGTTCGCAAAGGATTGGCTTCGCGCCAATCACCCTATTCTTGAGATTCACCGGCTTTTACGGATCTTCTTTTCTCGCCTGACTGATTTGGTTTGAGGGAATCAGGCATTGATTGCCGTGGACGCGGAAACCGCCGGGTCCCCCTGAAGGAGGGCCCGGCGGCGGTATGCGACTTTCAGCAGGGGAGGTAGCGACTACCGGGCGAGGAACTGCTCCGAGGTGAGGCAGGACTCCACCTTCTCCGGGACGACGAGGAACGCTTCCTCGCGCTCCAGCGTCCGGGAGGTGCCCAGCGCGGCGTCGCCAATCTGCCCGGCGCCGTCGTACCTCAGGGCCAGCCAGTCGTGCTGCGACGCGGGGAACACGTTGGTGGCGGTCCCGCTGCGGTTGAAGTCCCGGGCGTAGGCGGCGGTCTGGATGCTGCCATTGGCGTTGAAGTCGAGGTTGGCGCTCGCGGTGCCGCTGACCTGGACGCTGTTGAAGCGAAGCCCGCCGATGAGGGCGAGGTCCGCCTCGGTGGTGGGGGCGACGGGGGCGAAGGCGGAGACTTCATTGACAGCCGCTTCGCTGAAGGAGGCGACGCGCACGCGCGAATAGTCGAACACGTTGTTCACGCCGCCAATGCGGAAGCCATACACCTGATACTCGTAGTTCATGATGCTCAGGTAGTTGGGCTTGTAATTGCTGTCATCGTTCCCGCCGTGGCGCAGGCCGATGTTGTGCCCCAGCTCGTGCATGATGGTGCCGGCCTGCTGCAACTCCGTGCCGCCCGGCGTGGACCAGCCGCCCAGCGTCACCAGGAAGTCGTGCGCGGGGATGCCGCGCGAGATGCCGCTGGAGGTGCCCCCGCTGTAGGTGTTCGCGAACACCATGTAGTGGAAGAACGGCGCGCGGTTGGCGGCGAAGTACTTCGTCTTGATGCGGTCGAAGTCCGTCCACACGGGGTTCAGGTCCGCGTCCGCGTCCGCCGTGGCGATCTGCTGATCCAACGCCAGGTGCAGCGTGATGCCCGTGGAGCCGTCCGGGTTGGGCACCGGGGCGGTGGCGAAGGCGGCAATCACCCGGTCCAGCGCGCCCTGCGTGGGCTTGCGGTTCGCGTAGTAGTCCGCCTCGATGAAGACGTCCTTCCTGCGCGGGTTCGCGCCCAGCGCGGGCAGGTTCACGCCGCCGGAGCCGAACAGCTCCGCGTAATCGCTGAGCCGGTCGCCGTCCGTGTCGGAGCTGTTGGGGTTGGTGCCGTAGTCGGCCTCCGCCGCGTCGCAGATGCCGTCGCCGTCCGCGTCCGGTGCGCCCGGCGCGCACACGACGGCGAGCTGGAGCGCTGAAGCCCGGGCCTCCGTCACCTCCGGGGCGGGGCCGTCCGTCGTCGCGTCCAGCGGGTCGCCGCCGCACCCGTTCAAGCCGATGAGCGTCATGGAAGCCGTCAGCAAGGTCTTGTGGAACCTGGGCATACCCATCCTTTGGGATTCAAGGGTTGAGGGTGCCAAGGAAAACAGGTTTTCCTCATTGGTGACAGGATTGACAAGGTCGGGTTGGGCGGTTACTTATGAATCATCATGAGGCCCGTCTTCTCACATGCCCTGCCGACCCTGAGCGCCTTCGCGCCGGCGGCGGACGTGCGCCTCGCCCCCCGTCACGAGGTTCTGCTCGATATTTGAGCAGGCGGACCGGTGTATTCCGGTGCGCGGGGTGGCTGGTTCCCGTGTGCCGTGAGTCCCGTCTCCGCCCGATGACTCCCGTGGTGCCTTCGTGTGTCCTCACGCGTTCCTGAGCGGGCCTGACGTGCCCCTCCGGAGTGTCGCGCGTGCGTGCGCCTGAAGGCCCGCGTCGCCTCATTCCTTTCATTCGACCAGTGCTTCCAGAACCCAACCCGCGGGCCTCGCTGCCCGACGGGATCAGGAGACTTCCATGTCCCGCACCACTCGCATCGAGCGCTACCGCAACATCGGCATCATGGCCCACATCGACGCGGGCAAGACGACGCTCACCGAGCGCGTCCTCTTCTTCACCGGCCGCATCCACTCCATGGGCGAGGTGCATTCCGGCTCCACGGAGATGGACTGGATGCCGGAGGAGAAGAAGCGCGGCATCACCATCACCTCCGCGGCCACCACCGCGTTCTGGGAACCCCGACATGGGCGCGCCGCGGGCGCGCTCCACCGCATCAACATCATCGACACGCCGGGCCACGTGGACTTCACCATCGAGGTGGAGCGGTCGCTGCGCGTGCTCGACGGCGCGGTGGCGGTGTTCGACGCGAGCCAGGGCGTGGAGCCCCAGTCGGAGGCGGTGTGGCGTCAGGCGGACCGCTACGGCGTGCCGCGCATCGCGTTCATCAACAAGATGGACAAGGTGGGCGCGGACTTCGCCATGAGCGTGAAGTCGCTGGAGGAGAAACTGGGCGCGAACCCGGTGGCCGTGCAGTGGCCCCTGGGCGACGGCGCGGAGTTCCACGGCCTCGTGGACCTGGTGCGCATGCGTGCCGTCCGCTTCGACGGTGAGGAGGGCCGGTTCGACGACGACGCTCCCGTGACGGGGGCGCTGCTGGAGGAGGTGCTGCCCTTGCGCCTGCGCCTCATCGAGGCGTGCGCGGACGTGGACGCCACGGTGCTGGAGAAGTTCGTGGAAGGGCGGTTGGAGGACATCACCGCGGAGGACCTGGAGCGCGCGCTGCGCTCGGGCACCCTCGCGCGAACGCTGGTGCCGGTGCTGTGCGGGTCGGCCTTCAAGAAGAAGGGAGTGCAGATGTTGCTGGACGCTGTCGTCAACTACCTGCCCGCGCCGTCGGACCTCGCTTCCGTGGAGGGCTGTCTGCCGGGCACCGAAGAGAAGGTGTCCCGTCCCGTGTCCGACACGGCGCCCCCCGCGGCCCTGGCGTTCAAACTGATGAGCGACAAGTCCGTGGGCGGCATCGTGTTCCTGCGCGTGTACTCCGGCACGTTGAGGGCCGGTACCGTCCTGCTCAATCCCGCCACCGGTCGCAAGGAGCGGGTGGGCCGCCTGATGTTCATGCACGCCAACCGCCGCGAGGAGGTGGCGGAGGTGCACGCGGGTGACCTCTGCGCGGTGCTCGGCCTCAAGGGCGTGCGGACGGGCGACACGCTGTGCGACCCGGACGCGCCGGTGATGTTGGAGGCGTTGGGGGTGATGGAGCCGGTGGTGCAGCTCGCCGTGGAGGCGCGCTCACCCGGGGAGTTGCCGAAGCTGGAGGAGGGACTGCGGAGGCTGGCGGCGGAGGATCCGTCGCTGCGCGTGGGTGTGGATCCGGAGAGCGGCCAGGTGCTGCTGTCCGGCATGGGTGAGCTTCACCTGGAGGTCATCGTGGAACGACTGAAGACGGAGTTCGGCGTGGAGGCGCGCGTGGGACAGCCCAAGGTGGCCTACCGCGACACGCTCCGGAGCGCGGTGCGTCAGACGTACCGCCATGTCCGTCAGACTGGCGGGCCCGGACAGTTCGCGTGCGTGGTGCTGGACGTGGGGCCGGCGCCGCGAGGCGCGGGGCTCATCTTCGTGGACGACACGAAGGGCGGCATCATCGCCAGGGAGCTGATTCCCGCGATCGAGAAGGGCGTGGCGGGTGCCATGGCGCGAGGCCTGCGCGACGGCGTGCCGCTGGTGGACGTGGAGGTGCGGCTGGTGGATGGGGACATGCACATGAAGGACTCCACCCCGCAGGCGTTCGCCATCGCGGGCTCGATGGCGCTCCAGGAGGCGGCGAGGCGCGCGGGGCTCCTGGGCCTGGAGCCGGTGATGGAGGTGGAGGTCACCACGCCGGAGGCGTTCCTGGGCGACGTGCTGGGCGACCTGTCGTCGCGGCGGGGCAGGGTGCTGGGCATGGAGGCGAAGGGCCCTGCGCGGAGCGTGTCAGCGCGCGTGCCCATGGCGAGCCTCTTCGGTTACGTGACGGCGCTGCGCGGCCGCACGCAGGGACGCGCCCAGGCCAGCATGCGCCTGGGGACGTACGAGCCGGTGCCCGAAGCGCTCCAGGCGTCCGTGTCCGAAGCGCGGGCGTGAGGTGAAAATGGCGGCCCCGGGATCCGATGTCAGGGTCCCGGGGTCGTGGTGCGGCTGGCCCTTGCGATACAGGGACCCGGCCCTGTCACCCGGACGTGCTTCTTGGGGTTCTGCTGCCGGAGCGCTTCGGTGAACCCGTTCACACCAAACTCAGCCCTGTTGTAGGGCGAGCGATGAGGACAGCTTGCGGTGGGCGTCGGCCTGTTCAAGGAGGAGCCTGGCCTTGGCTTCGAAGGTCTGCACGGCGTCCGCACCTGCGGCGAAGCGCGCAGGCGGCGCATCGATTCCAGCGAGCTGAACGATGGCGTCGGCGAGTTTGGCCGGATCTCCCCCCTGCTTGCCATCCATGCTGTTCCAGGCCGCGACGGTCTCCCGGGTGCGCTCCGCGTAGTCGTCGATGGAGGGCCTGGCGTAGGTGGTGGAGCCCGCGGTGAGCAGTTCGGTGCGGAAGAAGCCAGGCTCGACGAGCATCGTGCGGATGCCGAAGGGGGCGATCTCAGGCGTGAGGGATTCGACCCAGCCTTCGAGGCCGAACTTCGCGGCGGCGTACGCCGTGCAGAACGCTCCGCCGACGATACCGGCGGTCGAGGAGATGGTGAGCAGCAGGCCGGAGCGTTGCTTGCGCATCGTCGGCAGCACGGCGCGGGTGACATTCATCGGGCCGAACAGCAGCGTCTCGATCTGGTTGCGGACCTGCTCGGAGCTGAGTTCCTCGAAGAAGCCGGCGTAGAAGTTGCCCGCGTTGTTGACCAGTACGTCAAGCCGACCGAACTTTCCGAGGGCGGTCTCGACCGCGACCTGGGCGTCCTCGGGACGGGTGACGTCGAGCTTGAGGGCCAGCAGGTCGTCGTGGTCGCCAATCGCCGCCTTGACCTTCGCGGGGTCGCGGCCGGTGGCGACAACGGCATGGCCGGCAGCAAGTGCTGCCTTGGCGATGTCGACGCCCAGCCCCCGGCCAGCGCCGGTGATGAGCCAGACTTTCTTGTCAGTCATGGGGTGTTCCTCTTTTCTTCGTCAACGGCGCGCATCTGCATTTCATTCATGCGGCCACCGTGCACTTCGAGTCTCGACAGTGCTGTGTGGATCTCGCGAAGGTCCGCTGGCGTCAGTTGCACACGGACCGCGGCCAGGTTCTCCTCCAGGTGGTTCAATCTGCGCGTGCCTGGAATCGGGACGATCCACGGCTTCTGCGCGAGGAGCCATGCCAGGGAGATCTGGGCGGGCGTGGCATGCTTCTGGATCGCGAAGCCCTTGAGGAAATCGACGAACGGGGCGTTGGCCGCCAGGTTCTCGGGACGGAAGCGGTCAAACCCGGACCGCAGGTCTGTCTTGGGGTCGAACCGTGTCTGGGCATTCAGGGTCCCGGGCAGATAACCCATTCCGAGCGGGCCCCACGGAACGAAGCCGATCCCCAGTTCCTCGCATGTGGCGAGCACGCCGTTTCGTTCGGGGTCTCGCTCCATGAGCGAGTATTCGGTCTGGACCGCAGCCACCGGCTGAACGGCATGTGCTCGGCGGATCGTTCGCGCACTCGCCTCGGAGAGGCCGAAGTGCAGGACCTTTCCCTCGGCGATCAACTCCTTGATCGCACCCGCCACGTCCTCGATGGGTACGCTCGGATCAACCCGGTGCTGGTAGTAGAGATCGATGCGGTCGGTCCTGAGGCGCTTGAGCGAACCTTCGACCACCTTCTTGATGTGCTCAGGGCGGCTGTTCAGCCCTGGGGGACCTTCAAGATTGAAGCCGAACTTGGTGGCGATCACGACCTTGTCGCGAATGGGCGCGAGCGCCTCTCCGACAAGGTCTTCACTCGTGTAGGGGCCGTAGACCTCGGCCGTATCGAAGAACGTGACGCCCTTCTCATGGGCGGAACGAATGACCTGGATGCCCTGGCTTCGGTCGGCGGGCGGGCCGTAGTTGGCACTGATGCTCATGCATCCATGCCCCAGCTCCGAGACCTCGAGGCCGCCGAGCTTTCGCGTCCTCATCTTGCTCTCCCTTCCCGCCAGCTCGCGGGTGTTCTCCGTGGGCTGACGGGAGGATGTGGCGCAGGCCCATGAGCCAACCGCCAGACCTGCCCCGATCATGGCACTGCTCGCCAGGAGCTCACGGCGACCGAGGGCTGGACGCTCCTGGGGGGACGTGTCCGCTGTCTGCTGGTTCTTCTTCATCGAGGGTCCCTTTCGTTCCCGTGCTGCCAACGAGCGCGTTGGAGCGACACCTGTAGAGATAGGCGCCGGTTCCCCAACGGACTAGACGCGACGGTGTGTACGGGCTGTTAAGCCCAACTCGACAATCCGCCTCGGACCCCGAGGTAGCTTCGCGTGCCTTCGAGAGGGCGGCCGGGCAAGCGCCCTGGCTCAGCCCCCTGAAGGGGCGGGCAGGTGCGTTCGGATAGAAGTGAGTCAGACGCGGTCATCGAAGGTGGGGCACTGATGAACACGGTTCCATTCCCACAGCTCCAGGCGTTTCTGTCCGTGGCGCGCCATCGGAGCTTCAGCGGCGCGGCGAACGAGCTGAGCGTCTCCAGATCCGCCGTGAGCCAGGCGGTGAAGCAGCTTGAGGAGCAACTGCGCGTGGTGCTGTTCACGCGCACGACCCGCAGCGTGGCGCTGACGGATGCGGGGAGGCGCCTCGTGGAGGAGGCGGGCCCGGGGCTCCGTCAACTGGAGGCGGCCCTGACCACCGCGTCCGCCCAGCCGGGCGAGGCGGTGGGCCGGTTGCGCCTGTCGACCCCCCAGATGGCGGTGCCCTTCGTCATCACACCCGTGCTTCCCGCCTTCCGCGAGCGACACCCGCGAGTGGAGGTGGAGGTCGTCGTCGAGGACCGCTTCGTGGACATCGTGGCGGAGGGCTACGACGCGGGCGTGCGGCTGACCGAAGCCATCGAGCGCGACATGGTGCAGGTGCGTCTCACCGAGGCCTTCCGCTTCGTGGTGGTGGGCGCCCCCAGCTACCTCGAACGCCACGGGACGCCCCAGAAGCCCGAGGACCTCCTGCGCCACGAATGCATCGCCTACCGTTCGCAGACGAGCGGGACGATCTACGCCTGGGAGTTGGAGCGCGGCCGCAGGAACTGGCGCGTGCCGGTGCGCGGGGGCGTCGTCACCAACGACGGCCACGTGATGCTGTCCCTGGCCGAGGCAGGCGCCGGGCTCACGTACGCATTCGAACCACAGGTGCAGGAGCAACTGCGCACCGGACGGCTGAAGGTGGTGCTCGAGGCGTACGCGCCCACCGTTCCCGGACTCTTCCTCTACTTCCCCAGCCGCGCGCGGCGCTCCGGGCCACTGCGCCTCTTCGTCGAAGCGGCACGTGAGCTGTCCATCAAGGCCGTGTGAAGTCCCTTGCGGACACGCTCTAGACGCGGCCCCGGTCTTTGAGCTCCAAGCCCACGGCGAGCACGGCCTGGCGCCTCCCCCTTGCATTCCGCCAGATCGCGCGACAATACTGCACCACATGGTTCAGCATCCAGGTGCCCGCCTCAATGCCTCGTTCGCCGCGCTCTCGGACGCGACCCGACGCGGCATCCTGGAGCAGCTCGGACGTTCAGACGCTTCGATCACGGACCTCGCCGAGAAGTTCCACATGACCCTCACGGGCATGAAGAAGCACGTCGGCGTCTTGGAGCAGGCCGGGCTCGTCGCCACCATGAAGGTCGGGCGCGTGCGGACCTGCAAGCTCGGGCCACTCCAACTGGAAGAAGAGACGGCGTGGCTCGAGAGGTACCGCCAGCTCTGGGCCTCACGCTTCGATGAGTTAGACAAGGTTGTCGAGGAACTGAAACAAAAGGAGAAGGTCAATGGACGCAAGAAGTGAGAGTGAACCCGTGAAGAACGTCACAACGACGGAGCGGAAATCCGACCGCGAGCTCGTCGTCACGCGAACCGTCAACGGCCCGGCGCGCATCATTTTCGAGGCGTGGACCACGCCCGAGCTGCTCAAGCGGTGGTGGGCACCGAAGTCGTTTGGGATTGCCTTCATTTCCTGCGAGGCCGATGTTCGTGTCGGGGGCACGTACCGTTTCGTGTTCGGCCACCCTGCCTCGGAGCAGCCGATGGCGTTCTTCGGTAAGTACATCGAAGTGACGCCGCACTCGCGCCTCGCCTGGACGAATGAGGAAAGTGCGGAGGGGGCCGTCACCACGGTGACCTTCGAAGAGAAAGGCGGCAAGACGCGGGTCGTCGTGCACGACCTCTATCCCTCGAAGGAAGCTCTCGACGGTGCCATCGCCTCCGGGAGCACCTGTGGGATGGGCGAGACGTTCGAGCAGTTGGACGAGCTACTCGTCGCCCTGGGCGTCTAGAGCGTGTCCGCGAGCAAGACCCACGAGGTCTTGTAGGCCCTTTGAAGCGTGGTTGGGCGAGGCGCGGCGTGCGGGGTACGCGCGGTGGAAACCTTTCCTGACGCCGCGCATTCCCTCCGCCTCGCGTCTCCATCCGTCGTGCCGCTCGTCGAGCACGACGTCCGTCCGCCTTCAAGCCCTCCGGCACGTCGTTGGCCGGACGGTGACAGCCCAGACTCGGGGAGGGGCTCGACCCTGGCTGGCCTGCGGGGGCCCGGTCTATGCCTCCGCGAGCGCCCGGCGATGGATGGCCACCCAGAAGTCCGCCGCCTGGCGCGCGCCGTCCAGCAGGGGCTCGGGGCCGTGCGCACCGAGCGACTCGCAGAGCGCCTGGGCCCGCGCGCCGTGCTCCACGTCCACGTCCAGGTGCACGAGCAGGAAGCGCGCCCGCGTCCTGTCCAGGCCGAGCCGCCCCAACCCCTGGCGTGTGTCGCCCCCGAGGTGCCGCGCCACGCCCTCCAGCACGTACAGCGCGCCGAGGAACGAGAGCTGGCGCTCCGCCGGGATGCCTTCCCAGAAGGCGTGGAACGCGGAGACCTCGCGGGGCGTGGCGTCCGACGGCGTGCGCCCGAAGGCCGCGAGGTCCGCCTTCGCGAGCTGGTAGTGGGACTGCTCGTCCGCCGCGAGCTCCGCGAAGAAGGCCTTCAGCTCGGGGCGCGTGGCGCGCTCGGCCGCGAGCCGCAGCCGGTCTCCACTGCGCAGCGTGTAGTGGTACATCATGTCCAGGAAGGCCACGTACCGCTCGGGCGTCACGGCCGGCAGCCAGCCCGCGACCTGCCGGGCCATGCCCACGGTGAGTGCCTCCAACTGCTCCCGCATCGACGCCATCTCAGTCCCTCCGGGTTGAAATCAGTCCGCCCAGGGTGCGCCACGCGTGCGCGAGGTGCGGCGCCGCGCGCTCCAGGCCCAGCTCGTCCACCGCCACGACCCCCGCGTCCAGGAAGCCCTCGCCGCCCAGGCCCCGCCCGCACGCCGTGGGCACCGCGCGCACGTCCACGGGGCGCAGGGAGCCCCCCGCGTCCCGCGCGAGCGCGAGCTTCAGCACCGCGCCCGTCTGGCACGCCCGCGTGGGCATGATGCTCAGGAAGTTGCCGAGCGAGTACGCGATGAGCCCCACTCGCGGCGGCCCTCCCCGGCGCACCTGCGCGGGGCACGTGGGGTCCCCGCCGTCGATGGAGACCAGCTCCACGGGCTGCAGCACGTGCGGCGAGGAGCCCAGGAGGATGTCCGCCCCGCGCTCGATGAGGCGGTAGGCGTGCTCGCGCTGGAGGGACTCGGGCCAGTACTCGTACTCGAAGCCCCAGTGCGGCATGAGCACCACGAGGTCCGGCCCCACCGCGCGCGCCGCGTCAATGAGGGCGCCCAGCCGCTCCCAGTCGGGCGCATGCAGCGGGCTGCCCAGGCGCGTCACCGGAACGCCCCCGGGCGGCGCCCCCGCGAGGTGGTTGATGTCATACGTCACCGCGGCGATGCCCAGGCGCACCCCGGCCACCTCCAGGCCCGCCACCGCGTCCTCCGCCCGGGGGCCTCCGACGCAGCGGTGCTCCGGGCGGGCCAGCACGCTCTGGCGCGTGCGCTCCAGCCCTTGCGCGCCCTGGTCCAGCGCGTGGTTGTTGCACAGCGAGAACACGCGGTGGCGCGCGGTGCCCTCCCACGCGTCCAGGTAGCCCGGCGGCGCGTTGTAGTGGAGCGTCTCGTAGACGCGCCGGGGCACGGGCCGCGTCGGGTCCACGGGCGTCTCCAGGTTGGCGAAGGCCACGTGCGCGTCCGCCATCAGCGCGCGCACGCCCGGGGAGAGGGCCTCGCGGAAGCCGCTGCGAATCCACATCACATCGCCCACGGCGCACAGGTTGAGCGCCGCGGGCGCGTCGGGCTTCCAGCTCCCGGAGGCGAGGTGCCGGGCGACGCGCGCGAAGTGCTCGACGTCCTCGGTGCGGCGCGGCTCGGGGACGTGCAGGAGGCTCTTGGCGATGTAGCGCAGGTTGAGGTCCCAGCGGGACAGCGGCCAGCGGCCGTCCTCGTAGCGGATGTCCGCGTACAGCTTGCGCAGGGCGTTCATGGGCGCTTTCGTTCCAGGGTGACGAGCCGCACGTCCTCGTCCACGACGGTGGGCCCGGCGAGCAGCGCGCGTCCCATGACGTCGAGGTAGCTGTCGAAGACGGGGGCGCCGCGCGCGAGCAGCCCGGGGCGCAGGTGGGTGTGCAGCCTCGCGAGGTTGTAGCCGGGCACGCGCGGATAGAGGTGGTGGTCCAGGTGGTAGTTGAGCCCGTTCCAGAGGAAGGTGACGAGCCGCGTGCCGCGCACCGTCGTCGCGGTGTGGAAGCGGTCCCCGCGCCACGTGTTGGCATAGTGGTCCGCGATGGACTTGAGGCCGTTGAGGGGGCTGGCGAAGAGCACCGGCAGCAGCCAGCACTCCACCGCGCCGGGGACGAGCCCGTGCCGCGACAGCAGCCAGAAGAGCCCCGCGTAGAAGCCCGCGTAGCAGAGCAGCACCGCGCCATGGCGGCGCAATCGCGCGCGGCAGAAGTGCTGCAGCGGATAGAGGACGTTGAAGTAGATGAGGCTCAGCGGGATGCCGAGCAGCACGGTGGCGTAGAAGAGCGCGCACAGCCCGAGCGAGCGGCGGCCCGCGTTGTAGGCGTCAGGGTCCTTCTGCGTCCGGTTCCAGCGGTGGTGCGCGAGGTGGTCATGGCGCATGGGCTCGTAGGCGATGCCCACGAGCAGGCTGAGCGCGTTGCCGAAGAGGCGGTTCTGCCACGGCCTCGGGAAGAGAGTGTCGTGCCACGCGTCGTGGTCGAGCTGGATGAGCCCCATCACCGCCCCACCCGCCAGCATCCACAGCGGCAGCTTCACCCAGACGCTGCCCGCGTGGGCAATGGCCACGGCCGCCGCGACCCAGACACCCAGGTGCAGTGCCGCCATGCCCACCGCGCGCGGAGGACGGATGCGGAGCAACTCCACCAGCTCGGCGCGGGAGAGGCCGGGCTCCGGGGGTGCGGCACCGGGCGAATCAGCGGGACGAAAGAGGGCTGGCTGCATGGCGCGTCAGAAGTAGCGAGGTGCGCGCTGGCAATAGCGCGCGTAGGGCTCACCGAGGCGGTCCGCGAGGAACCGCTCCTCCTGGAGCACCAGTTGATGGAAGAGCCCCCCGAGCGCCGCACAGGCGCCCAGCGTCACCACGGACGGAGCCCAGAGCGAAGCCCCTACGAGGTACAGGTAGGAGAACACGTAGATGGGGTTGCGCGAGTAGCGGTGGAGTCCCCCCTCGTGCAACTCGGGCCGGGCCTCCCCCGCGTCCACGCCGATGCGGAACGCCGGGCCCATCCCATACTGGGCCCACAGCATGCCCATGAGCCCCACGACACCGAGCACCCAACCCGCGAGCGGAGGAATCGGCAGCAGCGGCCGTCCCCAGGGCATGGCGGACCACGCGGGCCAGAACGCGGCCGCGAGCACGGAGCCGGCCCAGAGCAGCGAGACGCCACAGATGCGCCGCGTGACGCGCGTGTGCGCGGAATCCGCCGCCGCGCTCCGGTAGGCCAGCGGGCTGCGCCCGAAGCGCAGGCGGTAGACGAGGCTGGAGCCCAGGTGCCCCGCGAGCACGTGCAGGCAGATGAAGCCCAGGTACACCCCGGGCGCCTCGCGCAGCCCCATCATGGCGCGAGCACCTCCGCCCGCAGGCCGAAGCCCGAGGACGCCCACCCGGCGACGCGCTCCGTGAAGTCGCGCAACTCCTCGCGCGTCCAGAGGCCCTCGAAGGCCGCCGTGCTGATGTTGAGCGTGTCCGCGAACGACAGGCCGGTGGCGCCCCAGGTTGCCGTGTGGCTGCGCATGGAGCGGATGCGCAGCGGCGCCTGCGTGAAGTGCTTGTCCAGCCGTCCCAGGTAGGTGGCGACGAGCGTGTTCGTCCGGGGCTCGGCGATGAGTCCGGGACGCGCGTTCTTGCGCAGCACCCGCGCCGGTGCGAGCCGGGCCACCGCCATGCACTCCAGCGCCGTCGTCCAGTGCACGCCCTCATCGAGCACCCGCTGCACTTCGGAGCGGAGGAAGCGGGCAAGCTCGCGCGGGGCCTCCAGCCGGGCGCGGACCTCCTTCAGGGAGAACTCAATCGGCACCGTGGAGCAGCCATTGCCCAGCGTCCGCCCGAGCCCCAGCATCCGCCGCAGGTCCACCGGCATGCGCAGGCGGATGAGTCCGTCCGCCGGGGACTCTCGCAGCGCCACGCCCGCGAGCAGCGCGCAGAAGAAGACCTCCGACGCCTGGAGGTCCGTGTCGCCCTGGGGAAGCGTGAGCCGCGCCGTGGCCGATAGCGCGTGTCCGGCGGTGTCCCCACTTCGGCGCAGCCCCATTCCCCGCTGCGCCAGGAGCCGCCGGCGCGGACTCGTGAGCCCCAGCACCACGCCCGGCTGGCGCAGCGCCGCGAGCAGCACCTTGCCATCCGTGAGCGTCGAGGGCTCCAGCGGGCGCGACTCCGACCCGCGTCCCGCGCAGAGCAACCACAGCCGCTCCAGCAGGTGCGCCAGCGCCTTCGCGTCCCCGATGGCGTGGTGCAACTGGATGCCCAGCAGCCAGGGCCCCTGGGCCGCGTCCACCATGGGATGCAAGTGCAGCCGCAGCGGCACGTCGCGCGTGAGGTCCACCCGCGTGTTGATGATTCGCGCTACGGCGTCGGGCTCGGACAGGGGCTCCGCGCCTTGCACCAGGGCCGCGTCCACCTCCGCGTCCCCGCGCACGGCGGGCACCCATGCGCGGCGCGCGTCGTTCCAGGCCACGTTGAGGCGCTCGCTCTCCCGCACCAGCGCGCGCAGCCCCCGGTGCAGGAGCGCCACGTCGGGCCTGTCCTCCAGCCGCAGCAGCACCGTGGCCCAGATGGTGGCGACCTCGCCGTCCAGCCGTGCCATCACCGTGTCCACGAAGTTCGCGCGCATCGCTCCCTCCATCCCGCGAAGAGTTCCCGGGCCCGCGCGCCGTCCAGCCGGGCGCGGCTCACGACTTCGCACGCGGCCCTCGGGTCCGCCACGTATTGGAAGACGAGTTCATCCGGCTCGCGCTGGTGGAGGCGGATGCCCGTCGGAAGAAAGCCGGCCGCGAGGAGCACCGGCGTCCCCTCGGCCACCCGCTGGGGCTCGCCCATGGGCAGGTGGATGAGGTCCACGCGTGCCCGCTCCGACGTGAGCGCCGGGGTGCCCTCCGCGCTGAATCCCACGAGGCCCCGCCGCTCCAGACGCAGCGACGCGTTCCAGTCGAGCGGACGCAGCACGGCGCCCTGCCTCCATGCCCGGCGCTCCAGCGGCGTGAAGGCCACCGACTCCGCGAGCCCCACCCCGGCCAGGATGGACGCGAGCCACTCCCCCCACGGGCCCTCGGGCAGGTAGCGCCGGCGTGGCGGCGGGGGCGCGAGCACCGTCGTCATCGCCAGTGCCTGCATGGGCACGCCCGAGCCCTCCTCCACGCCAATCACCGTCTCGCCCCGCGTGTAGTTGACGACGAGGCCCATGGGCCTCGCCCGCATGAAGCGCGAGGCGTAGCGCTGCGCCATGACGTGCAGCGTGGAGGTGTTCTGGTGCAGGAAGCCCACCCAGCGCCCGAGCCGCTCCAGCAGCGAGCCCCACAGCGCCTCGTGCTCGGCGCGGCCCATGAGGGTGCGGCGGCTCGGCAGCGCCACGGAGAGCCCCGAGTCCAGCGAGTCCCGCCCCGGCTTGCTCCACAGGCCCGTGTGCCACAGCAGCGCCCCCCGCGCGTCGAACTCGCCGAGGCTCAGCAGCGCCCCGTCCTTCCAGAGCTGCACGGCTCCGCCGGGCTCGTAGAGGAGCGGGTAGGAATACGTCTCCGCGTAGCGCGCGTGAAGCAGCTCGCGCAAGGCCGGCTCATCGGGCGCGGCCAGCCAGCGCGTGTGCTCGCTGGGGTTGGCGGCGCGAAGGTCGTCCATCAGGGAAACAGCTCGGTCCCGGCCCATGTGCGTTAGCAATGCATCCTTGAGGCCAGCCGGGAAGGCCCCGCTCCCGCCCGGACGCAACCTCGCTCGCCCAGCCTTTCGTGCAGCGCCTGGCACACGGGTGTGAAGCCCCCTGCACAGCCGAGGCGCCTCCGGCCGGGTTCGGGCGAGGCGTGCTCCTGCGACCGTTTCTCCGGAGCCCTGACGCTTGTTATCGTACGGCTGAACATGCGCAAGTCGCGACCCTCAATTGCAGACTACCGTGCGGTGTCGCAGTTTGTTGGCGCGCTCGGCGAGATCTCCAGCGCCGACCACCGACCCGACGCTTCCCTCCGCCACCTGACGGAGTCCACGGGCGCGCTCATCGGTGCGGGTGTGCTGTGGTGGAGTATCGTGGGCGATCCGCCGCCGCCGTCGCGCGATAACGCCGCCATCATCACCCACTCGTACGTCCACGGAGTCGACGAGAGCACGCTCCTGCGCTGGCAAAGGGCCTACCTTGTCGAATCCGGGTATCGCCAGCACCCGATGTGGGGCCCCTTCGCCCGGGGCGCCGGTCGCTTGCGGAGCGCGTGTCGCGAGGAGCTGGTCTCCGACCAGGAGTGGTACTCGCACCCGCACGTCGCGGAATGGGGGCGCGGGCTGGGCTACGACGACATCCTCGTGAGCGCCGTACCGCTCGGCGCCGGAGCCGCGGCCTATTTCGTGGCGGTGCGCCCTTGGGGCGAGAGGCGCTTTGGCCAGCGCGAGCGCGAACTGCTCGAGTTGATGTTCCGGAGCGCGTCGTGGTGCTACCGGAACTGGCTGGAGCCGGAGCATGATGCACAGGGGGGCCTGCGCCTGGGCGGTGTCCGAAGCCGCTTGCCGCCGCGCCACCGCTCCATCCTCGAACAGCTCCTCACCGGGCGCGGCGAGAAGCAGATCGCCGCGTCCACCGGCTTGAGCCTGCGCACGACGCACAAGTACATCGAGCACGTCTATCGCGCCTTCGCGGTGTCGAGCCGCGCCGAGCTGATGGCACTCTGGATCAGGTAGGTTCAGCTCCACCCGATTCCACCTGAGCGGCGCGGGTCCTCCAGCGCCGCTGGCAGGTCGGCCCCGTCGCGGGGCCGGTTTCCGCCCGGTCAGCTCTCCTACCAGGTCAAATCAGCGAGCTTCGCGTCCGTGCGGACGCCGTGTCGGCTCGCGTGGTTGTAGTAACCCTCCATCACCATGTCTGTGACTGAAGGGGGGAACTCCCCGATCACACCGAATTCTTGAAGTGCGGCCTGTCCGATACCCTGTACGTAGGGATAGCAATTGTCCGAACCGACGTGGCATATCTTGTCGTCCAGAATCCAGAACTTGGCGTGATTGTCTTTTTTTGCCCCGTCGCGCCACGCTTCCCGGCCGTCGCTGAAGGCGATGGTCTTGAGGAAGACGCGCTCGTTCAGGATCTTCAGGGCGTCGTTCTTGGACGTTTGGAACTGGGCGTTCATCCGCTGCGACAGCAGGTTCAAGATCGTCTGCAGCTTGACGCCGTGACCATAGCCGTGGGCGCCATCGGTCGGCGCCGACAAGATGATCTCCAGTGTAGCGCTGGCGTTCCTATGCAGGAATTCCGCGAAATTGTCGATGAGGGGCAGGATGAACCAGGAGCCGCCACATCCAATCAGATCGAAAGGATAGTCCCTCGGCCTCCAGGTCTTGAAATCGACGGCGCTCATGTGAGGCGAGCCGAGGTCCTGCAGTGACATCTTGCAGCTTTGCTTCGCCTGCTTCAGGCCCTCGACGAGGGCGATCATCATGGCGCCTTCGAGGACCCGGGGATCGGTGTAGACCCCCCATCCGGGGCTCGCCACCCAGAGTGCCGGGAAACGGTTGGAGGCATCGGCCGCGGGTGAGGCATCGGCCGCGACGGCCTCAAATGACTCGCTGCGAGGTGGCGGCGCGCTTTCATCGATCTCCAAGTCCGGGTTGAGGTGGTTGGAGTAGGTCGCGCCGGCCAGGGGGCGCCGATTGTTGGCGCGGACGAAGTTCCACAGGGCGTCAGCGAACCGGTGGCCGCCCCTCGCGATGCCCCCGTCGAAGCGCATGGAGATGTCGAAGACAGGGTTCCTTGCGAGATAGTGGCTGTCCCACATGTTGTGGCCGCCGGTGATGAGCACGCCGCCGTCGATGGCGATGAGCTTGGCGTGGTTCCAGGACGCCGACTCCCAGCGGAATTGCGCCAGGTACACGTTCAACCGCGAAGCTCGCGGCTCCGCCTGACGGATTCGGTCCGCCAGTTGCTTGAGCATCATCCACGTGTGCAGATTGGGGCCGCCGGCCTGGCGCCCTAGCAGGAACCGAACGGTCACGGGACGCCCTGACATGGCAAGGGCAATCAAACCGTCCTCGACGTTCTTACGGAAGTCCCCTGTCGGTTCGTCCATCGTGACGATGTCGATGGAGTGCGTCGCCTTCTCGATGCAGGCCTTCATGGCCCGGGCCGGCTGAGACGAGTGTCCTCGGTCGGGAAACTCGTGATTGGACGTGGTCCACCAACCGTGTGGCGTGTCGAAAAGGTATTCCTCCCAACCGCCGACAAAGGTGTCGCCGGCCTGGCCGAACAAACGATCACTGAATTGCGGCAGGCGAGACTTCAAGGTCGCATGAAGGTGCGCGACGGTAAGCGGCATGGGGCTCCACTCCTTTATTCGTGGCAAGGGTGCTGGGTTGCAGCGCTCGATTCAGAGCGGCGCGAGGATCCCTCTTCGGTGGAGCCTCGGACAGGTAGCTGAACGGCTACCTGGTAAGCCCCCGCCCGGGCCCGTCGCGAGCGACGTTGACGAAGAGGTTCGGCGAGTGCGTGCTGGGTGAGTCGGCACCAGCGCGGCCAACGTGTCGCAGGACTTGCGCATGTCGCACGGGCGCGCGTACGCGTACACCCACAGCCTGCGCGTGGCGCCCATCATCCCCTGAGCCCCTTCAGCAGTTGCACCACCTGCACCACGCCGAGGCCCTCCACCCGCACGCCATCAGGCCCGTGCACCACCAGCGCTCCCCTGGCCACCTCCTCGCCTTTCACCGCTACCCGGTGGAAGGCCGCGGTGCTTGTCTCCGGCGACACTCGCGCCGGCCGTCCGCGTCGCACAGGCCCTCCCTGTCGTCCCCACCCCGCTGAGCCTCCACCTCCTGCTTCAGCTTCGCTGCCAGCTCCTTCGAATCCATGGCCACGCGCTCCTCCTGCTTCGAATCGAGCGCTCACCTCCGCACGTCATCCATGGAAGTGCTCCTTGTTGGGTAGGTACGGCGGCAAGGAGCGTAGAAAATCCGGGTGGGCGGCCTTGCCCGCTCCGCCTTGCGTGGAAGGCGGAGCGGGCTTGCAGGATCATGGGGTCGGGAAGGCCAGCGTGAGCGTCGACGGGCCCGAGATCGAGGTCAGTCCGCCAGGGGCGTTGCAGGCCTGGTTGCCCTGCGCGTTGACGTAGGTGGTGGCCTTCACCGCGACGGCGCCCTTGAACCGCCCCGAGACCACCGTGCCGGTCCGGGTGGCCACGGTGTTGCCCTGCCCGGGCTCCAGGGTGATTTGATTGAACTGCACCGTCGTGAACTTGTCGGCGCCGTCGCTCCAGTAGAAGGTTTCCTGCAGGCCGCTGCCCAGATTGAGCGCGCCCCCGCAGGAGGCGTTCGGGATCGCCACGTCGCCCGAGCCGCTGCCCGCCGCCAGCGTCAAGGGCAACCCGATGAGGTTGAGGCACAGGGAGTAGCTGGAGTTGGTCTGGCTCGTGACGTTCTGGGGCGTGTTCGTCAGCCCGGGATTGTAGGTGATGGTGCTGGAGCCCGTGAGGCACGCGACGGCCAGGGTGGTGGGAATCACGGAGGCCCGGGACCGCGCTTCCGGCGTGGGGGCGGCCTGGGCCACGGGCGCCACCAGCAAGGAGAAGACGGCGAGGCCGGCCAGCGGCGCGGCGCGGCGGACACCCGCGGTGCGAGGGGACTTCGAAGAGGACAGGGACATGGTGGACTCCGAATGAGAGGACTGCGGTGGAAGCCAACAGTCCTTCCCGTGGCCCGTGTCCCCCATTGTTCCCGGAGGCGAACGATGGGACCCCTGGGGGCTTGCACCGGAGGGCAGAGGTGATTGAGTCCGCCGCGTGACGGCTTCCAATGCACAGGCCGCGGTCCACGCGGTCTGGAGAATCGAGTCCGCCCGGCTCATCGCCGGCCTCGCGCGCATGGTGCGCGACGTGGGGCAGGCGGAGGAACTGGCGCAGGACGCGCTCGTGGCGGCGCTGGAGAAGTGGCCGGTGTCGGGCGTGCCGGACAACCCCGGCGCCTGGCTCATGGCCACCGCGAAGAGACGCGCCATCGACGAGATGCGCCGGCACAAGCTGCTGGCGCGCAAGCACGAGGAGCTGGGACACGGGCTGGAAGAGGCCGAAGTGCCCGACCTGGACGCGGCGCTCGACGACGACGTGGGGGATGACCTCCTGCGCCTCGTCTTCACCTCCTGCCATCCGGTGCTGTCCCCGGAGGCGCGCGTGGCGCTCACGCTGCGGCTCTTGGGGGGGCTCACGACGGAGGAGATCGCCCGCGCGTTCCTCGTCCCGGAGCCGACGGTCGCCCAGCGCATCGTGCGCGCCAAGCGGACCCTGGCGGAGAAGCACGTCCCCTTCGAAGTGCCCCGGGGCGAGGAGCTGGCGGCGCGGCTGGCCTCCGTGCTGGAGGTCATCTACCTGGTCTTCAACGAGGGCTATTCGGCGACCGCCGGAGATGACTGGATGCGCCCGGAGCTGTGCGCGGACGCGCTCCGCCTGGGCCGCATCCTCGCGGAACTGGTGCCACAGGAGGCGGAGGTGCACGGGCTGGTGGCGCTGATGGAGATTCAAGCGTCGCGGGCGCGCGCTCGGGTGGGGCCCTCAGGGGCGCCCGTGCTGCTCCTGGAGCAGAACCGAGCGCTGTGGGATCAGCTCCTCATCCGCCGGGGCCTCACGGCGTTGGAGCGAGCGCAGAAGCTGGGCGGCGAGCAGGGCCCCTACGCGGTGCAGGCCGCCATTGCCGCCTGTCATGCGCGGGCGCGCACGGCGGACGCGACGGACTGGCCTCGCATCGCGGCGCTCTATGCCGTGCTCGCGCGCCTCGTGCCGTCGCCCGTGGTGGAGCTGAACCGCGCGGTCGCGCTCGGGATGGCGTTCGGTCCCGCCGCGGGACTCGAACTCGTGGATCAGCTCACATCCGAGCCCGCGCTCAAGCACTACCACCTGCTGCCGAGCGTGCGCGGCGACCTGCTCCAGAAGCTGGGGCGCCTGAAGGAGGCCCGGGCGGAGTTCGAGCGCGCGGCGTCGCTCACGCGCAATGTCCGCGAACAGGAGCTGTTGCTGGCGCGCGCCGAGGCCTGCTCCCGGCCGCTTCCTTCGTAGGGAACTCCGAGCGGCTCGACGCCTGACGGTGGCCCCACGTTCTTCGCGCGGGGCCGACCGGGGCTCACCGGCGGCGGTGGCACATGATGGAGAGCGACTCGCCGGTGCCCTTCATCCGGTAGCTGATGGAGTGGCCCTCATGGTTGTAGGCGGACTCGACCTCGGGTTGCGCCTCCAGCCAGGCCACCGAGCCATCAGGGTCGTCACAGGCGCTTTTGCGCTCCTGGGTGAGCCGGGCGGAGATCTCCATCAAGCTCCTGGTGGCCGCCACCCGGGCCTGGTCCTTCTTCGTCTCAAGCTCCGGGGTGCTGATGGCCACCTGCTCCGCGCTGGTGAGCCGGGTGCTGCCGTCGGCGAACTTCAGCTCGGCGGCCAGGTGCACGGTGCGCACCATCGTCGTGTCGAGCGTCGCCTGCATCGGCACCCCGCGCGCGTCCGGGGGCACCGGGTACGTGGCGAAGCGGCGGCTCACCTGTCCTTGGGCATCCACCTGCACCAGGGTGACGGAGGCGGCCTTGGGGAAGAGCGTGGACAGCAGCACCTCCATCTCCGGCACGGCCTGCTCGCCCACGAGGTAGGTGTATTTGCCCCGGTTGGCCAGCAGTTCGAGTTCGCCCGAGCGCCCCACGGGCAGCGGCTGCTCACACGTCAGCGCCATCTTCACGGGGAGGGACTTCTTGAGGGCGGGGTCCTCCTCACAGGACAGCGTCGCGGCAACGGAGGCCGTGAGCTCCTTGCGTCCCTGGGCGCACGCCTTCGTGACGTCCTGGAGCGACCAGAGCGGCAGGTCCACCGTGGAGTCATCGAAGGGGCGTCGCGAGCCATGCTCGACCTTGAGTGTGAGGGGAAGGCCGGGGCCGGCCTTGCGCAGCTCGAGCTTCCCCTTGCCCAGGGGACAGGCCGACTTCATGACGAACCGGGGATGGACCCACTGCCCCGTGAACCCGCCCCCGTCCATCACCCGCAACTGGCCCTGCGTCACCCAGGCCGCCGTGTCCTCCTGCTGGAGTTCGAGCGACGGCGCCTCCGGGAAGGTGGGCTCTCCGTTCATCACCTGCGCCAGACGGATGTGATAGCGCTGCATCTGCATCACGGTCAGTCGCCGGACCTGCTCGTCGGGAAGGGGAACGACGGGAAACTCCACCCGGGGCGCCCGGTCCGTGCGCTTGAGCGTGAAGGTCTGCTCCGGCTTCTTGCCCTGGGGCGCCACGGTGAAGATGAGCGGCTCATCCCAGGTGGGCGTGAGCGCGGCCTGGAGGTCCTCCTGGCTCAGCTTGGTGAGGGAGCCCATGCTGAAGACACGCATCGGAGCTCCGATGCGCTCAAGGCGCATCTGGGGCTTCACCCCCTCGCGGGACGCCGGACTTCCTGGCACCACCTTCGTGACGACCACCGCTTCGCCATCGGAGCTGACGGAGAGCCCGACGGGCTCCACGGTGACGGTGAACGGCGCGGCGGCGAGCAGCCACGTCGTGGTGAACAGGGAGGCGGCGGCGCTCAACAGGAGGGAGGCGGCAGGCATCCCGCCAGCATACCCGCCGTCCCATCCTTCCCATACTCCAGGCACGGCTCCAGGAGCGGAGGCTCCCGTTCGCGCTACTGCGGATGGCAGTCGAAGAGGATGAGGATGGAGCCCTTCACCTTGTAGCTGAAGTGGTGGCCGCCCTTGTCCCCGGAGGCGGACTCGATTTCGGGCTGCTTCTGGAGCCACGCCACCGTGGCGGGGACGTTGGCGCAGGGGGACTTCCACTCCTTGTCGAACCGGGAGGTGAAGGCATGCAGCCGCTCTCCGCCCGCTTCCTCCTCCTTCTGCCGCGCCGCCACGAACTCCGGGGTGATGATGGGCACTTGCTGCGCGGGCGTCCGCCGGGTGCTGCCGTCGGGGAACTTCAGCTCGGCGGCCAGCCGCACGGTGCGCGGGGCCGACGTGTCGAGCGTCACTTCCGTCTTCAGCTCTTCGGTGCCTACGGGCACCGGCAGCGTGATGATGCGGCGCAGCTCCTGTCCCCGTTCGTCCACCTCCACCACCGTGACGGATTCGACCTGGGGGACCTCCGTGTCGAGCCGCATCACCTCCACCGTCACCACCGCCTTCGTGCCCACCAGGAACTCCTCCTCGCCCCGGACGGCCATCAGGTCGAGTTCATCCGAGACGCCTTCCTCGGGCGTCTGGTTGCACGTCAGGGCGAGCTTCACGGGGAGGGACTTCTGGAGGACGGGCTCGTCCTGGCAGGACAGCCGGGCACGGAGCGTCGCCGTGAGTTCCTTGCGTCCCTGGGCGCAGGCCTTCGTGACGTCCCGGAGCGACCACAGCGGCAGGTCGAAGTCGAACTGCTTCCAGGGGTTCGTCTCCCCGGGCTCGGGCTTGAGCGTCCGGGGAAGGCCGGGGCCGGGGCCGCTCAGCTCGACCTGGTCGATGCGGCCGGGACAGTTCGAATCCAACTGGAGCTGGGGATGCACCCACAGCCCGGTGCGCCCGCCTCCCGTCATGCCCTGGAACTGGCCCTTCTTCACCCAGGCGCGGGCCTCGTGGTGGAGCGTGAGCGAGGGCTCGTCCCCGGGGTCGCGGCTGCGCAGCGGGAGTCGCGCTCCGTACATCGCCTGCTGCGTCAGCGTCAGGCGCTCCAGCTTCTTCAGGGGCAGGGGGCCCGGGGGAAACTCCTGCGCGGGCCGTGGGTCGTCGCGCTGCACCGTGACGTAGTGGCCTTGCTGGGGCGTCTCCCCCATTTCGAGGATGAGCGGTTCGTCCCAGGTGGGCATGAGCGCGTCGCGCAGGTCCACCCGGCCCAGCTTCGCGAGGGAGCCCTGGGCGAACGTGCGCACGGGACTCACGATGCGCTGGATGCGCATCCCCGGCTCCAGGCCCGCCTGGGCCGCCGGGCGACCGGGGACCACGCGGGTGATGGACACCCCCGCGCGGTCGGAGCGGACGGAGAACCCGACGGGCTCCACGGCGACGGTGAACGGCGCGGCGGCGAGCAGCCACGTCGTGGTGAACAGGGACGTCGCGGCGCTCAACAGGAGGCAGACGGCGGGCATCCTCCCAGCATACCCGCCGTCCCGTCCGTCACGCTCAGGGGCGCGGCGACAGCTCGATGTTGTCGAGGTTCGTGTCCCAGCCGTTGGACGTGGAGATGGTGAACACGGTGCAGGGCTGCGTCCAGTTGGTCACCACGTGGGTCACCTGGCCCGCCGTCAGGGGGAAGGTGCGGGTCGGCAGGTCGAGGCAGGCGAGCGTGAGCGTCGCGCCCGTGTCCCAGGTGAAGGCGTCCATGCCGATGACGCGGCGCTGGCCGTTCACGGACAGCCGCCCCTGGGTGAGGCCGCCGCCGTTGAAGGAGACGCTCTTCGTGGTGAACCCGCCCCAGGGCGACGCGATGTACCAGTCGCTCTGGATGAAGTGGAGCGGACCGTGCAGGCCGGTGATGACCTCATCCTGTCCGGGGAAGGTGTCGAAGGTGATGAGGTTGGTGGACGGGCCCACCGGGATGGCCAGGGTGCTGGTGTTGTTGCCCGGCACGGAGTCCGTCTGCGCGGCGGACACGGTGGCCACGCTCTGGAACGTTCCGGAGGACATGGGGAAGGCCGTCACCGGAATCGTGACGCTCGCGCCCGCCGCCAGGCTGGGAATCGTGCACTGCAGGTCGCTGCCGAACGAGCAGCCGCCGTTGCTGGCCGGGGTCGCGCTGTAGAAGAAGTAGTTGAGGCCGGTGGGGATGGGCACGTCGAGCACGATGCCGGTGGCCGTCTGCGTGCCGTTGTTCGTCACGGTGACGTCGTAGAACATCATGTCGCCGTTGGCGCCCGTGCCCGCGGGGAAGGACTGGCTCACGGCCAGGTCCACCGGGGCCTGCGTCCCGGTCGTGGCGGGGACGAAGGTGACGTCCACCCAGAAGTTGGTGTTGAGCCAGGCCTCCGTGGGGAAGGCGCTGCCGTTGAGGTTGCGCACGCCGTTGCCGCTGGCCGCCACGGTGGACGGCGCGTGCAGGGGCGGCACGTCCACGCCCGCGGTGTTGAAGTAGTACGGCGTGATGGCGTAGCGACCCCCGGTGGCGAAGTACGACACGACGTAGGTCGTGTTGGCGGTGAGGCTCACCGGCGTGGCGAACGTCAGCTCGCGCCAGCCGAAGCCGCTCTCCGCGGGCGTCTGCTCGGTGGTGGCCAGCAGCGTGCCGGTGGCGCTCCACAGGTGGCCCACGTGCGGCCCGTTGTCGGTGCTGCCCTTGTAGTAGCGCACCTTCGTCACCGTGCCCGCCACGTCCGTCCGGAACTTCACGCCCACCTCGGTGGGGGTGGCGTCGGCGTTCTCGTACTGCGGGTTGCCCGTCGCGGTGCTCCACAGGCTGCACGGGTTGCACGCGGTGTTGGCCAGCGTGGTGGCGGTGACGGTCGCGGAGGCCGGGCCCACGTTGCCGGCGGCGTCCCGGCCGCGCACGGTGTACGCGTACGCGGTGGCGGGCGTCAGGCCGGCGTCGCGGTAGCGCAGGGTGGTGCCGGGAAGCTCCGCGATGAGATTGCCGCCCCGGTACACCAGGTGCGCGCGCGCATTGCCCTGCATCTCGCCGCTGCCGTCCACGGAGGCGTACCAGGTCAGGTCGATGGCGGTGGGCGAACTGGGCGCCGCCGTGACGTTGGTGGGCGCGCGCGGGGGCGTGGTGTCGTTGGGCTGGAAGGCCACGTCCACCCAGTAGTTGCTGGCCTGGTAGCTGTCCGTCGGGAAGCCGCTGGCGCCGTAGCGGTACAGGCCGTTGCCAGCGCCCGCCACGTTCGCCGCCGCGTGCAGGGGCGGCGCCGCCAGCGCGGACGCGAAGCCGTTGTCCGTCACCGCGTAGTGTCCCGCGGGCGCGTGGTACGAGACGACGTAGTTCGTGTCCGCGGCGATGGTGACCGGCGTGGCGAAGCGCGCCTCCTGCCAGCCGGAGGCCGTCTCACCCTGGAACGTCACGGTGCCCAGCAGTGAGCCGGAAGCGGACCACAGGCTGCCGGTGTGCGTGCCCGTGTTGCCCGCGCCCTTGTAGAAGCGCACGCCCATGATGCGACCGGGCGCATCGCTGCGGAATCGCACGCCCAGCTCCACCGCGGCGCTGTCGTTCGCGGCCGCCACGGCCGGCAGCGCGGAGTCGCCGAAGAGGGCGCGCTCCCCCGTCAGCAGCGGCTGTACGGATTCGGGGGTGTCTTGTGTTTCCGGAAGCGTGGGCTCCGCGGGAGAACAGCCCGCGAATGCCCACGTGAAACCCACTGCGCATGTCGTGACCCAGCGTGATGCCAGTCGAAGCACGTCGGACTCCCTTGAAGGTGAAGACAGGCGGTGGTTCTCACATCGCCTGTTCGGGAGTCGAGCCTTTCACGCGAAGGTGACATGATTGTGTTTCAGTGCGCGTGGAGGATGGTGGTGGCGCGGCATGTCCATCCGTTGGGGGCGCGTGCTGTCCGTTGCCGGCGGAGCGCAGCGGGTTTGCAAGGACGTCCCGCCGTTTGTTTCCGGGGCGCCCCTTTCGCGCAACCGGCAGCCGGGACGGTCTCGTGGCGGCGGCCCCGGAGCTGTCGGACAGGGCGTGTGCGCCCGGCAGCGCCGGATGCCCTTTCGTACGCGGGACGTGTTTCCCGGTGGCACGTCATGCATCCATCCGGACGGAGCTTCCGTAGCCCGCCGCGAATCTCCGTGGGCGAAAGCTTCCACTGCCCGACATCCACCGGAACGCGCGCCCGTCGCGGGGGTTGTTGGCCCTGGGCGCGTGCCTAGCTTGGCCGCGTCCATGAAGAACGAACTGCACCCGGCGGCGGCGGCGCGTCCCACGCGCGTGGCTCATGTGATGTACGGCCTGGAGATGGGCGGGCTGGAACAACTGGTGGTCCGCCTGTCCGAGCATGGCCGCTCCCGGGGCATCGACTCCGTGGTGCTGGCCCTGGGGCCGGATGGCCCGGTGCGCGAGCTGCTCCAGCGGGCCAACATCCCCACCGTGTGGCTGGGGGGGCTGGCGGGCATGACGCCCACGGCGATCCGCCGGCTGGCGCAGGAGGTGGACGCCTTTGGCGCGGACGTGGTGCACGGCCACGACGTGGGCCCCTGGCTCAACGCTGTCGCCACCCGGACGTTGCGTCCGCGCACGCCCGTGCTGGGCACCTTCCATCAGACGGTGGAACCGCAGGGCAAGCTGCGCCCCGCGGCCATGGCCGCCGCCGTCTTCACCCAGTCGCTGGTGGCGTGCGGCAGTGAAGTGCGCGCCAGCCTGGAGCGCTGGAGCCCGAAGCTGCTCTCGCGCGTGGTCACCATCGAGAACGGCGTGCCGCTCACCGTGTCCACGGGCGCCGAAGCCCGCCGGGACGCGCGCGAGCGCCTGGGCCTTCCCCAGGACGCCACCGTGGTGGGCTACCTGGGACGCCTGTCCGAGGAGAAGGGCCCGGACCTGCTCGTGGACGCCTTCCTGGGCCACTTCGCTCGGGAGCCGAACACGCACCTGGTGATGATTGGCCCCGGCCCGATGGAGGCTTCGCTGCGAGCGCGCGCCGCCGCGTCGCCGCTCGCCGGACGGGTGCACTTCACGGGCGCCCTGCTGGACGCGAGCAAGCTGCTGCCCGCCTTCGATGTCTACGTGCAGCCCTCCCGTCGCGAGGGTCGCTCGCTGTCGCTGCTGGAGGCGATGGCGGCGGGGCTGCCCACGGTTTCGCACACCGTCCCGGCCATCCGGGAGGTGCACCGCGATGGCCAGACGGCGCTCCTGGTGCCCACCGGTGACGTGGTGGCGCTCGCGGACGCGGTGAAGCGGCTGACCCACGACGCGGAGCTGGGTGCGCGCCTGGGCGCGGCGGCGAAGCTCGAGTCCCAGCGCTATTCGCTCGCCAACATGGTGGATGCGTACGCGAAGCTCTACCGGGGCGCCGCCGCGCACGCCCAGGCGTGAGCGCGGGAGGTGCACGGGTGCCGCACTCCACCATCCTCCATGTGCGCAGCACGTGCGGCCTGTATGGCGCCGAGCGCGCGTTGCTGTCGCTGGCGGGAGCGACGCCGTCGCCCTGGCGGGCGCAGGTGTGCAGCCTGGTGTCCCCGGGCCGGGCGGATGTCCTTTCGGGCGCCGCGCGTGAGCAGGGATTGGACGCCCTGACGCTGGAAGTGCCTGGACGGTTCAGCGCGATGGCCGTGGCCACGCTCGCCTCGGAGGTCCGCCGTCGCGGCGTGGGCGTGGTGCACGCGCACGACTACAAGTCCCTCACCCTGGCCGCCGCCGCGAGCACCCTGTCGGGCGTGCCGCTGGTGGCCACCTACCACGGGGACACGGGCGCCACGCCCGCGTTGGTCGCCTACGAGGGACTGGCGCGCGTGCTGGGCAACTGCACCACCGCGGTGGCGGCGGTGTCCCGGGAATTGGCCACGCGCCTGCGCCGGTACGTCCACCGCTCGCCGGTGGTCTACATCCCCAACGCGCTGCCGCTCGCGAAGGCCTGCACGCATGAGGAACGCCTGCGCGCGCGCGAGGTGCTGGGCCTGGCGCCCGACGTGTCGGTGATCGCGCTGGTGGGACGCCTGTCGGTGGAGAAGGGACCCCAGGTGCTCTTCGATGCCCTGCGCATCCTGGCCCGGACCCCCGGCGCCACGGTGCCCACGCTGCTGCTCGTGGGGGATGGCCCCTTGAGGCAGTCCCTGGAGGCCCAGGCGCAGGGGCTGCCGGTGCACTTCCTGGGGTTTCGTTCGGACGTGCGGGAGGTGTACGCGGCGACGGACGCGGTGGTGATGCCGTCCCTCCGGGAAGGCATGCCGCTGGTCGCGCTGGAGGCGATGGCGGCGGGGCGTCCGTTGATCGCCTCCGGTGTCGGTGAGCTGCCCCATGTGCTGGGCACGGGGCGCGGCCTAGTGGTGCCGCCCGGTGACGCGGGCACGCTGGCCTCCGCGCTCGCGGGGTTGCTGGCGGCGCCCGGTTGGCGCGAGCGGATGGCCGGCGCCGCGCGCGAATACGTGGTGACGCACCATGCGCCGGAGCGGATGGCGGAGCGCTATGTCGAAGCGCTCTACCTCCCGGCGCTGGAGGCCCCCGCCGCGCACACGGTGATGGGGGAGGGGAATCCTCCGCGCATGAGCGTGTAGAGTCCGCGGGTTCCGGACGAGCGACGCCCCGGGGGCAGTGGGGGCGTGGCCGTCCCACCAGGAGAGCGGGCCTCCCATGGGAATCACGATGTCGCAGCACGAATACGCCACGGCGTTCCGCCTGCTCACGGTCGGCGCCCGGCATCCCCAGAACATCGCGAAGCTCGTCGAGGAGCGACTCCTCCCCGGACTGCCGGCGCAGCCCGCGCTGCTCGACGTGGGCGCGGGGTCGGGCAAGGTGGCCGAAAGGCTGGCACCGCACTTCGGTTCGCTCACCCTGCTGGAGCCCAATCCGGAGCAGATCGCCGGGTTCCACCATCCAAAGGCGAAAATCCACCACGAGTCCCTGGCCCGCTTCGAATCACAAGACAGGTATGAACTCGTCGTGTGTTCGCACGTCCTGTACCACGTGCCTGTCGCTGAATGGGGCGCGTTCATCGACACGCTGCTCTCGTTCGTGCGTCCCGGGGGAACGTGTCTCATCGCCATGGCCGCGGGCAGGGGACCGACCTATGAGCTGTGCAGGGACTTCTCGGAGACGTTGCTCTTCAGCGAGGCCGTGATCGCCGAAGTCCAGCGGATGCGATTGCCGCACGAGGTGTTCGCGACGATGAGCGGGTTCGTCGCCCAGAGCTTCGAGGAGATGTACACGCTCTGCCGCTTCCTCGTGCTCGAAGGCTGCTTCACCGCGGCGCAGCTCGCCGCCCTGGACGCGGCCCAGGTGCGTGAACTCGATGCGAAGATTCGCATGCACGCCGAACGCTGCCGTGGCGCGGACGGGGTGTACCGCCTGGAGCAGGACGAGGACCTCATCCTCATCTCCCGGGCGTGAAGTCGATTGTCGTGAAGAATTAGGTCATATGACCTATATCTGTCCCCGTGGGGCACGGCAAGCGGCCGTGCCCGAACGTGGGAGTCGTCATGGGAGCCGAAGGCCGCGTCGTGTTGGTGGGGGGCTATGGGGTGGTGGGCGCCCAGCTCGCCGGGCTCCTGCGGGAGCGTCACCCGGACCTGCCGCTGCTCATCGCCGGGCGCAGGGAAGAACCGGCCCGGGAGCTGGCCGCGCGGCTGGGCGGGGCGGAGGGCGTCGCGCTGGAGGTCCGCACACCCGGTGCGTTGGCGGCGCTGGGGGGACGGCCCCGGGCGGTGCTGTCGCTGGTCAACGACCCGGACGATGTCCTGCTGATGGCGGCGTCGGGTGACGGCGTGCCCGTGTTGGACATCACCCGGTGGACCTCCCGGATGATGGCCACGGTGCTGCGGCTGTCCGGGGCGCCGCCGCGCGCGCCGGTGCTGCTCGGCTCCGCGTGGATGGCGGGGCTGGTGCCGCGCCTCGTGGCCCTGGCGGCGGGAAGGGTGGGGCGCCTGGAGCGCGTGGAGGTGGCCATCCGCTTCGCGCTCGCGGATCAAGCCGGGCCGGACTCCCTGGAGTACATGGACCGGCTGGGCCTGTCCTTCGAGGTGACGGAGGACGGCCGCGAGCGGCAGGTGCAGCCGCTGACGGACGGCCGGCGGGTGACGTTCTCCGACGGCCGGGCCACCCGGGTCTTCCGGCTGGACACGCCTGAACAGGCGACGCTGCCCCGGGTGCTGGGCGCGCGCACGGTGGCGACGCGGCTGGGCTTCGACTCGGGCTCCGCGACCTGGACGCTGGTCGTGCTCCAGCGGCTCGGCATCCTGCGGCTGCTCCAGCACCCCCGCTGGACGGCGCTGCGCCGGACGCTGCTCACCGGCAGCAACACGGGAGGCGAAGCCGCGTGGGTGGCGGACGTGGAGGGCGAACGGGGCCATGTCCGCATCGAAGTGGTGGACCCCAAGGGACAGGCCCACCTCACCGCGGTCGGAGCGCTGTTGGGCGCCGAGCGGCTCCTGGGGCTGGATGGAGCGCCGCCGCCGCCCGCGGGCGTGTGGTTCCCGGAGCACGAACCCCGCCCCGAAGAGACGCTGGCCACGCTGCGCGCCTGCGGCGTCGAGGTCCGCATCGACGAGTCCCTGGCGCGCGAGGTGGCGTGATGCCGCGCCGCGCGAGCAAGAAGGTCGCCGGGGAGCTTCCCTCGTCCAACCCCCGCGAGGGCACGGCGGTGCACGCCAAGGGCACCGAGCGCGTGGGCCACATCCTCGACGCGGCCATGGATGTCCTGGTCCAGGACGGCTACGCGGGGCTCAGCCTGCGGGGCGTGGCCCAGCGCGCGGGCGTGAGCCTGGGCAACCTCCAGTACTACTTCCCCACGAAGCAGGACGTGGTGCGCGCGCTGCTGGCGCGCTACCTGGAGCAGGCCCTCCAGCGGGTCCATGCACGGGTGGAGGGTGGAGGCGGTGAACCGGCGCAGCGGCTCCGGCACGCCGTGGACGCCGTGCTGGAGGATCAGGACTCACCCCAGGCCTGCCAGTTCTTCGCGGAGCTGTGGGCGCTGGCCGCGAGGGACGCCATGGTGGCGGACGCGCTCGCGGTCTTCTACGCCGGCTACCGCGCGGGTGTGGTGGAGCTGCTGCGACAGCTCTGCCCCGACCTCACGCCCGCGCGCCGGGAGCGGCGCGCGGCGTTGCTGGTCGCCTTCTTCGAAGGACTGTCCCTTTTTCGGGGCGGCGGAAATCTGCGCGCCGCCTCGGTGCCGGGATTGGAGCAGGAACTGCGGGTGCTGCTGGAGCAGGTGTTGCTGCCCCAGCCGGCGCTATAGCCGGACGCCGTTGCAGTACGGCTGCCCGTTCGGCTGCGACCAGCAGGTGCCGGAGGAACACGTGCCGGTGGGGCTGCACTTGGGACGACACAGCCCTTCACCGGAGCCATTGCTCAACCAGGCACAGGTCGTCGTGGAGTTCGGGCAATCGCCGGTGCCCGTCTCGCACGCGAGGCCCTGCTGGCTTTCACCGAACGTCTCACTGTTCGCGTCAACGGCTTCCGGACCGCAAGCGGTGAGTCCAACGGTGCACAGGACCACGAAACACAGGGAACGCAGCATGCGAGCCTCCAGGGGCCAGGTGAGGAGGCCTGGATCCTACAGAGAATCCACGCCGGGTGAAGGGCCCCTGTCCAAGCTCGCCACTCAGGTAAGCGACGCGACGAGCTCGTCGAGCTGATCCATCGTCTCGCGCAGGCCGTGCTCCATGCCGGACGACAGCGCGCCTTCGCGCGCTTCCTTCGACGGATACACCTCATGCGACACGAGGTGCGTCTTGCCGTCACGCTCCTCGAAGGTGACGGTCACCTGCACCGCCGCGTCCGGGAACGGTTCGAAGATCTGCGTGTAGGCCAGCCGCGTGTGCGGCGTGATTTCAGAATAGGTGCCGTAGAAGCTGAACTCGTTGCCGTCGTGCTTCAGGTGGTAGCGGTAGGCGCCGCCGACGCGGACGTCCGCCTGGCAGTCCACGAATTCGACACAGCGGGACTGGGGCGCCCACCAGCGCTTCACGAACTCAGGCTTCGTCCACGCGTCGAACACGATGCGCGCCGGGGCCCGGAACGTCCGCGAGATGATGACCTCCCGGTCGGACTTCAGCTCCAGGGTGGTGACGCTCCTCGGGGTCTCACTTCTTGCTTCGGCCATGGGGCTTCTCCTCTTGCTGGAGCTCCTCCAGGAGCTCGTCCATTGCCTCGAAGCGCGCATCCCAGAGCTGGTGGTAGCGCTCGAGCCATTCGTGAAGTTCGCGCAGCGGTTGCGCGCGCAGCTCGTAGAGGCGCTGCTGCGCCCGCGGCTGCACGTCGACGAGCCCCGCCTCCTTCAAGACCCGCAGGTGCTTCGACACCTGGGGCTGATGGAGCCGCAGCCGTTCGCCAATGTCGTTCACCGCGCGAGGCCCGGAGCGCAACAGCTCCACGATGCGGAAACGGTGGGGGTCGGACAGCGCGGCGAACGTCTCGATCATGGTTCATATATTCCTCACGAGGTATATTCTCGTCAAGGAATATAATGCTTCGCCAGGGTGCCCCCTGGGGGAGGGCTCCGGTCCAGCCTGCGTGGGAAGGGGGCGATAGCGTGAAGGGG
>NZ_RAVZ01000059.1 GCF_003611635.1 Corallococcus terminator | reverse complement strand
GGCCGGTGGGTGGTGCGGGACGGCCGACACGCCCTGGCGGACGAGAGCGCGAAGGCGTTCCAGCAGCTCGCCATGCGGCTGTACCCGTGAGGTTGGTTGGGAGCGATATGGGCCCGGCGCCGGCGCGTTGAACGGCCCCGGAAGCGGTTTCAGCCGGGGGTCGCGGATGCGTTCAGGAATCGTGCTGTCGCTGGTGCTGCTGTCATGGGTTGTGGGCTGTGCCGGGCGGCAGGACCTGGAGACTCCGGACTACGAGGCCATCTACGACGTGCCGCTGGAGGAGATGTGGCCTTCGGTGCGCGAGTACTTCACGAACGCGAACCTGCCGTTCCGCGAGGACAAGGGCAGCGGCGTGCTGGAGACGGAGTGGAAGCAGGAGTTCGGCGGCTCGAAGATTTCGGGCTTCTGGCACCGCTACCTCGTCCTGGGCAAGCGGGAGACGCCCACGAAGAGCAAGCTGTGGATCATCCGCATCACCAAGTCCATGAACAAGGCGCTCTCCAGGCCTGGCAAGGAGCTGGAGTGGGGAGTGGCCCGGAGCCTGGGAAGCGCTCCCGGTTCCCGGAACTCGGGTGCCCCCGGAGATGAATCCTTCGTGTCGAGCGGGGCGCTGACCATCAGCGGAGAGGATGACGAGGACCGCTTCAACTTCCCGCAGGGGGAGAATGGCTTCTACGTGGAGTCCGGCCAGGGCAACCGGGACCTGCACATGGAGTGGCGCGTGTTCCGCAGCATCGCGCCCCACCTGGCCAGGAAGGCGCCGATCGCCGTGGCCCAGAAGGTGGCCCGCGCCCCCGATGCGAAGCAGGTGGCCCCGGAGTTCACCGAGTGCGGCCAGGAGATCATCGGCCTGAAGCGCCGGGCGAAGACGGGTGGGGTGCTGCTGCTGGGGGAGCTGCACGGCACGCAGGAGGTGCCGCGCTTCATCGCGCAGGCGGTCTGCCAGCTCGTCACGTCGGGGACGCCCGTGTCGGTGGGGCTGGAGCTGCCGGTGGAGAACGAGGAGCGCGTCACCACCTTCGTGAAGAGCGCGGGCTCGGAGGAGGACTGGCTCAAGCTGATGGAGGCCCCGTTCTGGCGCAGCCCCTATCCGGATGGCCGCGGCAGTGAGGCGGTGGCGAACATGCTGGAGCAGTTGCGGCAGTTGCGTGCGCGCGGGATGGACGTGGAGGCCTTTGTCTACGACCACCCGAAGCTGTCGGGCCAGAAGCGCGAGGATGCGCTGGCCGCGACGGTGTTGGGCCACGTGAAGGCCGGGCCATCGCGCTTCCACCTGGTGGTGAGCGGCAACATCCACCCGCGCACGGCGCAGGGCCTGCCGTGGGACAAGAAGTACCAGCCGATGGGACGGCTCTTGAAGGCGCAACTCAAGGACGTCACGGCCCTGGACATGGCGTACGACAGCGGGTCGGCGTGGATCTGCGCGGCGGATACGCAGGGGCGCAAGCTGGACTGCGGCGTGAAGCAGACGAAGGGGAAGGACAACGGGGACCGCTTCTTCGTGCATGTCTGGGACTCGCCCAACAAGGAGGGCTACCACGGGGTGTTCTACGTGGGGCCGGTGAGCGCGTCGGAGCCGGCCATCGAAAAGGGCCTGGGGCGGCCTTCGGACGCCGCGCCCGCGCAGGAACCGACGGGGTCGACGCTCGGCCTGTAGCGCCAGCGCCTCCCTCCACCCGTGGAACCCAGGGGCCGTGTGTGTCACCGGATGCGGTGGTGCGCACGGCCCCTCCGCATTGCTCGGGGGAGGACCACCAGGAACGCCGTCGATACGTTTCGCGCCGGTTCGCGTTCTCTCTTCATCCTGGAATCGCCGCAGGTGAGGAGTTGCGAAATGCGTTCGACTTGGCTCATGGGGTGGGTGGCGCTGGTCCTCGCGGCGGGGTGCGCCGGGCGGCAGGACCTGGAGACCCCGGACTACGAGGCCGTCTACGACGTGCCGCTGAGTGAGATGTGGCCGTCTGTGCGCGAGTACTTCACGGACGCGAACCTGCCGTACCGCGAGGACAAGGGCAGCCGGGTGCTGGAGACGGACTGGAAGCAGGAGTTCGGCGGCTCGCGGATTTCGGGCTACTGGCACCGCTACCTCGTCATCGGCAAGCAGGAGACGCCCACGAAGAGCAAGTTGTGGGTCATCCGCGTCACCAAGTCCGTGAACAAGACGCTCATGGCACCCGGTCGGGATCTCGCCTGGGGCCAGACCCTGGACCGGGGAGGGGAAGCGGGGCTCAGCCCGGAGGACCTCGAGGCCCGGCTCGCGTTCCCGCAGGGGGAGAACGCCTTCTACGTGGACTCCGCCCAGGGCCACCGGGACCTGCACATGGAGTGGCGCGTGTTCCGTGGCATCGCGCCCCACCTCGCGAAGCAGCAGGAGGTCACCGCGGCCCAGAAGGTGGCGAAGGCGTCCGAAGCCAAGGGCGCGCCCGTGTTCACCGAGTGCGGCCAGGAGATCATCGGCCTGAAGCGCCGGGCGAAGGCGGGTGGGGTGATGCTGCTGGGCGAACTGCACGGCACGCAGGAGGTGCCGCGCTTCATCGCGCAGGCGGTCTGCCAGCTCGTCACGTCGGGGACGCCCGTGTCGGTGGGCTTGGAGTTGCCGGTGGAGAACGAGGAGCGCGTCACCACCTTCGTGAAGAGCGCGGGCTCGGAGGAGGACTGGCTCAAGCTGATGGAGGCCCCGTTCTGGCGCAGCCCGTACCCGGACGGGCGCGGCAGTGAGGCGGTGGCGAACATGTTGGAGCAGTTGCGGCAGTTGCGCGCGCGGGGCCTGGACGTGGAGGCCTTCGTCTACGACCACCCGAAGCTGTCGGGCCAGAAGCGCGAGGATGCGCTCACGCAGACGGTGCTCTCGCATGTGAAGGCGGGGCCTGGGCGCTTCCACCTGGTGGCCAGCGGCAACATCCACCCGCGCACCGCGCAGGGCCTGCCGTGGGACAAGAAGTACCAGCCGATGGGGCGGCTCTTGAAGGCGCAGCTCAAGGACGTCACGGCCCTGGACATGGCGTACAACAGCGGGTCGGCGTGGATCTGCTCGGCGGATCCCCGGGTGGGCAAGCTGGACTGCGGCGTGAAGGAGACGAAGGGGAAGGACAACGGGGACCGCTTCTTCGTGCACGTCTGGGACTCGCCCAACGAGGAGGGCTACCACGGGGTGTTCTACGTGGGGCCGGTGAGCGCATCGGAGCCGGCCATCGCCAGGGGGCTGGGTCGCCCGGGCGCGAATGACAACTCCGTGTTCCCGGCGGCGGTGGACGCGGACGCGATGGCTTCCTCGCGACGCTGAAGCGCGGGCAGGCTGGCATCGCGGCGCGGGCGGTGGCATGCAGGTGGCCTGACTGGAGGCCATCCCATGAGCGACACGCTGCCCGCGCTGCGGGCCACCCTGGCGGAACTGGTGGCGCTGGACACCACGTCCTCGCGCCCCAACGCGCCCCTCATCGACTACGCCCAGACGCGGCTGGAGGCCGCGGGCTTCACCGCCGAGCGCCAGCACTACACCGACGACGCGGGCGTGGCGAAGGTGAACCTGGTCGCGCGAAAGGGGGACGCGGACCGCGCGGCGCTGGCGCTGGTGGGCCACTCCGACTGCGTGCCCTACGACACGGCCTGGACGGACGCGCTGCGCCTCACCGAACGCGACGGCAAGCTGTACGCCCGCGGCGCCTGCGACACGAAGGGCTTCATCGCGTGCGCGCTGCACGCGGCCACGCGCAAGGACCTGCCCGCGCTGAGCTCCCCGCTGCTCGTCATCCTCACCGCCGATGAAGAGGTCGGCCTCGTGGGGGCGAAGAAGCTGGTGGCGGCGGGCCTGGGCCGCGCGCGACACGCCATCGTCGGCGAGCCCACGCGCCTCATCCCGGTGCGCGCCAACAAGGGCTACTGCCTGGCGGAGGTGGAGGTGCTGGGCAAGGAAGGCCACAGCGCGTACCCGGAGCTGGGCGCGTCCGCCATCTTCCGCGCCGGCCGCTTCCTGCAACGGCTGGAGATGCTGGCGAACACCGTGCTGCGCGAGGACCGCGACGAGGGCTTCCAGCCCCCCTTCACCACGGTGAACGTGGGTCTCATCCAGGGTGGCAAGGCGAAGAACGTCCTGCCCGGCTCCTGCCGCTTCACCGTGGAGTGGCGCCCCATCCCCGGCCAGTCCACCGAGCGCGTGCCGGAGCTCTTGGAGCACATCCGCCAGGAGCTCACGCGCGACGAGCCCGCCTACGAAGCGCGCATCAAGGTGCTGCGCATGGACCGGGGCGTCCACACCCGAGGCGACGCGGACGTGGTGCGCTTCCTGGAGGAGGTCAGCGGCAACGCGTCCGAAACGGTGTCCTTCGGCACGGAAGCCCCGCAGCTCACGGAGCTGGGCGCGGAGGCCGTGGTGTTCGGCCCCGGCGACATCCGCGTCGCGCACCAGACGGGGGAGTTCGTCCCCATGGAAGACCTGGTGCGCTGCGAGGACGCCCTGACGCGAGCGGTGGCCCGCTTCTGCGCCGGCCGCTGAAGCGTCAGTGTCGGGGCAGCGCGCAGGTGCCCAGGTCGCGCAGCATCTTGTGCGCCTCGGCCAGCATCGCGTGCCCCTTCGCCTCCGGGGGCAGCCGGGCGATGAGCTTCATGTCCGGGGTGAGCCGGTAGTAGCCCTTGGAGCGCTGCACCAGGGCGGCCACCTTCGCGCCGTCCAGCAGCGCGTCCGCGCCCAGCGCCATCGACAGGCGGTTGGGGCCGCCCTCCAGCGCGCGCAGCCGCAGCTCGCGCATGTCGATCTTCAGGAGCGTCACCTCGGAGAGGGCGTCCACTTCGTCAGGGGCCTCGCCGTAGCGGTCCACCAGCTCCGCGCGCAGGTCCGTGACTTCGTCCGGGTGGCCGGCCTGGCTGAAGCGTTTGTAGAACACCAGCCGCTGGTGCACGTCCGCCACGTAGTCGTCGGGGATGAGCGCCGGCATGGGCAGGTTGATGTCCGGCTCCACGTGCACCTTGGGCGGCTGGCCCTGGAGCTCCGCGACCGCCTCCTCCATCAACTGCGCGTACAGGTCGAAGCCGATTTCGGCGATGGCGCCGGACTGCTTCTCGCCCAGCAGGTTGCCGGCGCCGCGGATCTCCAGGTCGTGGCTGGCGATGGAGAAGCCGGCGCCCAGCTCGGTGAAGTTCTGGAGCACCTCCAGCCGGCGCTGCGCGTCCTTCGTCACCGGACGGCGGGTGGGCACCAGCAGGTACGCGTACGCGCGCTCCTTGCTGCGGCCCACGCGGCCCCGGAGCTGGTAGAGCTGCGCGAGGCCGAACTGATCCGCGCGGTCGACGATCATCGTGTTGGCGCTGGAGATGTCGATGCCGCTCTCGATGATGCTGGTGCACAGCAGCACCTGGTACTTGTGCTCGGTGAAGGCCAGCATCACCTTCTCCAACTGCCCTTCGGCCATCTGCCCGTGCGCCACGCCGATGGTGACGTGCGGCATCAGCTTGCGCAGGTCGCGCTCCATGGAGGCCAGCGACTCCACGCGGTTGTGCACGAAGAAGACCTGGCCGCCGCGGGCGATTTCGCGCTCCACGGCCTCCTTGATGAGACCTTCGTCGTACTTCATCACGAAGGTGCGGATGGCCCGCCGGTCCTGCGGCGGCGTCGCGATGATGCTCATGTCACGCACGCCGGACATGCTCATGTGCAGCGTGCGGGGAATCGGCGTGGCCGTCAGGGTCAGCACGTCCACCTGCGTGCGCAGCCGCTTGAGGGCCTCCTTCTGCTTCACGCCGAAGCGCTGCTCCTCGTCCACGACGAGCAGGCCCAGGTCCTTGAAGGCCACTTCGCCCGCCAGCAGCTTGTGCGTGCCGATGACGATGTCGACCCGCCCCTCCTTGGCGCGCTTGAGGATGTCGCGCACCTCCGGCGGCTTGCGGATGCCGGAGATGACTTCCACCGTGACGGGGTAGTCCTTGAAGCGCTTCTTGAACGAGTGGAAGTGCTGCTGCGCCAGCACCGTGGTGGGCACCAGCACCGCCACCTGCTTGCGATCCAACGTGGCCTTGAAGGCGGCGCGCATCGCCACCTCCGTCTTGCCGTAGCCCACGTCGCCGCAGACGAGCCGGTCCATGGGCTGCGCCTTCTGCATGTCCGCGAGCACGTCCTCGATGGCCTTCGCCTGGTCGGGCGTCTCCTCGAATTCGAAGTCCGCTTCGAACTGGGCGTAGTAGCGGTCCGGGGGCTGGAACGCGTAGCCGGGGTGCGCCTTGCGCGCGGCGGCCATCTGCAACAGCTCCGCCGCCATCTTGAGCAACTGCTCCTTGACGCGCTTCTTCGTCTTCTCCCAGCTCGTCGTGCCCAGCTTGTCGAGCTGGACCGTCTCCGGGTCCCCACCCGTGAACTTCTGGATGAGCCGCATGCGGCCCACCGGCAGGTAGATTTTGTCGCGCCCCGCGTACTCCAGGACGAGGAAGTCCCCCGGAACGCCCTGCACCTCCATCTTCGTCAGGCCCGCGTAGCGGCCGATGCCGAAGTCGGTGTGGACGATGAGGTCGCCTTCCTTCAGGTCCTTGAAGCCCGCGGCGAACGCATCCAGCTTCTTGCTGCGCTTCACGCGGCGGCGCGAACGGACGCCGAAAATCTCTTCATCCGCGAGCACCGCCAGCCGGCCCTCGGTGTCCACGAAGCCGTGGCTCACCTCGCCGGTGAACAGGTGCGCCCACACCGCCGGCTCGTAGAGCTTCGCGGGGTCCGCCATCGGTTCGGTGTGCACCTTCACCATCACCGACCGGTCCAACAAGAGCCGCTTGAGCCGGTCCGCCTGGCTCAGCGTCCCGCACGCCACCGCGCACGCCATGCCGGTGTCGCGCCAGCGTTGCAGCCGCTCCACCAGCGGGGTGAGCGCGCCCTCCTCGCCGTGGTGCGCGAGGATGGCCTCGCGCAGGTCCTGCGTCGTGCCGAAGGTGAAGGCGACGGGGACCTCCGTCTGCGTGAGCGACAGCCCGCCGCCCTCCACCACGCGCAGGGCCTGGAGCTTCGCGGCCACGTCCTCGCGCGACAGGAAGTGGTGCTCCGGCGGATAGGTCAGGTCCTGCCGGGCGTCGGCCTCCGCCACGCCGCGCGCCAGTTCGTCCCACAGCTCGTCCACGGCGCGGTCCAGGCCCACCGGGTCGTCCAGGTAGACGACGGACTCCGGGGCCCAAGCACGCAGGTAGTCGAACACCGTGACGAGCCCGCCCTCGAAGAAGCCGGGCAAGAGGCCCTCCATGCCGAAGCCGGGGAGGCCCTCGCGCAGGGCTTCCAGCCGCTCGCGCAGCTTGATGGTGGGCATGTTGATGCGGTCGGCGACGGCGCGGGCGGCGGCCTCGGCGCGTGGGCGCGTGTCGTCGGTGAGGAGCAGCTCGCGCGCGGGCACCAGGTCCACGGTCTTGAGCGCGTCCACCGTGCGCTGTGACTCCGGGTCGAAGACGCGGATGGACTCGATGGTGTCCCCGAAGAACTCCAGGCGCACCGGCCGTTCGTACAGCGGGCTGAACACGTCCAGCAGGCCGCCGCGCACGCTGAAGGTGCCCTTGTCCTCCACCAGCGGGCTGTTCTGGTAGCCCATCAGCGACAGCTTCCGCGCCAGCGTGTCGCGGTCGAAGTCCTGGCCCACCTCCACGCGCTGGGCCAACTGGCCCATCACGGCCAGCGGCAGCACGCGGCGGTGCAGCGCGCGCAGGGACAGCACCAGCGCGGGGAACGGCGTGCCGCGCGCCAGGTGGAACAGCGCGCCCAACCGCTCCGTGATGGGGCCCGCTTCCGGGGACAGCTCGTCGTAGGGCAGCACTTCATCCGCGGGCAGCCGCAGCACGCGCGGCGCCAGCAGGCTGCCGGTGCCGCCCAGGAAGAAGGCCAGGTCGTGGGCGAGCGCGTCCGCCGCCTCTTCATCCACGGCCACGCACACCAGCGGGGCCTGAAGTGAGCGGTGCAGCCGGGCGAGCAGGTGCCCGCGCGCCGCGCCCTTCACCCCCTGCGTGCGCGTGCGGCGCCCGACGTGGAGGGAGGCCAGCAGCCGGGCGAAGGCGTCACCGGACGCAGGAGGGGCGCCACCGGGCCACGGGGAGCCATCGGACTTGGGAGGAGGGGAGGTGTCCATGCGTGGGCCCGGGGAGGGGCCCTCGTGGCTAATTAGGGTGCTACCTGCCCCAAATCAACGCTGGATGCTGAACACCTGTCATGTGGCCGTGAAACAGGACGGCCGCTGACCGGGGAGGCTCCCGCCCGGGACCCGCGAAGGGCCCGGACGGGGAGCGACAGCCTCAGGGCGTGCAGGCCGCCACGGAGCGCGGGTCATGGCCCGGACGGTTGGCGTCCGCCGCGTTGGAGTCGCACTCCAGCAGGTCCGCGATGCCCGTCAGCGGTTCGATGACCAGCAGGCTGTCGGCGCGGTCCGTCGTGTACGTGAAGCGGATGGACTTGTCGTTCGGCGTCGCCGCGCTCATGGCCGCGGCGTCGTTCACGAGGTCGCGCATGCAGTCCAGGTGGTTCACCACCGGCTTCGCGGAGCCAGGCTGGAAGCACAGGCCGTGGATGGCCTGCGCGTCCATGGAGGCCGGGATGACGATGTCCTCGCCCACGTCGGTGCAGCAGTTGGCATCCTGGCGGCAGGTCTTGTTGTCGCAGGCCGCCGGAGGACAGTCGACGTCGCTCCACGCATCCGCGCACCGCAGGCGCTCCCAGCGGGCCACGGTGTAGCGCAGCCCATTGGACTGGACGACGTCCGCGTCCACGACGAAGCGCACGGGCTGATTGGTGGCGATGGCGAGCTGCCGCGCACGCAGCACGGAGGACCACAGCTCCCGGGTCGCGGTGCCCTCGCGCTGGCCGATGATCCTGCCCTGCATGTTCACCACGGCCAACGACACCATGATGCCCAGCACGGCCACCACCACCATCAACTCCAGCAGCGTCATGCCTCGGGTGTTCTTCATGTTCCTGACCCTGTGGGGGGGGGCGGTACCGGCTGCAGGCCGGCCATGCCGAAGTTGCGCGGCGCGATCTGGAAGGTGATGGACCGGCGCTTGTAGCCATCCCGATCGTGACCGTCTTCATCCACCGCACCCACGTCCACCGCGTCCCGGTCCAGGCGGCGCGTGCGGACGACCAGGGTGACTTCCAACGCGCGCACCCGCGAGCGCAGCCGGTCACGCACCACCTCTTCGGTCACGGTGGCGGGAATGTACTCCGGCGTGAAGGTCTCCGCTCCGCAGACGCCGCCGGCAGAACCCTGGACGACCGTGCATTGGTCGAGCGCGGGACGCACGGTGGGCGTCTCCTCGGGAAACCACCTGTACGGGTCGTTGGGAGCCAGGAGGTTGACGACCGCCTGGCGCACCCTGAGCTGCTCCACGTCGCGGCTGATCACCTGCCAGGTGGTGGCACCGTGGGGAAGGCCTTCCAGGGTCGGGAAGCCTCCCTTCCAGTTCACCCGGTAGGCCATGCCTTCCAGCTTCATGGCCAGCCAGCCCGTCCGGGTCCAGAGGTCGTGCGCGCGTTCGTTGCAAAGACCTGTCAGCAGGCCCGTCCCCGACGCGCCCATGTCGGCGACGAGGCGCCTTCCCCCGCTGTCCACGTTCGTCACCCGCACGGCGCAGGCCACCGGGGCCTGCGTGGGCACCGTCGGCGTCTTCTCGTTGTACTGGATGGCGTTCACGAACACCGCGGACGTGTTGGTCAGGGGCGGGACGGGCTTCAGGAACTCCTCGGCCTGCTCCGGCAGGCAGTAGTTCGTTTCAGTCGACGCTCCGGTGGGAGTCACCCTGCCGGGGCCCGTGTTGCCTGCGCAGTTCACCAGGAAGGTGCTGCTGCTCGAAGTGCCCCAGTAGACCCTCAAGCCATCGGATTCCTTGCCCGCGGGCGGGGGCGTGTAGCTGCCGTCGTTGTTGAAGAAGAGCTCCGACCCTGGATCGGAGAAGACCTGCAGCGCGTAGCGGATGTCGTCGTCGATGAAGCTGATGGGCGTGTTGCCCATGCCGGTTCCAGCGCGCCAGAGCGTGGCGGTCAGGTTGTCCTGCACCGCCCGGCCGGTGGTCTGCGCCATCATCGTCTGTTCCTCGAAGAGGGCGCGCCGCTGCAACTGCGCGCCCACCGCGAGGCCGATGCCCAGCACGATGACGCCCAGCGCCGCGGCGATCATCACTTCCAGCAGGGTGAACCCCGCGTTTCGCAAGCCTGGTCTCTTCATGGCGACATCCGCGTCTGGAGGACGACCACCTGCCGGCCGGTCCGGTTCGGCTCCACCCAACTGACGGACACCCGGACGTTGATGACGTTGCCTGGCTGCCCGGGGATCAGCTCACGCGTGACGAGCGGTTCGCCCAGGCTGGGGGCTCCGCCTTCGATGGAGCCCACGATGGGCAGCCCGTCCACGTCGATGGCCACTTCGTACTGGCGCATGATGGTGCCGGCAGCAGGGGCCGTCCGCGTCGGTTCCCCTCCGGCCGTCTGGTAGTAGATGATGCGCTGGTTGTCCCAGACCTGCATGTTGCCGCAGGGGGGCTCCTGCGAGCACCCCTGGGCGCGCAGGGACTCCAGCGTCTGCTCCGCCAGCATCCCCGCCTGGTTGGCCGTCAGCGTCCTCCGGTTGGAGAAGCTGGTCTGGGACACGACGGTCATCGCCGCCGCGGTCCCCAGCAGCATGACGGCCATGGTGGCCATGACCTCCAGCAAGGTCACACCCCTCGAGCCCGATGTCATTCGCGTGTGGCTCATGGCTTCGGCAACCGCCCGTCCGGCAGCGGCTCCCACAGCAGGGTGCGGGAGCGCATCTCGCCCGTGCCTTCACCCCCGTTGTTGAAGGCTCCGCCGGTCGCGTCCTTCGCATTGCCATTGGCGTCGACGAAGATCATGTGTCCGTCGTGGATGACCGGCGCGGAGACGGCGTGGCCGGTGAACTCCTGCGACGCCATGGTGGGAGCATTGATACCGTCGCCCAACTGCGTGGCGGAGTAGTACTTGCCGTTCTGCGTCTGGCTCAGGCCGCAGACGTCCGCGGACTTGCCCACCGCCGTGGTGGCGAAGACCTGGTTGGAGCTGAGCGCCACGCCGCCCCAGACGGTCTGGCCGACGTCCAGCGCGTTGGCCCACATGGGCTCCAGCACGCCGCAGCCATTCTTGCCCCAGGGATCCGCGTCCTCATAGGCCATGAGGTAGTAGCGGTAGCCGGTGTCCTTGTTGGCGGGGCCATCCGAGTAGAGGTCCGGGTTGTCGCTGGTGCCGAAGAAGAAGCGCACCGCCGGACCGTCGGTCTTGGAGACCAGGCTCATCGCCATGTTGGAGTGGATCTGCTGGTAGCTCTGGTCCTGGTTGAAGGTGTTGTACTTGGGCAGGCTCAGCGTCACCGGAGCGTCGGCGACGCGGCACGTCTTCACCTTCGCCCCCGGCGCGCGGGCCGTGCTCACGTCATCCAGGTTGACGCGGTAGACGTGGCCGGAGGTGGTCGCCACGTAGACGACGTCGTAGGTGCCGTCCTGGTCCAGGTCGAGCATCGCGGGACCCGCCGCGATGCCCACGTTGTTCTCCAGGGTGATGACGCCCGCGTACTTCCCGAGGCCTGGGTTGAGGTAGTTGAGCGGCTGACCCGTCTTCATGTCGAGGATGTACAGGGCTCCGGCGCGGCCCGACGCGGGGACGAAGTCGGTGCCGACGATGGCGGCCCACTCGGTCTTGCTGGCATCCGAGCCCCAGCGGATCCGGCCGACCGACGGCGCGAAGCGCGAGCTGGAGGAGTCCGGACGCTTGCCCAGCGGGTTGATCAGCAGGTTGGCGAAGTGGTCGTTCATGGGGGTCTCCATCATGGAGAACTCCCACATGGGATTCGGGTACTTTGTGGTGTTGGTCGGATCCGTGATGTCCAGCGAGAAGACGACCGGGCTGGTCTTGCCCGAGGCGGAGACGAGGACGGTCTTGGCGCCCTTGTCCTTGTCCGCCATTGACGGGGTCCACGCCGGCTGGGAGCCAGACAATCCGCCCAGGTCCACGTTGGCGATGGTGGGCGAGGCATCCATGCTGGGCCGGGGCTGCGTGATGGAATCCGCGAACCGCGCGTACTGGTGGCGGTAGCGCGAAAGCAGGGTGTACGGCATGTAGGAGAAGAGCTCGTTGCCCGAACCGTAGTCGCGCGGCACACCGGCATTGCAACTGATGGGCTTGAAGTAGCCCCGGTACTGTTCGGGGGTCCCGCAGTTGTCCAGGGTGCTGTTGAGGAACGCACCGCTGTCGACGGCGTGCAGCATGCCCGTCATCGTTCCCACGTAGGCCACGGTGCGGCGCTGGGCCAGGGGGGTGATGAAGTTCTCCAGGTACTTCGCCTGCTCGATGGGCTTGGCGTTGTCGTACCAGGAGTCCTTGTACGGAGGGATGGCCAGGGCCACGGTGGACAGGTTGATGCCACCCATGGCCCAGGGGCGCTTCACGTCGGAGGCGCCCGGGGCGTACTTGTCCTCCCAGCCGTAGAGCCAGTTCACCAGGTACTTCCGGTCGTTCGTGTCGGTGTCGTTCTTCCGGGAGCCCGTCATGGACCGCGTGTCGCACGTGCCGTCGCGGTTGAGGTCCCAGATGGACACACCGTCGTTGACCTCGTCGCAGAGCTCGTCCGGAAAGAGGATGTTGGACTTATCCTTGTTGTCGAGGCTGCTCACGTCGACGCGGGCGCTGGTGGTGGCGTTCGTCGTGTAGAGCTTGCGCGCGTCGGGTGACTTGGTCCCGTTGCGGAACGACTCGGCCATCACGCGACCGGCCTCCCAGCGCTGCTCCGAGGCGAGGCTGGCGGGGTTTTCCGGCGGGTACAGCGACTTGAAGTAGAGCCGGCCGCGGACCTCGTAGTCCTTGCGTCCGTCGTAGAGGCGCGTGGAAGGCGCCGGCAGGCCCGCCCCGGGGAAGTTGTCACCCCAGGCGATGCCCGGCGTCTCGTTCACGCCCCAGACGATGGCGTTGCCCAGCGTGGAGGGCGACGCGCGCGAGAAGGCGCCGGAGCGCACGGCCTGGTAGCCCACGTCCACCTTGTCGATGATGGGACGGCAACGCTCGTTGGGGCTGCTGACCTCCACCTTCCAGCAAAGCTGGGAGCCCGTGAAGCCCAGGGCCAGCAGGTCCAACTCCACTTCCTGGGCAGGGGGCGTCTCGTCGGGGAACTCCACGGGGATCCACGTGGGGTATTCCTTGCGCGTGCAGACGCCGCCGGAGCACTCGCGGCAGTCCACCGCGATGAAGTAGTCGATGGAGGCATCCGGCCCGCCGGGAGGCGTGCAGGCCCCGGGGAACTCCTCGGTCCAGCAGGGCGGTCCGCCGGGAGGGCAGGTGCGCGGCGCGGGAGCCATGTCGTCCTGGCGGCGGAAGCGCACCTTGGTGATGGTGAAATCCTCGGCCACGGTGGGGGAGATGTCCCCGGAGACGGTGGAGGAGCGCGTGAAGCCGCCGTTCTCCTTGTTGATGACGAACACCACGTCGTTGAAGTCGCGGTCGCCACCGCCGCTCAAGTCCTCGAAGCCGAGGATCCACCGGAAGGGGTCCGTGGTGGGCGCGCCCACGATGACGTGCGGCATCGGATTGCGGACGCCGGTGGGACGCGGGATGGACACCTTCTCCATGGGCATGTCGAGGTTGCCGAAGAAGGGCGTCTTCAGGCGCCACAGCGTCGTGCCTTCCTCTGTCTTCGGGCCGTCCAGCCAGCCGCACAGCCTCTCCGAGGAGTTTTCCACCGGGCAGCTGAGGCTGCTCGTCGCACTCGGGTTGTCACGGTTGCACCCAGGCTCGTAATTGCAGCCGATGTTGCGCTCCGCCACGACGGAGCCGCCCTGGAGGTTTTGATCCATGTTCCATTCCGCCTTGGAGAAGAAGACGGAGATGGGGGTCTTCAGGTGCAGCAGGCACTTGCCGTTGTTGTCCTGGCGCAGGCAGGCGTACGCATTGCCCGCGTCGATGTTGTGACCCTGTTCGTAGAAGACGACGATGAAGAAGACGATCTCCCGACCGCCCTTGATCTCCCCCAGGTCCACCGTGCGGTCATACTCGGTGACGCCCGGATCCTTGTTGGTCTGGCGCTCGATGCCGCGGTAGTCGTACTTGGAGACGTCGTAGTCCGGAATGCCTTCGCCGAACTCTCCACTGTCCTTGATGGGCGAGGCGAGGTTGCGCCAGACGTCGTAGCCGGAGTCGTCATCCGCGAGCAGGAACACCATCTGCCCCAGTCCGTTGTTGCCATTGGCCTCATCCTCCGGCTCCAGCAAGTTGGGGATGTGGGGGAAGAGCCCGCGGTCGGAGAAGGTGGTGGTCGCCGCATTGTCGCTGACATTGCCGGCGGGGTTGCGGCCGACGACGTCCGCCTTGATGGTGTTCTGGTGGTATCCGGGACGCGCGTCCGTGAGGTTCTGCAGGGGCGCGAAGGTGGTGGTTGCGCAATCCGCCAACGCCAGGTCAGGCTCGGTGAGGGCCACCGGGGAGCCGAGGACCGTCGAGGTCGTGAAGCTCCGGTTGGTGCAGCGACGGGTGCCTGCCTTGCCGATGTAGGGACGCGCCTGGGGCCCGGTCGTCGGGGCCACGTTGTAGATGTCCTCGTGCAGGTCGTAGATGCCGTTGCCGTTCGTGTCGACCAGCTTCCCGGCGTTGTCGACGTAGCCCTTCGCACGCACCTTATCCATGTACATGTAGCCGAGCGCGTGCGAGGCGCCGGCGGACTCGTACACGTAGCTGATGGTCACCCGCTGGTCGAACGGGAGCTTGATGTTCTCCACGTTGAGCGGTTCCAGCGCGGTGTTCAGTTGCAGGCGCTGGGGCGCATCGTCGGTCAACTGCATCGTGGGGTTGGTGAGTTCCAGCGACGCGGCGCTGAACTCCGGCTGCTTGTTCGCGTCCAGCTCGTTGCGGCAGAGGTCCTGCTGCGCCGACGCGCTCAGGGACGCCAACAGGCCGAGGGTTCCGAAGGTGCGAATCATCCCGCGCATCACTTGCTCCCCTGCTTCGGTGGGTTCTTCGGATCCTGCTTGCGGCGGGCCTGCTGCTCGCGCCGCTCCGCGATGCCCTTCTCCAGCTCCTGCCGCGCCGCCACGTCACGCCGCTTCGTGGGCGGCTGGGTGCGGCTGACGAGGAAGCTGATCACCCGGTCCTTGTCCGCTTCCGCGAGCAGCCGCGTGTCGCAACCCGTTCCGGGCTTGACCTTGTAGGGGGCGTCGATCCAGGTGCGCACCTGCGACAGGTTGCGCTTGGGCAACAGCTCACCCAGGTTGGGCCCCGCGCCGGCATAGCGGCCCACGAGATTGCTGCGCGGCCTGGCCTTGGTTTCGGGCGCGTCGACGCGAGCGATGTGGCAGCGCGCGCAGGCTTTCCTGAAGGCGGTCTGGCCTCCCGCCTGCGCGCTGGCGAGACCTGGCGCCAGCAGGAGGAGCAGCAGGGTCAAGCGTTTCATGAAGGGCTCGGGGAAGAAGAAGGAAGGTGGGCCTGAGGAAGTGGCGGCCTAGATGGTCTGCGCGTCGTTGGAGATGACGATCTCCCCGCCACTGGAAGATCCGGTCTCGGCCCCGTAATTGTAGAGGCCGTCGCCGCCGCCCTGCTCGGTGCTGCCAGGGCTGTACTTCGATTCCTTGGTCTGCTGGGAGACGAGCGCCTGCACCACGGACCGGGTGGGGCGGCTGTTCTCGATGCCCTCCACCTCGCCCACGGCGATGAGCCAGACCTGGCGGTTGTAGTCGACGGTGGGGCCCGCGCCGATGCCGCCGGTGAGCTCCCTGTCGTTGCGCAGGAACACGCGGTAGCGCACCCGGTTCTGGACGGGGTAGTCCGCGTAGTCCTCATCGGGCAGGGGCAGGGAGTCAGGACCGCTCTGGAGGTCTCCCGGCTGCGCCGTGAGGGTGTCCAGGCCGTAGTAGTTCCAGGTCCCCGCTCCACCCGGCCCCGGGAGGACCTCGAACCAGGGGTCGGTGGCGGGGTTGCCGAGGCCCGGCTCGTTGACGGGGGCTCCCAGGGCGAGGGTCAAATCCAGCGTCGCGGGCCCCAGGTTGGTCATCAACAGGCGGACCTTCTCGCGGCCTTCGGCCATGCCCGCCTCGGCGGCGTAGAACGCCTCCTTCTTGCGGCGGGTGTCCGACTGCGTGTCGGCCTCGCGGCCCACCACGCTGAAGCTGAGCATCACCGCCATCGTCACGACGGCGACCACGCCCAGCGCGAGCAGGAGCGTGAAGCCTCGCGGCTGACGGGAGTGGGTGCGGGTGCGCTGAACCATCAGGGACTCCTTCGCGCGCCCTGGGGGAGGCGCAGCGTGGGTCCAACGTTCAGCAATTCTCGTGCCGTGGAGCCTGGCACTCAACCCGCTGGAATGAGGGGGTGTGCGCAGGCTGGGGGGTGCCGTTTGACGTCAGGCGGCTGCGCAAAGTTTGCGAGCCCGCCAATCCTTGCGGTGCCACCGCCCTTTTTCGGGCGGTGCGGTGCGGCTAGCGCTGGCCGGCGCGCAGTGCGGCACGCAGGCGGAGCATGTCGTCCAGGACGCCCGGATCCACCAGCTCCAGGGCGGCCTTCTGGGAGAGGCCGCGGGGCTGCTGGCGGTACTCCTCCTCGTCCTCCTCGCCGCCCTTGCCACCCTTCTTGTCGTCGCCGCCGCCCTTGTCGCCGCCGCCCTTGGGCATCAGCGCCACCGGCTGGGAGATGCCCGCCTCCACACGGGGGAAGGCGTTGGCGTCGGCACGCACCGATGCGAAGAGGCTGACCATGGACAGGCAGAACACGATGGCGACAGTGAGGGTCTTCATGGGTGTCTCCGATTCTCCCACTCCCTGGACGCCTGAGCGCGAGGGGTTATTCACGACGCGCGTCACTTCGCCTTGAAGGTGCGGATGTATCGCACCAGTGCGTCCATCTGCTCCGGGGTGAGCCGGTCCTTGTAGGCCTTCATCTTCGTGTTGCGGGATGAGCCGTTGGCGATGACGGCGCGCAGCTCGGCGTCCGTTTCGGCCTTCTGCCAGGCGGCCTGACTCATGTCGACGATGGCCTCCTTCTGTCCCAGGCGCGTCTGCGCGCGACCGTCCGGGCCATGACAGGACTTGCAGCTCTTGCCCCACAGCTCCGCGGCGTCCTCGGCCCGGGCCACGGGGGCGCACAGCAGCAGGGTGGAAACCAGCAGGCACAGCCGCGTCGTCATGCACCGTCTCCCGAACGAAGGCGGCGCCAGTATAGCGGCGCGCTCAGGACCCCGCGCGAGGCCAGAAGGGCGTCGGAGGCCGGCCGGGGGGCTGCAACCAGACGGATTCCAGGAAGCGCACCGCGTTCTGATCCGCCGTGTCGTTGCGCGTGAACGCGGCCTGGGTCCCCACCAGCACCGCCAGCGTCGCGAGTCCCGCCGCCCACGCCACGGGGGCCACGGGGCGTCCGGCCGCGTCGCGTCCCAGGGCGAGGAAGAGGGAGGCCGCCACGCCGCCGAGCGCCGCGAGCAGCATGACGCCCGCGAGCCATGTCGGGAGCCCCAGGAAGGCGAGCACGTTGGGCGCGTGGTAGCCGGCGAGGAAGAGCGGCCGCGCCAGCGCGAGCACGGGGGTGGAGACGTCGTCGGGGATGTAGTTGACGAAGGTGGCGAGGCCGGTGATCAGCACGGACGCCGTGCACAGCATGGCAGCGATGCCCGACAGCCACGGCCGCCCGGCGTCGCGCAGCCGCTCCAGCACGAGCCCCGCCGGAAGCAGCAGGAAGGGCACGAGCCCCGTGAGGTGGCGCGGCCCCGTCGTCCAGCCCCAGGAGTCATAGGTGAACGACGACGTGAAGTACGTGTAGCCGGCGAGCGTCACCGCGGTCAGCCAGAAGAGGGCGCGCGCTTCCGGGGACGTCCTGCCCTGGCGCTTCAGGAGGCCCAGGCCGGGCAGCGCGAGCAGCAGGAAGGGCGACAGCGTGAACAGCCCCCGCAGCGGGGAGAAGAACGACAGGAAGAAGGCGCGCGGATCCGGCGTGCGGATGCCCAGGAAGCCGCCCAGGTGCCACGGCTGATAGGCCGCGTCGTTGAGGTGCTTGTAGCCCGTCTCCAGCGGATGCCCGAAGGTGGCCTGGTGGTAGAGCATCAGCGCCGCGATGAAGGGCAGCGCGCCCAGGAAGGCGAGCCCCGTGGCGCGGCCCAGCTTCTGGATCCGCGCGCTCCACGCGCCTTGGGCCCCCAGCAGGGTGAGGGCCGCATAGAGGATGAGGCCCAGGACGCCCAGCGCGCCGGTGTACTCGGCGGCAACGGTGGCGCCCGAACAGGCTCCGGCCACGACGTAGCCGCGCTCACGCCATTCCCCGCGCGACAGCCGCCACAGCGCGTAGAAGCCGGCGAAGAGCAGCACCGCCGTCGTCTGGTGGCTCATAAAGAGCAGCGAGTAGCTGAACGCCAGCGAGCCCAGCGCGTACGTCACCGTGATGGCGTCCGCGACGACAGGCGACAGCCAGGCGCGCAGGAAGCGGCGCACCAGCCACAGCAGGAACAGCGTGGGCAGCACCGTGAGGAAGAGGCGGCTGAAGAAGACCAGCGGCACCTCCGGCACGGCGTAGCGGTGGCCCCCGCCCACGGCGCGCAGGGCCGCGTACACGGGCACCGCGGCGAAGGACAAGAGCGGCGCCTTGGACGGGTAGTACTTCCCGTTCATCACCGACAGGTCGCCCACGTGACCGTAGTCGCGCAGGGCCCGGTTGATCTCCAGCGTGCCATCCTCCACGAGTGCGCGCGTCTGCCACAGCCGGCACAGCTCGTTGGGCGAGCGCAGGCCCGGGTGGTACGGGAAGAGGAACACGTAGAGCGCCGCCACCGTGGCCCACACCGCGCGGGGCAGGCCCGGAGCCCGGAGGGGCGCTGGCGCGGCGGAGGGCGGGGCCTCGTCGAGCGGCGGTGGGTTGGGGTGGGGCTCGGCGCTCAAGGGGGCGTCAGACGGCGCGGCCGACGGCGAACAGGCTCATGCCCACCGGCAGCTTCACCTGTTGCTCGGCCTGGGCGAACAGGGGCGCCAGCGTGTCGTAGAGCTTCAACTGGAGCTTGGGCACCGCGCGGCGGCGCAACAGGCGGCTGTTGACGAACCAGCCCGGCAGGCCGACGAGGTTCATCCACTCCAGCGTGTCCACGCGGAAGCCGTTCTCCTCCAGCACCGCGCGCAGGGTGGCGGGCGTGTAGCGGCGATAGTGGCCCACTGCTTCATCGATGGCGCCGAAGAGCTGCGGCAGCGCCGGCACGAGGATGAGCACGCGGCCGTCCGGCTGGAGAATCTGACGGAAGCGGCGCACCGCGGATGCGTCGTCCGGGATGTGCTCCAGCACATTGGACAGCACGATGGTGTCCAGCGCTTCCGCCTTCAGCGACTCCCAGTCCGCGAGCGCCACGTCGGACAGGTAGGGGCGCACGTGGGGCTTGCCGCGGAAGAGGTTCTTCAGGCGGTCCACGTAGAAGCGCTCCACCTCCAGCGCGACCAGCAGGTCGCAGCCGGCCTCCAACTCGCGGGTGATGGTGCCGATGCCGGCGCCAATCTCCAGCACGCGGCGGCCCAGGTGTTCGCGGAAGCGGCGGCCCAGCCACTGGTTGTAGTGGGTGGCGCCGTCCATGCGCTCCAGGGTGGAGTAGCCCTCGTGCTGGTTGTCCGCGTCGTCGCGCACGGTGGCGTAGCGCACCAGCGTGCGCAGGCGGGCCAGGTGCGCGGAGGCCGGGCGGCGCGGCACGGCCTGCATCGGGGGCAGGCGCACCTCCGTGAGGCGGAAGAGCTGCGCGGCCATCTTCACCACGAGCTCCGCGTCCACCGCGTCGTCGTCGCTGGTGAGCTGGATGGAGCGCAGCGCGTCCGTGCGGAAGGCGCGCAGGCCGGTGAGCGGATCCGCGAGGGCCACGTCGGTGACGAAGCGGGTGATGCCGCCCAGGGCGCGTTCGGCGAGCAGCTCCGCGGAGTTGCCCGGGCGGCGGCCGAAGACGCCGTCGGCGGTGTCATCGCGCAGGGGCTGCACCAGCGCGGCGTAGCTGTCCGGTGAGTAGGCTGCGTCCGGATCCTGGATCACCGTCATGTCGCCGGTGACGTGGGGAAGGGCGGTGCGGATGGACGCTCCCTTGCCTCCCTGTGCCGCCAGGACGTGGACGTTGGGACCGGGCGTGACATCCACCGGGCCTTCTCCCGCGAGCACGACCTGGGCCTGACCCGAAAGGGCGTGGGCGAAGTGCGCTGCCGCGGAGGCGGTCGCCGGCGTGTAGGGGAGGACCACGGAGAGGGCTGCAACCATGGTGCGGCTCACTACCACAGGCGCTTCCAGGGCGCGCGTTCGTGGATCGGAGCGGATGGACGAGGAGCATCCAGGCGGCGTCGGTTCGATGGACAACCCGCCCGGGCCGTTGCACGCTCCCTCCGTTGTTCACCCCTGTGCGATGTGGGTGCAGGTCGGGGTCCGGATGTCGGGCCGCTGAAGCCGCCCGCGGCAGCCCCCCCTCTGGAGAGACGCGACGTGGAAGGAACGGTGTTGGACCCGGCCGGAGGTGCTCCCGGCGCGACGTCCGCGAGCGTGATGCACCGGGCGCGAGGGTTGTGGCGCAGGCGGTGGGTGATGCTCGGGGTGGCGCTGGCCGTCACCGCGCTCACGGCGGCCTGGACGCTGCGGCAGCCGCGCATCTACGCGGCCAGCACGTCGCTCATCATCGACGTCACCGCGCCCCGCATCCTCGACGGCGAGGTGAAGGAGGTGATGGGGGAGGAGCGCAGCAACTACTGGTTCAACAAGGAATACACCGGCACGCAGAGCGAGGTCATCACCTCGCGCGCGGTGGCCAGCCGCGTGGTGGATCGGCTGGGGCTCTCCAACGACCCGGGCTTCCTGGGCCTGCCAGCGAACCAGGACGAGAAGACGCGCGTGCAGGCGCTCCAGGCGGCGGACGCGGTGGGCCTGTTGCGCTCGCGCATCATCGTCGTGCCCGGCAAGGACTCGCGGGTGATGAACATCGGCGTGGAGGACGTGGATCCCAAGCGCGCGGCGCTGCTCGCCAATGAAGTGGCCGCCGCGTACATGGCGGAGAACCAGGCCCTCAAGATGCGCGTCACGGACGAAGCGCGCACGTGGCTGGAGGTCCGCCGGGACGAGCTGGGCCGCGAGGCGAAGGCCGGCGAGCTGGCTGTCTACGACCTGAAGAAGGACGCGGACATGCTGTCCACGTCGCTGGAGTCGCGGCTGTCCATCGTCAGCGAGCGCATCAACTCCTACAACCTGAAGCTCACCGAGGTGCGCACGCGCATCGCGGCGCAGCAGGCGCGCGTGGACGCCATCCACCAGTTGCGCAAGGCCGCGGGCACCGACGAGACGTGGGCGGAGGCCGTGCCCGGCGCCAAGGACGGGCCCATCCAAGACATGAAGATGCGCTACGGCGAGCAGAAGGTCGCGTGCGCGGAGCTGTCGGAGCGCTACCTGCCGGAGCACCCGAAGCTCCTGGAGTGCAACCGCAAGCTGGAGGTGGTGCGCGAGGACCTGCTCAAGAGCCTGGCCAACGTGGTGCGCTCGGCGGAGATGCAGTTGGTGGAGGTGAAGGGCGAGGAGCGCAACCTCAACAAGCTCCTGGATGAGACCAAGGCCGAGGCCTTCGTCGTGAACAAGAAGGCCATCGAGTACGGGCAGCTCCAGCGCGAGTCGGACGACAACCAGCGGCGCTACGAGGATGTCCTCAAGCGCCTCAAGGACGTGGAGCTGTCGGGCCTCTTGCGCACGAGCAACGTGCGCGTGCTGGACGAGGCGCGTCCGTCGCTGGTGCCGGTGCGGCCGCACACGCGGCGCAACCTGATGGTGGGCTGGGTGATGGGCCTGCTCCTGGGGCTGGTCGCGGCGGTGGTGCTGGAGTTCCTGGAGAACACCGTCGCGTCGCAGGCGGACGTGGAGGAGGGGCTGGGGCTGGCGTTCCTGGGCGTGGTGCCGCGCATGGAGGGCGGAAGGGAGCAGGGGGAGCGCGACCTGTACGTGCACCGCTCGCCGCGTTCGGCGGTGGCGGAGTGCTGCCGCGCGGTGCGCACCAACCTGCTGTTCATGTCGCCGGATGAGCCCTGCAAGACGTTGGTGGTGACGTCCAGCGGCCCACAGGAAGGCAAGTCCACCACGTGCATCAACCTGGGCGTGGCCATGGCCCAGAGCGGCAACCGCGTGCTGCTCCTGGACACGGACATGCGCAGGCCCCGGCTGCACCGCGCGTTCGGCGTGCCCAACGACTTCGGCATCAGTTCGCTGGTGGTGGGCGAGGGCTCGCTGGACAAGGCCGTGAAGAGCACGGAGGTGCCCAACCTCTTCGTGCTGCCGTGCGGTCCGCTGCCGCCGAACCCGGCGGAGCTGTTGCACACGCGCGCCTTCAAGGACCTGCTGCGCGCGGCGTCGGAGAAGTTCGACCGCGTCATCCTGGACAGCCCGCCGCTCAATGCCGTGGTGGACGCGGCGGTGCTGGCCACGCAGGCGGACGGCGTGGTGATGGTGTTCAAGGCGGGCAAGACAGACCGGGGCGCGGCGAAGCGCGCGCTGCGCTCGCTGGCGGATGTGCAGGCGCGGATGTTCGGCGCCATCCTCAACGACGTGGATCTGCGCAAGTCCCAGTACGGCGACACGTACCTGGGCTACCAGGGCTACGGCCCGATCCAGGACGGGCCGAAGGGCGCGAAGGGCGGGGTGGCACCGTCGTGACGGGCGCGGGCCTGCGGGTGCTGCACCTGGGGAAGTTCTACCCTCCGGCCTCCGGCGGCATGGAGGCGCACGTGCGGACGCTGGCGCAGGCGCAGGCCGCGCTGGGCGCGCAGGTGGAGGTGCTGTGCGCGAACCACTCCGTGGACGGCACCGGCACCAGCCACGAGTTCCACGGCCGCAGTCCCACGCGTGAGGATTGGGACGGTCCGGTGCGCGTGGTGCGGCTGGGGCGGCTGGCGTCCGTGGCGCGCATGGACGTGATGCCGGAGCTGCCCTGGGCGCTGCGTCGCGCGCTGGGACGGGGCGTGGACGTGGTGCACCTGCACGTGCCCAATCCGTCCATGGTGCTGGCACTGGATGCGGTGCCGCGCCTGCCCGCGGTGGTGGTGACGCACCAGAGCGATATCATCCGCCAGAAGGTCGCGGGCGCGCTCTTCCGTCCCTTCGAATGGATGCTGTACGCCCGCGCGGCGCGGCTGTTGGCCACGAGCGATGCGTACGTGCGCGGCTCGTCGCTGCTCTCCACGTTCAAGCAGAAGGTGCGGGTGTTGCCGCTGGGCATCGAGCTCGAGCCGTACCTGCACCCTTCGGCCGAAGCGCGCGAGGCCCAGGCGCGGTGGACGGCGGAGGCGGCGGGAGGCCCGCTGTGGCTGATGGTCGGGCGGCTCGTCTACTACAAGGGCCTGTTCACGGCGCTGGAGGCGCTGGTGCACGCGCCGGGACGGCTGGTCGTCGTGGGCGAAGGGCCGCTGGCCGCGGAGGGCCGTGAACGGGCGCGGGCATTGGGCATCGAGGAGCGCGTGACGTGGGCGGGCTACCTGTCGCCGGAGGCGCTCGCGGGCGCGTTCCGGGCCGCCACCGCGCTGTGGTTTCCGAGCAACGCGCGCAGCGAGGCCTATGGCCTGTCGCAGGTGGAGGCCCTGGCGAGCGGCCTCCCGGTCATCAACACGGCCATCCCGGACTCCGGCGTGGCGTGGGTGAGCGTGCACGAGCGCACCGGGCTCACGGTGCCGGTGGGCGATGCGCGGGCGCTGGCGGCGGCGGCGCGCCGGCTGGTGGAGGAGCCCGGACTGCGGGAGCGGCTGGGGCAGGGGGCACGGGAGCGCGCGCGGGCGGAGTTCGCCCATGACGTGATGGCGGCGCGCAGCCTGGAGCTGTACGCGGAGGCGCTCGGGCGCAGTCCCCTGGTGGAGGCGCGGCCTTCGTCGTCGGTCCAGCACGTCGTGGGCGGGAGTTGAGGCCCGACCCCATGCGCGTGCTGCACGTGTCCAGCGGCAACCTGTACGGCGGCGTCGAGACGTTCCTGCGCACGCTGGCGCTCGCGGGAGCGAAGCGTGGCGGGGGCGCGGAGCATGCGTTCGCGCTGTGCTTCGAGGGCCGCATCGCGGAGGAGCTGCGCTCGGCGGGCGCGGGGTTGCACCTGCTGGGACCCGCGAAGGTGAGCCGTCCCTGGTTGGTGTGGGAAGCACGCCGCGCGTTGATGGCCCTGCTGAAGCGCGAGGCGTTCTCCGCGGTGGTGTGTCACGCGGCGTGGCCGCAGGCGCTCTTCGGTCCGGTGGTGCGCGCGGCCGGCGTGCCGCTCCTGTTCTTCCAGCACGACGCGCTCACGGGCGAGCACTGGGTGGAGCGCTGGGCGCGCGTCACCGAGCCGGCGCTGGCGCTGTGCAACAGCCGCTACACCGCGGGCACGCTGGCCCGGGTGTATCCGCGCACGCCGTGGCGCGTCCTCCATCCTCCCGTGCCGGACGGTGGCGCGGGGCTCACCGCTTCCGAGCGCGCTTCGTTGCGCGGGGAGCTGGGCGCGAGCGCGGAGGATGTCGTCATCGTCCACGCCAGCCGCATGCAGGAGTGGAAGGGACAGCGGCTGCTCTTGGAGTCGCTGGGCCGGCTGCGACAGGTGCCGGGTTGGAAGGCGTGGTTCGCGGGCGGCGCGCAGCGTCCGGAGGAGGTCTCCTACGCGGACGGCCTCGCGGAGCAGGCCGCGCGGCTGGGGCTCTCCGACCGGGTGCGCTTCCTGGGACAGCGCACGGATGTGCCACGGCTGCTGCGCGCGGCGGACGTGCACTGCCAGCCGAACATCGGGCCGGAGCCGTTTGGACTCGCGTTCGTGGAGGCGCTGTACGCCGGGCTTCCCGTGGTGACCACCGCGCTGGGCGGGCCGCTGGAGATCATCGACGCGTCGTGTGGCGTGCTGGTGCCTCCGAAGGTGGAGGCGCTGGCCCAGGCACTGCGCGAACTCATCGAGGATGAGCCGGCGCGGCTCGTGCTGGGACGCGGCGGGCCCGCGCGGGCGATGGCGCTGAGTGCTCCGTCCGCGTTCCTGGAGGCGCTGGAGGCGGCGGTGCGCTCCGTGGTTCGGGAGCCCCTGTCATGAAGGCGGCCCGTCCCGTGTCCCCCGGGCGTCCCGGACTGCGGGGACCCGGCGTGCTGCACCAGCGGTACGTGCGACGCGCTCCGGAGGCCGCTGCTGGCGCGGTGGCGGCTTCGCGTGAGGCGCCAACGGGCTTTCTCGGCTCGGGCCGCGTGGTGGTGGTCTTCATCGCGCTGCTCTTCGTGTGTCAGCTCGCGCTGCTGGTGGAGGCGATGGCGCCGCTGCGGGTGGTGTTCCGCATCCTGGCGTTCGGCACGAGCCTTGCGCTGCTGGTGCTGGCGAAGGGTCGTCACGTCAAGCATCCGGCGAAGCCCTTCCTGCTGGCGTACGTGGGCGTGACGGCGCTCAACTTCTTCCAGCCCGGCACCACCAGCCCGCTGGCGGCGGTCGCGCAGGTGGGCATCCAGGCCTCCGTCTTCGCGCCGCTGTTCTGGGCGAGCCGGCTGCGCATCGACGAGACGATGTTCCGGCGCATCGTCCTGATGCTCTTCCTGTTCAACATGGGGAGCGCGACGCTGGGCGTGATGCAGGTGTACTTCCCCGGCCGCTTCCAGCCCGCGCTGTCCTCCATCATCGAGGGCCAGGGCGAGGGCTATATCCGCAGCCTCCAGTTCGAGACCGCCAGCGGCGCGCGCGTCTTCCGGCCCATGGGCCTGACGGACCTGCCGGGCGGCGCGGCCACCGGCGCCTTCTATGCCGTGTTGCTGGGCGGCGCGCTGCTCTTGAGCCGTCAGGCCACGTGGAAGCGCGTGCTGGGCGTGGGCGGCATCGGCGTGGGGCTGGTGAGCCTGTACCTGTGTCAGGTGCGCGCGGCGGCGGTGACGCTGCTGGTGTGCATGTTGGCCATGGGGCTGGTGTTGATGGTGGCCGGCCGGCTGATGCGGCTGGCGGTGCTGGGCGGCGTCGTGGGCGGGCTCGCGGTGGTCGCCTTCGGGTGGGCGGTCGCGGTGGGCGGCGACGCGGTGCTGGCGCGCTGGAGCACCCTCACCGCGTCGGATCCCAGTCAGGTGTACCAGGGCAACCGAGGCCACTTCCTGGACGACACCTTCGGTGAGCGGCTGCCGGAGTATCCCCTGGGCGCGGGCCTGGGCCGCTATGGCATGGCCAACGCCTACTTCGGCGACAACAGCGACCGCGAGCATCCACCGCTGTGGGCGGAGATCCAGTGGACGGCGTGGGTCTATGACGGCGGGCTGCTGGCCATCGTCTGCTATCCGCTGGCCCTGCTGGTGACGATGGTGTGGGGCTTCCGGGTGGCCATCCGACGTGAGGAGCATGCGGGCGAGTTCTGGCTGTGGGGCAGCCTGTTGTTCGCCTATGACCTGGGCGCGGTGGCTCTCACCTTCAGCTATCCGTTCTTCATGAGCCAGATGGGCATGGAGTTCTGGCTGCTCAACGCGGCGTTCTTCAGCGCGTACTGGAACCGGAATGCGACCGTACACGCTCATCGCCGGTGACTTCGTCTCCACCGGAGGCATGGACCGCGCGAACCTGGCGCTGGCGGACTGGCTCGCGCGTCGGGGCGGGCCCGTGCGGTTGGTGGCGCACCGGGTGGAGGACTCGCTCCTGCGCTACCCGAACGTGCGCTTCATCCGCGTGCCCAAGCCCGCCAACGCGTACCTGCTGGGTGAACCGCTGCTAGATGTCGTGGGCCGCTTCTGGGCCACGCGCACGCTGGCCGAGGGCGGGCAGGTGGTGGCCAACGGGGGCAACTGCGTGGTGCCCGCCGCCAACTGGGTCCACTACGTCCACGGTGCGCATGCGCCGCAGCCCGTGGGCCATCCGCTGCGCCGACTCAAGGGCCGTGTGAGCCACCGCGTCTACTTGCGCCGCGAGCAACGCGCGCTGCGCAGCGCGCGGATCATCATCGCGAACTCGGAGCGGACCCGGCAGGACCTGCTGGCCGCGACGGGGGCCGAGGCCTCGCGGGTCCACGTCGTCTACCTGGGCGGAGATCCAACGCGCTTCCCGTCCACGTCCCCCGCGCTCCGTCGCGAGGCGCGGGCCTCGCTGGGGTGGGCCGAGGAGCGGCGCGCGGCGTTGTTCGTGGGGGCGCTGGGCGACCAGCGCAAGGGATTCGACACGCTCTTCCATGCGTGGGTCCGGCTGTGCGCGCTCAAGACGTGGGACGTGGACCTGTACGTGGTGGGAGCGGGCGCGCAGCGGGAGTCCTGGGAGCGCGAGGCGCGGCTGCGAGGGCTGGGCGCGCGCGTCCGGTTCCTGGGCTTCCGCGAGGATGTGCCCCGGCTGCTGGCGGCCTCGGACCTGCTGGTGGCGCCCACGCGCTATGAGCCCTATGGCCTGGGGGTGCACGAGGCGCTGTGCGTGGGCCTCCCCGCGCTGGTGAGCCGTTCCGCGGGGGTGGCCGAACGCTATCCGCCCGAACTCCAGGGGCTGCTGCTCGACTCGCCGGAGGACTCGGGGGAGTTGATGCGGCGGCTGGAGGACTGGCGTGCCCGTGGTGAAGCGCTGGTGCCCGCTGTCGCGGCGGTGTCGTCCACGCTGCGCGCCTGGACGTGGGATGCGATGGCGGAAGCGCTGGTGGCCCGGCTGGAGGCTTGAGCTTCCAGCTCAGGCGCCGCGCTGGAGCACTTCCTCGAAGAAGTCGAGGTGCGCCCTGGCCACCACCGGCCATGCGAAATGGGACAGCGCGCGCTCACGGCCTCGCTGCCCCTGTTCGCGGCGCAGGGCCGGACTCTCCAGCAGGTTCGCGAGCGCGCGGGTCCACTCGGAGACGTTCGCTTCTGGCAGCACCTGTCCGGCATCGCCCACCGTGAAGGGCACTTCGCCGGAATCGCTGCCGAGCACGGGCACTCCACACGCGAAGGCCTCCGCGAGCATGCGGCCGAACTGCTCCTTCCACCGGGGCGTGGTCTGGCTGGGCGCGCACAGCACGTCCATGGCGTTGAGCGCCTGTGGCACTCCCGCGTGCGACACGCCGGTGACGATGCGCACGCGGCCCTCGTGACGTGAGGACCAGTCGCGCAGCGTCGCTTCCATCGGGCCTCCTCCGACGAAGAGGGCCCTCCAGGGCGTGCGCAGGGCATCGAGCGCCTCCATCAGGAGCCGCACGCCCTTCTCCGGAACGAAGCGTCCCAGGTAGCCCACCACCGGAGGCCCCTCCGCTTCCCATCCGAGCTTCCGCCGGAAGTCCGCGCCCGCCGCCGTGTCCGGCTGGAACTGGGCCACGTCCACGCCCATGGGGATGAAGCGGGAGGGCCGCTGTGCGTACTCGCGCCGCGACTGGAGCGTGTCTCGCACCGTCTGGCCCCACGCGACCCATCCCGCCGCGCGGTGCACGACGAAGCGTTCGGCTTGCGCGAAGGGCGGCGGGTAGCGCTTGGTCAGGTTCTGCGCCGTGCAGAACACCAGCGGCACCCGGCGCGGCGTCAGCAGGGCCACCTCCAGGCCCGACAGCACGTAGGGCTCCTCCCATGCGTGCACCAACTCCACGCCTCGCGACAGTCGGGCGCGCAGCTCCGGTCCGTAGACGAACCCGTGCAGGGAGCGGCTGAAGAAGGCGCGCACGGCCTCGATGCGCACGGGTTCGTCGGGCTCGCGCTGGAGCACCAGCGGGCTCAGGTCTCCGTGGAAGGCGCGCGGCGCCACGGCCGTGATGTCCCAGCGACCCGCGCCCACCCGGGTCATCTCGTTGGCCAACCGGCGGTTGAGCGTGACGACGTACGAATGGGAGACGGTGACGAGCTTCCGGGGACGCATCACCCGCGCTCCCGTGGCACGAGTTGCCGGTACACGGCGAGGATCTCCCGGGCGTAGCGCTCGCGAGAGAAGCAACGCACGGCGGTGTCCCGGGCGGTGGTCGCCAGCCGTCCGCGCAGGGCTTCGTCTCCGAGCAGGCGGAGCAGGGCTTCCGACAGCGTGCGTGCATCGCCGGGGGCAATGGCCAGCACGTCCTCTCTGTCGCGAAGCGCCTCCGCCGCGCCACTCGTGCTGGAGACGACGGCGGCGCGACCGCAGGCGAGCGCCTCCGCGATGGTGAGGCCGAAGGGTTCGCGGCGGGTGCTCGCGTGCACGAAGACATCCAGGGCGCGGTACACGCGGGCGGGGTCCGCCTGGAAGGGCACCAGCCCCACGCGGCCCGTGAGGCCGTGGCGTTGAATCTGTTCGCGCAGCTCCGTGTCGGTGAACTGCGAGTCGGGCGTGCGGTAGAGGGGCGCGCCCACCAGGTAGAAGCGCACGGGCAGGGTGGGGGCCTGCCTCGTCAGCAGGGCGGCGGCTTCCAGGAAGACGTCGTGTCCCTTCCACCGCGCATAGGTGGCGACCAGTCCCACGCGCAACGTGCCCTCGGACGCGGGTGGCAGGGCCGCCTGCGCGTCCAGGTGCGCGCCGTCCCCGGGACCCGGAGAGAACCGCTCCACGTCCACGCCGTTGTGCACCACGTGCACGGGCACGTCGCCGAGCACCGTCCGCGCATCGTCTCCCACGGCTCGCGAATTCGCGATGGCGGCCGAGGCGAGGGGGCTCAGCCCCGCCAGCGCGCGACGCACGAGGGGACGCTCGCCGAGGAAGTCATGCACGTGCCAGACGCGCGGCAGGGGCAGGCCCGTGGTGGCGGCGCTCAGCAGGTGCGTCTTGATGCCATTGGAGTGCAGCAGGTCCGGAGCCACTTCCCGCACCGCCTGCCTCAACGCGACACCGTAGCGGGCGAGCAGGAGCGCCGCGGGCGCGGCGTCGCGGACGAAGCGCAGCCCTCCCGCCAATCCCTGTCCCCGAAGTCCGCTGTCGCCCAGCGCGGACAGGGCCTGCGGCAGGAGCAGCGGCCGTGCGTCCACGCCCAGGGCTCGCGCGGCCTCCACGAGGGGGCCCTCCGTGCCCACGAGCAGGTGCAGCGACAGCGCGGAGTCCAACGTGCGCAGGCACGCGAGCAGGTCCAGCAGCGCGCGTTCAGCGCCGCCCAGGATTCCCACGGGGTTGAGGAACAGGATGCGCACGCGGGGCGACCGAATCAGACCCGTCCGGGACGGTCAAGCTGGCGCAGGTAGGCGTCCAGCACGGTGCGCGCGTGGGCGCTCCAGGTGAAGCGGGCGGCCCGTGCGTGCCGTGACTCGCGCGCGGGCGCGGGCTGACGTCCGGTGAGCAGCGCATCCACCGCGCCCGCCCAGTCCTCCACGTCACCCACCCGGCAGTAGGTGCAGGCGTCGGCACCCACTTCCCGCAGCACCGGCAGGTCGCTGGCCACCACGGGGGCGCCACACGCGAGGGCTTCGATGACGGGCAGGCCGAAGCCCTCCGCCTCGCTGGGAACCAGCACGGCACTGGCGCGTCGGTAGAGGCCCGCGAGGGTCGCTCGCTCCTGTCGCGGCGGCTGCACCAGCGCGTCTTCCAACCCCAGCCGCTTCACCTGCGCCCGCTGCTCCGCGTCCAGCGCGCCGCCCTGCTGCACCAGCATGAGGTCCGGATGTTTCTCGCGCAGCGCCGCGAAGACACCGAAGAGGACGTCCAGGCGCTTGCGGCGGATGGCGCTTCCCACGTGCAGCAGGTACGGCCTGCCGTGCAGCGGCGCGAGCACGGCGTCGCTGGCGTCCCCGGGAACGGGTTCGGCCCGGTACTCCGGAGACACGCCGTAGGGTGCCCACACCAGCCGGTCCTCGGGCACCACCGCGTGCGTGAGCAGCTCCGCGCGCACCGCCTGCGTGCTGTGGAACACGAGCGCCGCGCGCTCCAGACCCTTCAGCGTCGCGCGCGCCATCAGGCGGAACCATGACGGTCTGGGGTCGCGGTGTGGTTCGAGGACGGAGCGGAAGGCGTCCAGGTCGTGGCAGAAGACGCCAGTGCGCTCCGCGGGCAGGGCGTGCACGAGCTGCGCGTAGGTGTGATCCACGACGTGGAACAGGTCGTGGGTCCGGCGCTCCCGCAGCAGCCGGGCGGGGTACAGCCCGAAGCGGGTGAGCAGCCGGTCCGCGTTGAAGGCGGCGTTGCGGGTGCCCACGCGAGGCAGGTGGCGCACGGCACGGGGCATGGGCGGACGCAGGCCCGTGACGGTGACTTCTCCGGGCAGGGCGGACAGGTGCTCCAGCAACGCCTCGCCCACGAGGTCCATGCTGGGCCAGCCCTCTTCGCGCGGATCCATCAGGAGGGCCAGGCGCGGCGGGGACGCGTGGGCGCTCACGGCGACCTTCCCGGAGGTCGCTTCCGCAAGAGCGCTTCCACCGTTCGCTCCAGCGCGAAGTGTTCGCGGTAGATGCGCGCGGCGTGTTCCCCGAGGGCCCGGCGGGCTTCGTCCTGCGAAAGCAGGTGCTCCGTGGCGTCCACCAGCCCCGACGGCGCGGTGCCTTCCACCAGCGCCACGGGCAGCGACTCCCGCCACAGGGGCTCCGTGAGGTGGCCCGTGTTCGTGACCACCGGGACGCCCAGGCCGAGCCCCGCCATCGCGCTGCCCCGTCGCGTGCTGACGCCATCCGGATACGGTTGCACCAGCACGTCACAGGCCCGCAGGAAGGCCGCGGCCTCGCTCGGCGCAAGCGCATCCCGGGCCTGGAGGCGGGCCGCCACTTCCGGACGCCTCGAGGCCACGGCGTCCCTGAACGCGCGGCTGCCCCGGCCGAGCAGCAGGCCCTGCCGTCTCGGATCCGCGCGCAGCACGGAGACGAGCACCGACTCCAGCGGGCCCACGATGGCCGAACCGTAGGTGCCGAAGTGGCCCACCACCGGACCCTCGGGCAGGGAGGCCCGCGCACGGAGCACCTCCACGGCGGACACCTCCGTCGGGAGGTTGCTGGGCACGGGACGCCATTCGGTGCGCTGCTTCGCCCGGGCCGACAGGTGGTCCGCCCACGTCGGGATGGAGACAAAGCTCCGGTCCGCGGACTCCGCCACCAGGCGCAGCATCACCCGTGTGGTCGCGGCCAGCACGTGGTGGCGCCACGGCGCGTGGAGGCTCCACGGGTAGACGACCTCGTGGAAGTACACCTGCCGCTCGTCCTTCCTCCGCGCGGCGAACCACGCGCAGAACGGGACGTTCATCGCCTTCAAGCCCAGCGCGTGCGGCACGTACTGGAGCAGCAGCCTTCGCGAGCCCGGACAGGCATCCAGTTCGCGCGACAACGTCCGCAGGTCTCCCGGTGAGAACCGTCCCGGCGCGCGGTGGACCGTCACCCCGTCCTCCGTCACGACGCCCGACGGGCCCGGCGCCCACACATGGACCTGCTCGCCCGCGCGGACCAACGCATCGGCGATGAGCCTGGAGTAGTCCGCGACGCCGCCCGCCATCGGTGGGTACTCGCCCGAGAGCAGATGCCAGGTGGGGAGGGGGGCAGGCACGCGGGCGTCATCCAGGAGCGGCGGTCCAAGACACCGGGTCCGTCCCGGCGGGGTGTCCTGACTCTTAACCGCTTCACGTGGCGGGCGGGAAGCCATGTCGCCTCCGAGGGCGCGGGTTATCATCCGGCTCCTCCTGCTCCCACGTGGCATGCCCCTCTTCTCCGTCGTCATTCCGACCTACAACCGGGCTTCGCTCCTGGAAGAGACGCTGGCCTCGGTCTTCGCCCAGACGCTGACGGACCATGAGGTCATCGTCGTGGACGATGGCTCCACGGACGGGACGCTCGCGCTGCTCGCCCGCTACGGTGAGCGGATCCGCGTGCTCCGCCAGGACAACGCGGGACAGGGCGTGGCCCGCAACCTGGGCATCCGCGAGGCCCGGGGCGAATACGTGGCCTTCCTGGACAGCGATGACCTGTGGCCCCCCTGGACGCTGGCGACGTTCCAGCGGGTCCTCCAGGAGCAGGGCCGTCCCACGCTGGTGATGGGCCGGGCCCGTTCCTTCCAGGCTCCGGGCGAGCTGTCGGACCTGGAGTCCGGACCCCTCGTCGCGCGGTCCTTCGCGGACTACCTGGCCAGCGCGGAGGCGAACTTCATCCGCACCGCGTGCGCGGTGGCCGTGCGCACCGAGGCCCTGCGCCGGGTGGGTGGCTTCAGCGCGAAGCGGATCAGCTCCGAGGACTACGATCTGCTGTACCGCCTGGGCGTCGAGCCCGGCTTCGTCTTCGTGGAGTCGCCGGTGACGCTGGGCTACCGCCAGCACCCCGAGTCGTCCTCGCGCGACCTGGACCGGGGCTACGAGGGCACGCTGTTCCTCCTGTCCCAGGAGCGACACGGGGCCTACCCGGGAGGCTCCATGCGACGCCGTGAGCGGCTGGCGCTGCTTCTCTTCGGGCTGCGACACGTGACGCACTGGTTGCTCGAACATGGACGGCGCCGTCAGGCCCTGACGCTGTACGCGCGCGGCCTGCGCTTCCACCGCGCGCTGCCCCGGTGGCGGTACCTGCTGGGGTTTCCGCCGTGGGCGCTCGCGACCTCGCTGCGGCCCCGTCGCTGAACGAGGACGCGGCAGAGGCCTTCAGCTCCCGGTGACTTCGGGAGGCGGTGCCGCGCGAGGACGCCGCGGGGCCCGGAGCCGGTGACGCATGGGCTCCTCGACGCGCCGGAAGAGCACCACGGAGACGGCCACGGCCACGGGCGCGATGAGCAGCGCCAGCACGTTGTGGGGCATCCCCAGCGTGCGCGTGTTCAACGCCAGCGCGTAGTTCATCAGCGAGCCGTGGGTCATGTAGAGCGCGTAGCTGGCGCCGCCCAGCAGCACCATCCCCCGCGTTCCCAGTCCCAGCCCGCGTCCCATCAGTCCGCTCGCGAGCAGGTAGATGCACGCGGTGAACAGCGGCACCAGCACGGCGGACTGCACCAGCGGTGACGGGGCTTCCGGCAGCCGCATCAGTCCCGCCGCCAGCCCACCGCCGATGAGCACGAAGGCCACGGTCCGCGCCCACGCATGCGCCGCCAGGTGCTCCCGCCGGCAGAACACCAGCCCCAGGCACAACCCGATGAGGAACTCCGGCAGCCGCGCGAGCGGAATGGCCTCCGTGGAGATCAACCCCCAGACCCGGAGGAACGTCGCGAGCCCCCCACCCGTGTCCGCCAGCCGCGCCGCCGCGTCGGCGGCGAGCATCGGGGTGGTGCCCAGCAGCCACGCGCCGGCCGCGAGGCCCGTGAGCACCCGGGAACTCCTCCGCGCCAGCCACGGCCCCACGAGTGGGAAGAGCAGGTAGAAGAACGCCTCCACCGACAGCGTCCACGCGACGATGTTCCACGTGGGCCGGTGCAGCGTCAGCCAACCCTGCGTGAGCGTGAGCGTCGCGCCGGTGATGCGCAGCATCTCGCCCGGGCCCGCGGGCGGATCCGCCAGGTGGAAGGCGCGCACGAACATGGGCACGTCCACCAGCAGCGAGACCAGATACACCGGATACAACCTCGCGAAGCGCGCGCGGTAGAAGTCCGTCCACGTACCCTTCATCCCGCCGCTGTCCTCCAGGTAGGTGTACGCGAGGATGAAGCCGGACAGGATGAAGAACAGGCTGACGGTGGAGAAGCCCGCGCCGATGAGTCGGCCCACGCCCTCCGGCAGCGCTGGGGAGCACGGCGCGCAGTAGCAGTGGTAGCCCAGCACGCCCATCGCCGCGAGGAAGCGAAGGCCGGTGAGGGCGGGCAGCGCGGGACGTGCGGCCACGGGGGAACTCACGCGGCGCTCTTCCGTCCCCGGACGTGCGCCACGACGGCCCGCACCTCGCCCCAGAGCGACAGGCCCCGCCGCGAACGTTCCCGGACGAGCACCCCCACCGCCAGCATCCCGGTCCCCACCAGCGCCTGCACGAGCAGCCCGTGCTGGCCGGTGGTGATGCGCGACAGGCCCACCGCGAACGCGAGCAGCGCGCCCACGGTGAGAAACGGCTCCAGCACCTGGAACTCCAGGCCGGACAGGTGCGGGTTGCGCCGGGCCACCAGCCACGCGCTCAGGAACAGCTCCGTGAGCGTGATGGCCGTGGCCGTGACGCCGATGCCCACGATGCCCCAGTGCATCACCGCCAGCGCGCCCAGCCCGCATCTGAGCAGGCTGGAGCCGATGAGCACGTACACCCGTTCCCGCGCATGGCCGCTGGCGTACTGCTGCGAGTTCAGCAGGCCGTGCACCGCCTGCATCGCGCCCTCCAGCATGAACCACTGCACCAGCGGAGCCGCCGGGCTCCAGCGCTCACCGAAGAGGGTGGGGATGAGGAAGGGCAGCGCGATGACGCCGAAGGGCACGACGATGCACAGCACCGCGCTGATGCGGCGGATGGACGTGCGCAGGTACTCCGCGAGCCCCTCCGCGTCCTGCTGCATGCGGCTGTACGCCGGGTACGCCACGCGGTTGAGCACGCCGCTGAGCGCGAGCGGCACGGAGGCCAGCGCCCACGCCCAGTTCACCAGCCCCACCGCGTCCTTGCCCTCCATGCGCCCCACGACGAGCGGGACCCAGCCGTTGAGGATGGCGGGCACGATGCCGGTGAGCTGGAACCAGATGCCGAAGCCCAGCAGCCGCTGGACGATTGCCCAGCGCACCCTGCCTCGCGGGCGCCACGACGCCGCGGCCCACAACATCCCCAGCCCCACCACGCCGCGCACCAGCCCACCGCCGATGAGCGCCCATGGGCCCAGGTGCAGCGCCGCCAGGAAGATGGTGGCGGCCGTCTGCGCGACGCTCTCCACCAGCTCCGCGCGTGCGATGGCGGGGAAGTGGAGGTTTCGCTCCAGCATCATGATGGGGATGACACGCAGCGAGTGGAAGAACAGCCCCAGCGCCACCGCGCCCACCATGAGCGCGCCGGAAGGCCCCAGTTCGTAGGCGCCCGCGAGCAGCGGCGCGAACCCCAGCAGCACCGCCACGATGACGACGGTGAACGCCTGGTGGCTCCAGAACGCGGTGCTGATTTCGTCCTCGGTGGGCTCGTGCTGTTGGCGCACCAGGGATGCACTGAGGCCCAGGTCGCCCAGGTACGCGCCCATCGCGGCGGTGAAGGCCACGATGGCGAAGGCGCCATAGTCGGAAGGAAAGAGCAGGCGCGACAGGGCGAGCGAGCTCACCACGCGCAGGCCGAGGGAGCCGAGCGTCCGGAGGCCCAGGGCGACGATGGAGCGTTGGGCCCGGACCTTCACGTCCGAGGTGCCCAGCTCCGGTGCGGAGGTGGAGGGACTGCTCATGGAAGGGTCGTGAGCGTATATGCGGCCCCGCGCCCCGCGAACAGGGGCCGGCGCCAGGAGCCCTGTCCGCACGCCGGAACGCAGGGCCTGTCCGCAGCCCCGGAGGGCGGCCGGGCAGTCGCGGGCATGGGCGGTGAGATGGCCCCCCAGAAAGCCCTGCTGCGCAGATTGAGCGGGTGCGGCGACAGGTGCCGCGCATCCAGGGGGGGGCGGGAC
>NZ_RAVZ01000599.1 GCF_003611635.1 Corallococcus terminator | reverse complement strand
CCCGGCTCTCCTCCCCCACCCCCAACGTCCTCAGGTGGCGCGCCAACTGATTCGCACGCACTTCCACCTGCGCGTACGTCAGCCGCGTCCCTTCGTGTTCCACCGCCACCGCGTCCGGCGTCCGCTTCACCTGCTCCGTGAAGCGTCCGTGGATCGTCTCCGTGCCCGCGGCCACTTCAGGAGACACCGTGCCCGTGAAGCGCTTCAGCACCTGCTGACGCTCTTCAGTTGCCAGCAGCGGCAGGTCCCAGACGCTTGCATCCGCGTCCTTCGCTAGTCCGGACAGCAACGTCCCGAGGTGCCCCAGCAGTCGGTGTGCCGTCTCCGCGTCGTACAGGTCCGTGTTGTATTCAAGCGACGCCGCGAGGCCCTGCTCCGTCTCCGCCATTCCCAGCGTCAGATCGAACTTCGCCGTCGCCCCTTCCGTCTCCAGCGACCGCAGCGTCAGCCCGGCGTTCGGGCGCACCTCTCCCGTGTTCGGCGAGATCGTCTGCATCGTGAACATCACCTGGAAGAGCGGCGTGCGGCTCAGATCGCGCTCCGGGTTCAGCTCTTCCACCAGCTTCTCGAACGGCACCTCCTGGTGCGCGTACGCTCCCAGCGTCGTCTCCTTCACCTGGCGCAGCACCTGACGGAACGATGGGCTGCCTTCCAGACGCGCGCGGATCACCAGCGTGTTCACGAAGAAGCCGATGAGTCCTTCCAGCTCCGTCCGGTTGCGGCCCGCGATGGGCGTTCCCACGCTGATGTCCTGCTGGCCGCTGTAGCGCGCCAGCAGTACCTGCCATGCCGCCAGCAACACCATGAAGGACGTGGCGCCCTCCTGGCGTGCCAGCGTCTTCAGCGCTTCGTTCAGCGCCTTCGGCAGCAGCAAGGACGCATTGGCACCGTGGAAGCGCTGCACCACCGGGCGAGGACGGTCCGTCGGCAGCTCCAACGCATGCGGGGCGCCCGCCAATTGCTGACGCCACCAACCGAGTTGCGCCTCCAGCACGTCGCCCTTCAGCCAGCCACGCTGCCACGCCGCGTAGTCCGCGTACTGCACCGCCAGCTCCGGCAGCGGCGAGGAGCGGCCTTCAGCATACGCGCTGTAGAGCGCGCCCACTTCGCGAACCAGCACGTCCATCGACCAGCCATCCGACACGATGTGGTGCATCACCAGCACCAGCACGTGTTCGGTGGCACCCAGCCGCACCAGCGTCGCGCGGAAGAGCGGGCCCTGGCTCAAGTCGAACGGACGCAGGGCTTCCGCGCTCACCCGACTCCGGAGTTCCTTCTCACGCAGGTCTTCCGGCAGGCCGTCCAGCGCCGTGAAGCTCCAGGCCACTTCCTGGGACGAAGCGATCACCTGGAAGGGCTGACCGTCGTGCACCTGGAACGACGTGCGCAGGGACTCGTGGCGCCGCACCAGTTCGTCAAAGGTGCGACGCAGGGCCTCTACGTCCACGGTGCCGCTCATCCGCACCGCCATCGGGAGGTTGTACGACGCGCTCCCGGGCTGGAGCTGATCCAGCAGCCAGAGGCGCTGCTGCGCGAAGGACAACGGCTCCCGTCCCGTCCGCGCCACGGCGTCCAGCTTCGGTACCGTCAACGCCTGTCCCGTGCTCCGGGCCGCCTCGACCTTGAGGGCCAGCTCCGCGACCGTGGGGGCTTCGAAGAGGGCTCGCAGCGGCAGCTCGACGTTGAACGCCGTGCGGATGCGCGACATCGCCTGCGTCGCCAGCAGCGAGTGGCCTCCCAGTTCGAAGAAGCTGTCCTGGATGCCCACCTGCTTCACGCCCAGCACCGCCTCCCACAGCGAGGCGAGCACCTGCTCCGTCTGGTTGCGCGGCGCCACGTAGACGTGCGTGCGCTCCGCGCCGGCTTCCGGCTTCGGCAGCGCCTTGCGGTCCACCTTCCCGTTCGCGTTGAGCGGCAGGGACTCCAGCACCACGAAGGCCGACGGCACCATGTACTCCGGCAACCGGCCCTTCAGCGCGCTTCGCAGACTCGCCGCGTCCGCCGTGTGGCCCGCCTGCGCCACCACGTACGCCACCAGCCGCTTGTCTCCGGGCGCGTCCTCCCGCACCACCACCACCACGTCGCGGATGGAAGGCTGCGCTCCCAGCGCTGCTTCCACTTCTCCCAGCTCGATGCGGAAGCCTCGCACCTTCACCTGGAAGTCCATTCGCCCCAGGTACTCCAGCGTCCCGTCCCGGCCCCACCGCACCTTGTCTCCCGTGCGGTACAGCCTCGCTCCCGCCTTCTCGCTGAAGCCGTCCGGCACGAAGCGCTCCGCTGTCAACCCGGGCTGCCCCAGGTAGCCTCGCGCCAGGCCCTCGCCTCCCAGGTACAGCTCGCCCGGCGCGCCCACCGGCACCGGCTGCCCCTTCGCGTCCAGCACGTACGCCTGCGTGCCTTCCAGCGGGCGCCCAATCCTCGGCTCCGTCTTCGCTCCGCGCTCCACTCGCGCGTGCGTCGAGTACGTCGTGTCCTCCGTCGGGCCGTAGAGGTTGTTGACTTCCTTCACCTGCGGCAGTGCGTACAGCGCCTGCA
>NZ_RAVZ01000598.1 GCF_003611635.1 Corallococcus terminator | reverse complement strand
CACACCCGGCCCCGCGACCACCGGCGCCCCACCCTGCCGAGCCACCATGCCCGGAGGCTGGGCCGCCACGACCGGAGGCGCAGCCACCGCCGGAGGACGCGCGGGCCCCAGGGTGGGAACCCCACCCGGACGAAAGCTCTCGCCCCCCGTCGGCGCACGCACGGGTTCACCCATCACGATCTGCGGAAGCTCTTCCTCCTCGGGGCTGTCGAAGGACAGCATGGGCGCGCTGGCCACGGCCGGCGCCGCGTCCTCCACCTCCGAGTCATCACTGAGGAACTGCCCCGGCGCGAGCCCCCCGAACATCGCGGGCAACTGCGGCTCCGGACGCACCGGCGCGGCAGCAGGAGCGGACGGAGCCGGCATCGGCGGCAGGGGCACCGTGGCCACGGAGACCGAGCGACGGATGGGCACGGGCGCGGGCGCCGGCAGGGCCCGGTGCGGACGGTCGATGCCGTAGTGGCGCGCCTGGTAGTGGAACAGCCGCAGCTCCGGCGTGACGTACGGCACGATGCGCATCCCGGTGATGAACCCGAGCGCGTCCGTCGTCTGGAGCTCCAGCGGGTTCGCCATCGCGACCTTCAGCCGCCGGCCCTCCACCGCGAGCGGGAACGCCTGATGCTTCTCCGACTGGTCCGCCGTCAGCAGCTTGAGCGTGGCTTCCGTGACGGCGTCGAAGTCCGCCTCCATCGCGACGGGGAAGTGGGTCAGCTCCCCTAGCACCATGCCCACCGTCTCGATGTCGAGGAACCCCAGCTCCACCAGCCGGGTGCCCAGGCGGCCCCCATGGACGAGCTGGATGCCCAACCCCTGGTCGAGCTGCGCCTGCGTCAGGAGGCCCTTTCGGACCAGCGTCATTCCAAGCTTGTCGGCCATGTGCCGACGGATTCTAGACGGCTTCGCGGCACGTGAAGAGGGTGCGCACGAATACGACTTCCACGCCTTCCCTGCCCGCCTGCCTGGCCCTTCCCGGGCACAGGCGGTCCGGCCCGGTCAGTACGCGTTCTTCGACAGGAAGCCGCCCAGCGCGGTGCGCAGGAGGATCTTCAGGTCCATCAGGAGCGACCAGTTCTCGATGTAGTACAGGTCGTACTCGATGCGCTTCTGGATGGACGTCTGGCCGCGCAGGCCGTTGATCTGCGCCCAGCCGGTGATGCCCGCCTTCACCTTGTGGCGCAGGTGGTAGCGCGGAATCTGGCGCTTGAACTCCTCGATGAAGACGGGGCGCTCCGGCCGGGGCCCCACGAGGCTCATGTCGCCGCGCAGGACATTGAAGAACTGGGGCAGCTCATCCAGCGAGTACTTGCGCAGGAACGTGCCCACCGGCGTGCGCCGGGCATCCACCGCGCTGGCCATGGTGGCGCCCTGCACCTCCGCGTCGATGCGCATGGTGCGGAACTTGAGGATGGGGAAGGTTCTCCCGTCCATGCCCATGCGCTCCTGGCGATAGAGGATGGGGCCGCGGCTCGTCATCCACACCACCAGCGCCGTCGCCGCCATCACGGGCGCGCTCACCAGGATGGCCAGCAGCGAGAACAGCACGTCGAACACGCGCTTGGCCACGCGGCTCCAGCCGTCCATGGGGTCGCCCTGGAGGCTGATGATGGGCAGGCCGCCGAACTCCTCCAGGCCGCCGTACAGGGTGATGTACTGGAACAGGTCCGGCACCACCTTGACGTCCACGGTGCGCAGCGCGAGCTGTTCCATCAGCGGCTTCACCTGCGCCTGGTCCTCCAGCGGCATGGCGATGATGACCTGATCCACCGGGTGCGCATCCAGGTAGGCCTCCACGTTGCGCACGTGGTCCACCACGCGCACGCCGCCCACCCACTGGCCGACCTTCTCCTCCTTCAGCGACAGCACGCCCTCCACGCGGAAGCCCAGCTCGCGGTGGCTCTCCACCGTCTCGATGGTGCGCAGGCCCAGCTCCCCCGCGCCGATGACGAGGATGGACTTGAGGTTGTAGCCGCGCCGGCGCACCTCGCTGAGCACATGCCGGAAGGCCAGCCGCGACAGCGCGATGAGCGTGAAGGCGTAGACGACGAAGATGGCGATGGTGAGTCGCGAGTAGCGCTCGCGGATGAAGTACGTCACCGCCACCAGGACGAGCGTCGCGGTGATGGTCGCCTTGAAGAGCTCGAACAGCTCCCCCATGTGCGTGCGCGAGCGGTTGGTCGCGTACAGCCGGGCCTGTTGGAACGTCACCGGGAAGATGATCAGCACCATCACCAGCGAGACGAACGTCTCGCCCGGCGGAGGGATGCCCTCGGTGATGGGCATGACGCCGCTGAAGCGGGTGAAGTACGCGAGCACGAACGCCACCGCGAGCATCCCCGCGTCGGCGGCGACCTTGATGGACGTGTAGAAGCGCTGCAGGCGACCAAACACCGCGGTGACTCCTGTCGGAAGGGACGGGGGGGACCGCCGCTTCCATTGCAAGACGCGCACCCTGGACTCCAGGCACCGTCACCTGCCCGACACCGCCCCCCGCGCGGCGTCCTAGCACGGGTTTTTCCGTAAAACCAAGGGGTTGCCCCGGAGGGCACCCAACACTCGGGGTGGGAGTGAGGGGCCGACC
>NZ_RAVZ01000597.1 GCF_003611635.1 Corallococcus terminator | reverse complement strand
CCCCCCAGGCCCGGCACGGCACCAGCCGCCCCCGTCGTCCCGCCGTGCGCATCGTCGCGCAGGGCGGCACGTCCCGCGCGAACGTCCGCAAGACGGCGCGCCGCAGCCTCCCCGCCCTCTTCTACGACCTGCACGACGATTTCCGCGTCCCCGGCCGCTGGGAACCCGGCGATCCCCGGGGCCTGGATGACAAGGTCGTGGGCGGTGTGTGGATGTTCACCGCCGGGCACCCCGTCGAAGTCGACGGCCCCATGCGCATCCCCAATGAAGCCCGGATGTCCCCCCTGGACTTCTCACTCGCCGGCGCGGGCCTCACGCCCGTGGTGCACCCTCGCGTGGCCGCCATCTTCGCGCGCCTCGCCCCCGGTGACGTGCAACTGCTCCCCGTGGACATCGAAGGCCAGCGGGAGCCGTACTTCCTCCTCGTCGCCACGCGCCTCATCCACTGCATCGACGAACCCGCGTGTCTGGAGGCCCACCGCTACGGTCCCGGGGATGGCCTGCCCGAGCGCGTGGGCCAGTACCGCTCCGTGCGGGGCCTGCGCATCGACCCGACCCAGGTGGACCGCGCCCGCGTGTTCCGCCCCTGGGGCTGGCCCGTCACCCTCGTCGTGTCCGAGGTCGTGAAGGAAGCCCTCGAAAGGGAGGGCGTCACCGGCGCGCGCTTCACCCCGGTGACGGACACCCGGCACTGAAAAGCAGTGCCGGGCGCGACTACTCCTTCTCGATGTCCCGGTCCCAGAGCTGCACGCGGCCGTAGTCCTCTGACAGCCGCCGCACCATCTCCGCCGCCAGCGCCACCGAACGGTGCTTGCCGCCCGTGCACCCCAGCGCCACCGTGAGGTACGCCTTGCCTTCCTTCTGGTAGCGCGGGAACAGGAACCGGCAGAGGTCCACGACCTTCTCGAGGAACTGCTGCGTCTCCTCGCGCTCCAGCACGTACGCGGACACCTTGGGCACCTTGCCCGTGAGCCCCTTCAACTCCGGCACGAAGTAGGGGTTGGGCAGGAAGCGCACGTCGAACACGAGGTCCGCCTGCGGCGGCACCCCGTACCGGTAGCCGAAGGACATGATGGACAGGCTGGGGCCCATCGTCGGCTCCGGACTGAAGCGTCCCTGCACCATGCGCTTCAGGTCGTGCACGTTGAGCGCCGACGAATCGATGACCTGATCCGCCAGCTCGCGCAGGTCCTTGAGGGCCTCGCGTTCCGCGTGGATGCCCTCCGCCACCGTGCCCTCCGGGGCCAGCGGGTGGCGCCGTCGCGTCTCGCTGAAACGGCGCAGGAGGCTGTCGTCGCTGGAGTCCAGGAAGAGCACGTCCACCTGGTGGCCCGCGCGGCGCACGTCGGCCAGGATGCGGGGGGCGTCCTTGAGGAAGATGCCCTCACGGACGTCCATCACCAGCGCCATGCGCTCGATGTGGCCTCCCCCCGCCAGCTCCGTGAGCTTGGGTAGGAGGAGCACCGGCAGGTTGTCGATGCAGAAGAACCCGGCGTCCTCCAGCGCACGGATGGCGGTGGATTTTCCGGATCCGGACATGCCGGTGATGACGATGATCTGCTTCGCGGGGGCGGTCACTCGACCTCTTCTCCCAGATTGCGGCGCATCGCCCCCTGGGCGATGGCTCGATTGAGTCGTTCGGCGAATTCCCTCGCCGAGTGGTGGCCCTGCAGCTTCAACAACTGATTGCGGGCCGCCACCTCCACGATGGTGGCCATGTTGCGTCCGGGACGCACGGGGACGACCGACAAAGGGATGTCCACGCCGACGATTTGCAGGTGCTTGTCCTCCACGCCCAGCCGGTCGTACTCCTGGTGCGGATCCCACTCCTGCAACTCGATGACAAGCTCTATCTTCTTCTGCTCCCTGACGGCGGACACTCCGAACAGGTCCTTGATGTTGATGATGCCCAGGCCGCGAATCTCCATGTGGTGCTTGATGACCGGGTTGCCCGCGCCGTAGACGGCCCCCTTCCTCCGGGTGACGTCCACGATGTCGTCCGCCACCAGCCGGTGGCCCCGCATCACCAGGTCCAGGGCGATTTCACTCTTGCCGATGCCGCTCTTGCCCAACAGCAGGATGCCCACGCCGAACACGTCCATCAACACGCCGTGCAGGCTGCTGGACTCCGTGAGGGCGTCCTCCAGGAACAACTGAACGCGCTGGATGAACTCGCTGGACAGCAGCGGCGTCTTCATCAGCGACAGGCCCGCGGCCTCGCACGCGTCCACCAGCGCCTTGGGCGCATCCAGCGCCTTGGTGACCACCACGCAGGCCAGGTCCTCCTCGCCGAAGAGCTTGGCCAGCGACGCGCGCTGCGCGTCCTCCGGCAGGGTGGCCAGGTAGGAGATCTCCGTGTTGCCGAACACCTGGACGCGGTGCGGGTGCAGGTGTTCGGTGAAGCCCGCCAGTGCCAGGCCTGGCTTCTGGATGCGCGAGGAGTCCACCGTGCGCTTCAGACCCTGGGTGCCCGCCATCAGGGTGAGCCGCAGGTCGTGGCCCTCGTCCTCGAGGAGCTGGGAGATGCGAATGGATTTCATCGTCGGGACGTGGATATCACCCACCGGCCCCTGGAGGTGAACCCCACCGT
>NZ_RAVZ01000596.1 GCF_003611635.1 Corallococcus terminator | reverse complement strand
GGACGGGGGACGGACGGGGGAGACTGCTCGGCCATGGTGACGACGCGAACGTCAGTCTACCTTGGCCACGCGGCGGCGGTCTCCGAGGAACTCTTCCACTCCGAGCACGATGTTCTTCGCCACTTCGTCCTGGTAGCGCTCGGACGCCAGGCGCTTCTCATCCTCCGCGTGCGACAGGAAGGACGTCTCCACCAGGATGGCCGGCATCTTCGCGCCCAGCAGCACGTAGAACAGCGCCTCCTTGTGGCCCAGGTCCTTGATGCCGTCGTACTTCGTGGACAGGCCCGTCACCATGCTGTGCTGCACGGACTTCGCCAGCCGCGACGACTCCTCGGTGTTCGCCTTCGTGGCCAGGTCCGCCAGGATGAACTGCAGGTCGCTGATGCCCTTCTCGGAGGAAGCGTTCTCCCGAGCGGCCAGACGGATGGAGTAGCGGTCCGCGGACGTGTTGAGCGTGTACGTTTCGATGCCGCGTAGCTTGTGCGTCGCCGCCGAGTTGCAGTGCACCGAGATGAACAGGTCACCGTGCGCCTCGTTCGCCAGCTTCGCGCGGTCCTCCAGGCGGATGAAGGTGTCATCGTCGCGGGTGAGCACCACCTCCAGGCCCTTCTCACGCAGGCCGTCCGCGACCTTCTTGGAGATGGCCAGCGCCACCTCCTTCTCCATCGTCCCTGACTTGCCCACCGCGCCCGAGTCGTGCCCGCCGTGGCCCGGATCGATGACCACGCGGCGCACCTTGAGGCCCAACTGCTCCGCCAGCGTCAGCTCCGCGTTGCGGGACTGCTTCGCAACCGCCCGGAGCCGGGCCTGCGCCACCTGCGCGTCCACCGGCGCCGTTACCGGACGCGGCGCCTCCGGCATGGGCGACACCGTCACGGCGCGAGGCGGCTTCGACGCGACGACCTCCGGCTCGACATGCTTCGACTCCGGCCGTGACACGGTCGCCACCTGAGCGCTGTCCGTCGTCGGAGTCGTCGGAGCCGGAAGCTTCGTGGCCACGGACGGGGACTCGGCGCGGACGTCGGGCTTCAGGGGCTGGAGCACGGTGCCGCGAAGGGAGGCCACGGCCTCGGGGGGCTTCACGTCGGAGGGCGCCTTCGCGGCGTCCTTCGCGTCCATGACCTTGTCCGCGACGGTGGGCGCATCCGCGATGACCACCGCCGGCTCCTTCGCGGGAGCGCTGGCGGGGGCAACCGGATCCACGCGCGTCAGCGCGGGCGACGGCTCGCGAGCCAGCTTCGTGATGGCGTCCACCAGGGCGGAGCGATCCTGCGCCGTGGCCTCGGCGACGGCGGTGCCCTGGGGGCCCTTCGTCGGGGGCAGCGGCTTCACGGTCGGCTTGACGGAAGGCGCCTTGTTGGACGCGGGCAGCGAGGCCAGCAGCGCCTTGAGCTCCTTGCCCTGGTCGCCCTTGGGGTTGGTGGCCAGCGACTCCGTGAGGACCTTGCGCGCGGCTTCAGGCTTGTCCAGGCGGTTGACGTGGATGCGCGCCAGCGCCAGCGCCGCGTCATCCGCGAGCCGGTGCTTCGGGTGCGCCTCCAGGAGCTTCGAGTAGTCGCTGATGGCGGACTGGAGGTCCCCCTCCACGAAGGAGATGCGGCTCAGCTCCTGGAGCAGATCGCCCGCGGTGAAGAGGGCATCCGGGGCGCGGTCGCTCTTGGGGTAGTGGCTGGCCACGGCCTCGAAGCGGTGCACCACGTTGAGCCAGTGGTGGCGCAGCTTGCGGCGGGAGGCGTCGTCCTTGAGCGCGTAGTAGGCGCGGCGGGCCTGCTGGTACGCCTCCTCGGCCTCGTTGCGCTTGCTGGCTCCGACGGCGTTCGGCGCCATGAGCATCAGCACGGGCAGCACGAGGTGGGAGAAGCGTACGCGCATAAAGGCCTCCAGACGTTGCAGCTACAGGCGTGTGTCACACGGCGCCTGGAGCCCGGCAACTTTTCGGCCCTGTCCGCGCGTGCTTCAGCGCACCCAGCCCAACTGGCGCGCCAGCTCTTCGTCGATGACCCGACACCACCCGGGCTCGCTCGGAACGACGGCCGCCAGCACCTTGCCGCCGTTGCGCACGGGGGCGCGCTGGGGGCGGCAGCGAGCCCGCACGGGCTGTTTCACGTCCTGGCGGAAGTAGTGCGCGGAGAACTCCGCCTCGCCCTTGCCCTCCGGCAGGTAGCCGTCGTCCGGGGTGAGCCACACCAGCGCGCCCAGGCGCAGGGGCACCACCTCCTTGCGCCACAGCCGCCGCACCTCCCAGCCGAAGCCGGCGGCGGCCACCAGGGCGCCCAGGGCGAGGCCCCAGGACAGCCACCCCATGCGGGACGCACGCGCACGCGCATGGACGGCCTCCCGAGGCGCCCCCGGGTGCTCCGGATCCACCAGCAGCATCACCTGCGAGCCGTGTCCCATGCCCGCCGCGAAGTCCGCGCGGGTGCGAACACCCGACACGGAGTGCTCCACGTTCGCGTACGTGTAGAGCACATCCAGCGTGCCCTCCGCGTCCTCGCGATCCGACACCGGCGGTGCATGGCTGCGAGCCACCAGCGCCGCCACCTCCTCCGCGCGGGCCGCGAAGCGCTGCTCCTCCACGAAGAAGCGCCCCGCCCACCCGATGCCCAGCCCCAGGAG
>NZ_RAVZ01000595.1 GCF_003611635.1 Corallococcus terminator | reverse complement strand
CCTCCTGGGGCCCGAAGCGCATGAAGTCGTTGCCGCAGACCAGACGCACGACGGCGCGGTGGGGGATGCACACGCCCTTGGGACGGCCCGTCGAGCCCGACGTGAACATCACGTACGCCAGGCTGTCTCCGTCCAGTCCGGGGACCTCGGGCGAGGACTCCGACTGCGACGCCAGTCCGGCGCGCCAGTCGGACTCCAGGCGAACGGTGGCGGGGAAGAGGGACGCGAGCGCGTCGGCGGACCGCGCCTGGGTGATGAGGAGGCTGGCGCCGACATCCTGGAGCATCAGTGCCAGACGCTCGCGGGGATGGGATGCGTCCACGGGGACGTAGGCGGCCCCGGCCTTGAGGATGGCGAGGACGGAGACGATGCGCTCGAAGGAGCGCTCCACGGAGAGCGCGACGCGGGAGCCGTGGCGGACCCCCAGCTCTCGCAGGTGCCACGCGAGCTGGTTCGAAAGCGTGTCGAGCTGGGAGTACGTCAGGTGCTCTTCGCCCTGCACGAGGGCGATGGCGTCCGGAGTGCGCGTGGCCTGACGCGAGAAGAGGGCGGACAGGGACGGCTCGCGGGGGTAGTCGCGCGCGGTGGCGTTCCAGTCGCCCAGCACGCGCTGGCGTTCAGGGCCGGTCAGCAGCGACACGCTGGCCAGCGGCGCGTCAGGCCGTTCACACACGGCGTCGAGCAGCACGCCGAGGTGCTCCATCATCCGCGCGACGGTGGAGGCGTCGAACAGATCCGTGCTGTAGGCCAGAGAGCCGGAGAAGCCATCGGCCGTCTCCTGGAGGCTGAGGTCCAGCTCGAACTTGGCGCTGGAGGTGTCGGCCTCCTGCGGACGCAGGCGCAGGCCGGGCAGCTCCAGTTCGCCCATGGGGGCGTTCTGGAGCGCGAAGATGACCTGGAAGAGGGGCGAGCGGCTCAGGTCGCGCTGGGGCTGGAGCTCCTCGACGAGCTTCTCGAAGGGGAGGTCCTGGTGCTCGTAGGCGGCCAGGGTGGAGCGCTTCACCTGGCGCAGCAGGGAGCGGAAGGAAGCGGAGGAGTCGATGCGCGAGCGCAGGACGAGGGAGTTGACGAAGAAGCCGATGAGGCCTTCGGTCTCCGCGCGGTTGCGGTTGGCGATGGGAGCGCCGACGCAGACATCGTCCTGGTTTGCGTAGCGGGAGAGCAGGAGTTGGAAGGAGGCCAGCAGCGCCATGAAGGGCGTGGCGCCTTCCTGTTGGGCCAGCGCCCGCACCCGGTCGGCCAGGGCCCGCGGCAGGTGCACGGGAAGCGAGGCGCCGCGGAAGGATTGGATGGTGGGACGAGGCCTGTCGGTGGGCAGCTCCAGGGCGGAGGGAGCGCCCGCGAGCTGGTGACGCCAGAAGTCGAGCTGAGCCTGGAGGACATCCCCCTGGAGCCACTGGCGCTGCCAGGAGGCGAAGTCGGCGTACTGCACCGGCAGTGGCGCGAGGGTGGGAGCTTCGCCGGAAGCGAAGGCGCGGTAGAGGGCGGCCAGCTCTCGCACCATCACGCCCATGGACCAGCCGTCCGAGACGATGTGGTGCAGCGTCAGGAGCAGGGCATGCCGCGTGGGCTCCAGCCGCAACAGGGTGGCCCGCATCACGGGACCGGTGGTCAGGTTGAACGGGCGCTGGGCTTCCTCGGAAGCCAGCCGCCGGGCCTCGTGCTCGCGGGCCTCGGGGGCCAGGTGCGTCAGGTCGATGACGGGCAGCGACGACAGCCCCGCCGTGTGGATGTGCTGGACGGGCGCGTCGCCCTGTCGCGGGAAGGTGGTGCGCAGCACTTCGTGGCGCTCCACCAGGGATTGCAGACCCTGTTCGAGCGCGCGCGTGTCCAGCGCACCCTCCAGCCATACGAGGCTGGGCACGTTGTAGAAGGCGCTGTCGGGCTGGAGCTGATCAAGGAACCACAGTCGCTGCTGCGCGAAGGACAGCGGCAGTGCCTGGGTGCGGAGGACTGGCGACAACGGGGGCGCGGAGGCGGCGCCGTGCGGGCGCAGGGCTTCCACGCGTGCGGCCAGCTCCGCGATGGTCGGGGCGGCGAAGAGGTCGCCCAGGGGCAACTCCACACCGCAGGCGGCGCGCACGCGGGAGACGATCTGCGTGGCCAGCAGTGAGTGGCCGCCCAGCTCGAAGAAGCTGTCGTGGATGCCGACCGTCTTCAGGCGCAGCACCTCCGCCCAGATGGCGGCGAGCTGCTGCTCGGTGGCGTTGCGCGGGGCGACGAAGCGCTCGGCGGAGGAGGTGGGTGCCTCCGGCGCGGGGAGGGCCTTGCGGTCGACCTTTGCGTTGGCGTTGAGGGGCAGGGCGTCCAGGAGGACGAAGGCCGCGGGGACCATGTACTCGGGCAGCTTCTGCTGGAGGTGTGCGCGCAGCTCGGTGGGAGAGACGTTGGAGGCGACGACGTAGGCGACGAGGCGCTTGTCGTCGGCGGAGTCCTCGCGGACGACGACGATGGCATCGCGCACGCCGGGGACGGAGCGCAGGACGGCTTCGACTTCACCGGGCTCGATGCGGAAACCGCGCAGCTTCACCTGGAAGTCGGTGCGGCCCAGGAAGTCGAGCGAGCCATCGGGCAGCCAGCGCACCTTGTCACCGGTGCGGTAGAGGCGGGCGCCCGGGGAGGAGC
>NZ_RAVZ01000594.1 GCF_003611635.1 Corallococcus terminator | reverse complement strand
GTGTCACCCAGTGCCCAGAGCCCTCCCAGGACGCCCCGCTGCCCGCGAAAGGCGCCCTGCCAGGGGTAACAGTCAGGGCCCACCCCATCCGGGCAGGCCCCCGGTTCCGGGCAGGCCCCCGGTCCGCCGCATGCCCCACGGGCAGGCATACGCCCGCCGCCATGAGCGCCGCCGGAAGGCCCCGCCAGGAAGAAGCTCAGGTCGTGGGCTTCGTCGACCGCCCCTTATGCGTCCGGGGCAGCGCGTGGGAGATGAGCGACACGTAGTCCACCGCCTGCACGCGGGGCGGGGGCGGCTGCGTGCCCAGCGCGGCCAGGCGCTTGCTGAACGCGGCCAGGATGTCTGGCACGGGGCGCATCGCCTTGAGCAGCGCGTTGGGCCCTTCCATCGCCTGGGACAGCGCGATGGCCGCCTGCTGCAGCGGCAGTCCACGCCTCAGCAGGTCCTGGAACGAGTTCGACAGCGTGATGATGTTGTGCCCCGCCGTCTGCACCATCTCCACGGCGATCTTCAGCACCTGGGGCGCCGTGAGGTGGCCGTCCGCCAGCAGCACCAGCGCCGCCTGGAAGTAGTTGAAGATGGGCACCACGCGCGGCCCGTAGGCCGAGAAGTGCGCGGGCGGCGTCAGCCGGTCCAGGTGGATGAAGATGCGGCGCACCGGGTCCGCCACCGGAATCTTCTTCCACGCCTCGTGCACGCGCGCGACGTCGTCCGGGTACACCCCGCCCGCCTCCAGCACCTGCGACAGCACGCGCTCGTCCACCCGGCCCGCGATGAGGTCCGCGTAGAGCGAATAGATGAACGCGTCGGCCTCCGCGTCGTCGCCGAAGAGCACCTCCTCGGCCTCCACCGGCGCGTGGATGCGGCTCTCCAGGATGACGGGCAGCTTGTAGCCCACCTGTCCCCGGAGGGCCCGGAAGCGCCCGCGCAGCAGGTTGCTGACGTTGTCCTTGAGGACGAACTCATCCCACTGGACGCCGTCCAGCTTGAGCTTCTCCTCCAGCACCGCGCGCATCTGCTTCGGGCTGCCGGACACGATGCACAGCCGCGAATCGCCCTGCTCCGCCAGCTCCCGGATGAGCGCGGAGGCGCCCGGCACGGCGACCTTCTCGTGCGCCTTCTGGAAGGCGGTGCGGAACAGGTCGCGCAGCGACTCGAAGTCCGTCTGGAGGTACGTCTTGTCCAGGTCCCACCGGTAGATGCGACGCGGTGGGCGTGGGTCGATGCGGTCCGGCAGGCTCACCGCGCCAAACCCTCCTGGATGGCGGTGCCCAGCTCGTTCGCCACCGCCTTCGCGGCCACCTTGCCCGCGTTCGCGATGGCGCGCGCCTTGGAACGGCCATGCGCCTTGATGAAGATGCGGTCGAACCCGAGGATGGGCGCGCCGCCGTACTGCTCCCAGTCCGTGATGTCCTTGAGCCGCTCGATGCCGGAGGACAGCATGGCCAGGCCCGCGCGCCAGCGCAGGCTCTCCTTGTAGGCGTACTGGGCCAGCTCCATCACCGTGTCGTGCACGCCCTCCAGCATCTTCAGGCACACGTTGCCCACGAAGCCGTCCGTGACGATGACGTCCGCCGTGCCGCGCGGGATGTCGATGCCCTCCACGTTGCCGGTGAAGTTGAGCCCCGTCATCTGCGACAGCCGCTGGTGCGCCTCCACCACCCGGGGCGGCCCCTTCTGCGGCTCGATGCCGTTGGACAACAGCGCCACCTTGGGCCGCTCGTTGCGGGAGATGATGCGCGCGTATGCGCTGCCCATGACGGCGAACGCCACCAGGTCCTCCGCAGTGGCCTCCACCGTGGCGCCCACGTCCAGGATGAGGCTGAAGGGGTCCTGCTTCGCCCCGCGCACGCCCCGCGTCGGGTACACCGTGGCCAGCGCCGCGCGGCGCACGCCCGGAATCAACTGGAAGTGGCGCTTGCACGCGAGCACGCCCGCGCCCGTGTTGCCCGCGGACACCAGCGCGTGCGCCTCGCCCTCGGCCACCAGCCGCGCGGCCACCGCGACGGAGGACTCGGGTTTGCGCGCCAGCGCCTCGCCGGGCTTTTCGTCCATGCCCACGAAGTCCGCCGCGTGGTGGACGGAGATGCGCTCGCCGTTGTGCTTGATGCCGGCGAGGGCCTCGTCGATGACTGGACGGTCCCCCACGAGCAGCGCGTGGATGTGCGGAGACTCCAGCGAGAGCTGGGCCGCACCCCGCACCACCTCCGCCGGGCCGTGATCGCTCCCCATCACGTCGAACGCGATGGTGATGTGCTGCGGCTTCCCCACCATGGACTCCATCCTATGAGCTTTGCTCGGCGCCCGCTCCCGACATTCTCACCTGTGTCACCAACGACAGTGCCAGGACACCCCCCAGGGCCACCAGCACCGCGCCCGTTCCGTAGGGGGCCGCCGGGCCCAACCGGGTGAATAGCAGGCCGCCCAGCGCCGGGCCCACAATGCGACCCAACGAACCGCAGGCCTGATACGCGCCCAACACCGCGCCCTGGCGCTCAGGGGGCGCATGCAGGGACACCAGCGCCGACAGGCACGGGTTCACCAGCGCCGACCCCACCGCCAACAGCCCCATCACCGGGAAGAGCCACCCGTACGTCGGCGCCAGCGGCAGCAGCGCGAGCCCCGCCGCCGTCAGCGCGAACCCCGCCACCGCCACCGGGGCCTCCCGC
>NZ_RAVZ01000593.1 GCF_003611635.1 Corallococcus terminator | reverse complement strand
CCTCTTCCTTCCCGTCCGCCTTGGCGCTCCTGGCGGCGCTGGTGCTGTGCCTGGGTGCGCTGCCTGCGCGGGCTCAGGTGTCCCGGACGCTGAGCACGCCGGGCCCCACGGCGCAGGCGCAGAAGGTCTACAACCTGCTGACGGACCTGGAGAACAACAGCCGCAACGGTGGGACGAAGCAGACCATCATGGGCCAGCACTGCGAGGCCCAGAAGGAGTCCTACGCGGGCGAGTACTGGGTGAAGGTGGGAGACATCTCCGGCCGGCGTCCGGGCTTCGTGGAGTTCGACTTCGGGCCGGGCAACAACCGCGCGACCTACAGCGAGTCATACGTGGACTACGCGGTGGGCTTCGCGCGCGACCGGTTCATCTACGGGGAGGGCATCGTCGGCTTCAGCTTCCACCAGTCCTACCCGGGCGCGCCGGTGAAGAGTTGGCCGAACAACTTCCGGCAGTCCTGGATGGATTCCAACTGGATGGGCCGGGTCATCAACTGGCAGGCCAACACGGCGGAGTACCAGGCGCTGCTGCGCGACCTGTCCTTCGCGGCGGACAAGCTGACGATTCTGCGGGATGCGGGCGTGCCGGTGCTGTACCGCCCCTTCCACGAGATGAACAAGAAAGGGAGCGCGTCCCCGTTCTGGTGGGCGAACCAGGATCCGTACCAGTACAAGCAGCTCTGGAACATCGCGCACGACTACCTGGTGAAGACGCGCGGGCTGAAGAACCTCATCTTCGTCTGGTCGCCGTATGAGTGGGACGGGACGTACGGAGGGGACGCGGCGGCCTACTACCCGGGCAGCGACCGCGTGGACGTGGTGGCGGTGGACATCTACCACGGCAATCCCTACTTCCCGGCCCAGTTCTACACGGGGCTCGCGGGCTACAACAAACCGCGCATGGTGGCGGAGACGGACAAGCTTCCGGTGCGCTGGGGTGACAGCCGCTACGGGACGGTGTCGGAGCTCGACTCCCGTCCGTGGGCCATCTACTCCGTGTGGGGTGATTCGCTCGTCTACAACCTGGGCACGACGAGCCCGAACGACTGGAACGTGTCCAGCAACTACAAGGCCATCAAGGACACGTATGGGTATTACGGCACGTACTGGCGGGTGCTGACCGGCGGCAGCAACGCGACCTACAACTGGGGCGCGTTGCGCTGACGGGACCGCGTCACCAGTTCGTGGGGCGGTAGTCCTTGAAGAAGTTGCCCCAGACGAACTCGTTCGTGTTGATGGCGGTGATGATGGGGTCGACGATGCGCGCGGCCCCGTCCACGATGTCCAGCGGAGGCTGGAAGTCCAGCTCCTGCACCTTGCGCTCGGCGTGGAGGATGGGGTCCTCGTCCGTCACCCAGCCGGTGTCCGCCGCGTTCATGAAGATGCCGTCCCGGGCGTAGTCCGCCGCGGAGGTGAGCGTCATCATGTTGAGCGCGGCCTTGGCCATGTTGGTGTGCGGGTGCTTGTCCGTCTTGGTCCCGCGCGAGAAGCTGCCCTCCATCGCGGACACGTTGACGATGTGGCCCGGCTGCGAGCGGTCGCGCATCATCAGCGGCTTGAGCTTGCCCACGAGGATGAAGGGCGCCACCGCGTTGATGAGGTGCACCTCCAGCATCTCCGAGGTCTGCACCTCCGACAGCTTCAGGCGCCAGGAGTTCGTCTTGCGCAGGTCCACCTGCTGGAGGTCCGCGTCCAGCCGGCCCTGCGGGAAGAGCGCCTGCGTGTCGGGCTCCTGCTCCATCGCGTAGGGCAGGAGCGACAGCGCCGCCGACGAGTGGATGCCCAGCGCCGGGTCGCTGCTGCGCCACGTGGTGGCCGACAGCGCCGTGCTCACGTCCGTGTCACCCGCTTGCAGCACGTTGCCCGGGGTGCCGGGGTTGAGGGCGGGCCGCAGCGCCGCGATGCAGGCCTGGTGGCCGGCGAGCAGCGGGCGCACCTCCTGGGGCAGGGTGTTCGCGTCCCGCAGCTCACCCTCCAGCAGGTGCCGGTAGAAGCCCGGCGGCCGGCGGACCGTCTGCGCCGCGTTGTTGATGAGGATGTCCAGCTTCGCGTGCGTCTCCTCGATGTGGCGCGCGAACAGCTCCACGCTGGGCGCGTGGCGCAGGTCCAGGCCGTGCACGTGCAGCCGGTGGGACCAGTCCGCGAAGTCCGGCTCGCGCGCGTAGCGGAGCACCGCGTCCTGCGGGAAGCGCGTGGTGGCGATGACCGTCGCGCCCGAGCGCAGCAGCATCAGCGACGCCTGGAAGCCAATCTTCACGCGGGCGCCGGTGATGAGCGCCACCTTGCCGTTGAGCTGCGCCTGCTGCGTGCGGCGGGAGTAGTTGAAGTCACCGCATGCGCTGCACAGCATGTCGTAGAAGAAGTGGAGCTTGCGGTACTCCTGCTTGCACACGTAGCACTTGCGAGGCTCCTCCAGCACGCGCTCCTCGGTCTCCGT
>NZ_RAVZ01000592.1 GCF_003611635.1 Corallococcus terminator | reverse complement strand
GGGCCACGGGGGCGGCGGAGGCCGCGGGGCCTCCGGATTCACGCTCCATGCGCCGGGCCAGTTCGTTCACGGTGGAGTGCTCGAAGAGCCACACCACGGGGACGTCGCGCTGGAGTTCCTCGCGCAGACGCGCGGCGATGCGCACCACGGACAGCGACGTGCCGCCCAGGTCCTCGAAGAGGTGGTCGTGCACGCCCACGCGCTCCGCGCCCAGTTCGCGGGCGAAGACGGCGGCCATCCGCTGCTCCGTCGGATCGGTGGGCTCCACGAAGCGGCCCTGACGTCCGGTGGACACGGCGTCGGGCGCGGGCAGCGCCTTCCTGTCCACCTTGTTGCTGGGACTCAGGGGCAGGGTGGCCAGCGTCACGAAGGTCGACGGCACCATGTACTCGGGCAGCCGTTGCCGCATGCCCGCGCGCAGGGCCGTGACATCCAGCACATGGCCCTCCCGAGGCATCGCGTAGGCGACGAGCCGCTTGTCGCCGGGCACGTCCTCGCGCACCACCACGGCGACCTCCAACACGGAGGGCAGGTCGCGCAGGGCGGCCTCCACTTCGGCCAGTTCGATGCGGAAGCCGCGCACCTTCACCTGGTGGTCGATGCGGCCCAGGAACTCCAGCACGCCATCCGCGCCCCAGCGCACCAGATCGCCCGTGCGGTACAGCCGCGCGCCGGGCGTGGTGCCCTGCGCATCCGGGACGAAGCGCTCCGCGGTGAGTTCGGGCCGCGACACGTAGCCGCGCGACAGGCCGGCACCGCCCAGGTACAGCTCACCCGGCACGCCGACGGGCACCGGGTGCATCGACGCATCCAGCACGTAGCCCGTCGTGTTGGACAACATCGGCCCGATGGGCACCGAGCCGTCCACCTGGTCGGGATGCGACACCTTGAAGGTGTTCGAGGCGACCGTGCACTCGGAGGGTCCGTAGATGTTGGTGACGCTGGTCGTTCCGGACGCGACGGCCTTGCGCACGTGGGGCGCGGAGATGATGTCTCCGCCCACGAACACCTCGCGCAGTGGCCCGAGGATGTCCGACTGGTACTCCACGATCTGCGAGAAGAGCCCGGTCGGAACGTGGGCGAGCGTGACGCCGTGGTGCTTCACCACCCGGGCGACTTTTTCCAGGTCGCTCGCCGCGTACTGGCCCGAGAAGATGACGAGCCGGCAGCCACTCAGCAGGGGGAGCCACAGCTCCAGCACGGAGCCGTCGAAGGAGACGGGCGCCAGGAGCATCATCGTCTCGCCGACGCCGTAGTTCCCGAAGCTGTCCGACTGGACCAGCCGCAGCACGCTGCGCTGTTCGATGCCGATGCCCTTGGGCCGTCCGGTGCTGCCGGACGTGAAGATCACGTAGGCCAGGTTGTGCGGGCCCACGTCGACGACCGGCGCGGTGGCGGGATGCGAGGTGAGCGACAGCTCCTCCACGAAGAGGATGGGCGCGTCGCCTTCCACAGGCGGCAACCGCCCGTGCAGGTCGCGCCGGGTGATGAGCAGGTGGGGTCGGGCGTCCTCCAGCATGAAGGCGAGCCGCTGCGCGGGGTACGAGGCGTCCATCGGAAGGTACGCACCGCCCGCCTTGAGCGTGGCCAGCGCGCAGACGACGAAGGACACCGAGCGCTCCAGGCACACCGCCACCAGCTTTTCCGGCCCCACGCCCTGGGCCCTCAGCTCATGCGCGAGCTGATTGGCCCGGGCATCGAGCTGGGCGTACGTCAGCCGCTCGTCCTCGGACTCCAGCGCGACCGCGTCCGGATGCCGTGCCACCTGGAGCGCGAACTGCGCCGCGACGCTGATGTCGGAGGCGTAGGGACGGACGGAGTCGTTGAAGTCGACGAGTACCTGCTGCCGCTCCGCCGGCGTGAGCCAGGGCAGGGAAGCCAGCGGCAGGTCCGGACCGGAGACAGCGGCCTCCATCAGCGTGCGCAGGTGACCGGCCATGCGGGCCACGGTGTCGTGCTCGAAGAGGTCGGTGCTGTACTCGATGGCGCCGTGCAGGCCGTCCGGCGTCTCCGTGAGCAGCAGGCCCAGGTCGAAGCGCGCCGTGGCGCTGTCCACGTCCAGCATGCGCAGCGTGAGGCCCGGTGCCTGGAGCGTGCCGGCCGGGGCGTTCTGGAGCGCGAAGATGACCTGCACCAGCGGCGTGCGGCCCAGGTCGCGCTGCACTTGAAGCTCTTCCACCAGCTTCTCGAACGGCAGGTCCTGGTGCTCGTAGGCCGCGAACGTCGTGTCCCGCACCTGCGTCAAGAGCGAGCGGAAGGACGCGTCTGGATGGATGCGGGCGCGCAGCACCAGCGTGTTGATGAAGAAACCGACCAGTCCCTCCAGCTCCCCCTGGTTGCGGCCCGCGATGGGCGAGCCCACCAGCAGGTCCTGCTGACGGCTGTAGCGCGACAGCAGCAGTTGCCACACGGAGAGCAGCGCCATGAACGACGTGGCGCCTTCCTGCCGCGCGAGCGCGCCCAACCGTTCGCTCAGGACGCGGGGCAGGTGCAGGGGCAGCAGTGCTCCGCGAGGGGAGCGCTGCGTGGGGCGCGGCTTGTCGGTGGGCAGGTCCAGGACGTGTGGCGCGCCCGCGAGTTGGTCCTTCCACCACGCGACCTGCTTCGCGAGCACGTCGCCCTGGAGCCAGCCGCGCTGCCAGGAGGCGAAGTCGGCGTACTGCACGGGCAGGGACGGAAGCCCGTGAGGCTTCCCTGTGG
>NZ_RAVZ01000591.1 GCF_003611635.1 Corallococcus terminator | reverse complement strand
CCAAAGGCCCGTTATCGAGGCACGCGCCGCAACCTCTTTGACCTCAGGCGACTCGCGGTCGTCCAAAACCTTGAGGTCGCAGCGCGCTACCAGCTCGCGGCGTGACCTAACCTGTTCGACGCTCTAGGCGTCCAATATCTTCCCGGGATTGAGGATGCCTTCCGGATCCAACGCGCGCTTGAGGGTGCGCAGCAGCTCCAGCTCCCCGGGCGCGCGCGTGTAGTCCAGGTAGTCCTTCTTCAAGAGACCGATGCCGTGCTCGGCGGAGATGCTGCCGCCGTGCTTGCGCACGAGGTCGAACATCGCGTGGTCGGACTTCTTCGCGTGGGCGAAGAAGTCCGCCTTGTCCACCGCGTCTGGCTTCATCACGTTGACGTGCAGGTTGCCGTCGCCAATGTGGCCGAAGAGGCAGATCTCCCAGCCCGGGTAGCGACTGGCGAACACCGCGTCCAGCTCCGAGCAGAACGCCTCCAGGTTCGCCACCGGCAGGGAGATGTCGTTCTTGTGCAGCACGCCCGTGGCGGAGAGGCTTTCGCTGATGGACTCACGCAGCGACCACAGCTCCGCGGCCTGCCCCACGCCCTGCGCCTGTGTTCCGTCGGTGACGAGCCCGCGCTCGAAGAGGGAGCCCAGCCACGCCTCCACGGCGGCCGGGTCCCCGCCCTCGGACTCCAGCAGCACGTAGCAACCGCTGGGCGCTTCGAAGGGCGAGCGCAGCTTGCGGTGACGCTGCACGCGGGCCAGGCACTTGTCGGTGAAGAACTCGTAGGCGGACAGCGCGAGCGGCGCCTGACGCGCGTCGCGGAACAGGCGCAGCACGGCGGCCACGTCCGGCACCGCGAAGAGGAAGACGTCCTGCTTGCCCGGCAGCCGCGTCAGCTTGAGCGTGGCCTCCGTGACGATGCCCAGCGTGCCCTCGCTGCCGATGAAGAGCTGGCGCAGGTCCACGCCGGTGTTGTTCTTCTCCAGCGCGCCGTTGAGTTCCAGCACCTGCCCCTGCGCTGTCACCACCTGGAGCCCCAGCACCCACTGGCGGGTGAGGCCGTAGCGGATGACCTTCACGCCACCCGCGTTGGTGGCGATGTTGCCGCCCACCGTGCTGCTGCCCTTGGAGGCGAAGTCCACCGGCCACGTGAGGCCATGCGGGGCGCAGTGCTGGTGCACCGCCTCCGTCACCGCGCCCGCCTGGACGCGCACCGTGTTGCCGAGCAGGTCCAACGGGTCCATGCGGGTCATCCGCTTCAACGACAGGACCACCTCGCCCTTCATCGCCACCGCCCCTCCCGCCAGCCCCGTGCGTCCGCCGGAGGGCACCACGGCGACGCGGTGCTGGTGGCACAGGGCCATGAAGCGGGCGACCTCGTCCGTGGTGCGGGGGAAGGCCACCGCACCCGGAGCGGGTGTGTACACGCGCGTCCAGTCGCGGCCGTACTCCTGGAGCTCCGCGGGCTCGCGGGTGAGGAAATCGCCGGGGAAGGACTCGGCGATGGCGCGGAGGAAGTCGGCGGGCAGCGCGGGCGTGGACATGGGTGCAGGCGTATTGCACGCACCCCGGCGTGACAAGTCCGGCGGAGCCCTCCCCGGGTCCGGGGGCCCGAAATCGTACCCGCTGCGTCCAGGCAGGCCCTGCGGCGAGCTACCCCTTGATGAAGGCCAGCAGGTCCTTGTTGATAACGTCCTTGTTGACCGAACACATGCCGTGGCTGAAGCCCGGGTAGACCTTCGCCACCGCGCCCTTGACCAGCGTCGCCGTCAGCCGCCCCCCACCGTCGATGGGGACGATCTGATCATCATCCCCATGCATCACCAGGGTGGGCACGTCGAAGCGCTTCAGGTCCTCGCGGAAGTCGGTTTCGGAGAAGGCCTTGATGCAGTCGTACTCGGCCTTCAGCCCGCCCATCAGGCCCTGGAGCCGGAAGCTCTCGCGCAAGCCTTCGGAGACTTCCGCGCCGGGCCGGTTGAAGCCGTAGAACGCCAGGCTCAGCTCCTTGAAGAAGCCGGAGCGGTCCTTCTTCACACCGGCGCGGATGCCGTCGAAGACCTCCATGGGCAGACCGTTCGGGTGCCAGTCCGTCTTGATCATGATGGGCGGCACGGCGCTGATGAGCACGGCCTTCGCCACGCGTGAAGTCCCATGCCGTCCGATGTACCGCGCCACCTCGCCACCGCCCGTGGAATGGCCGACATGGATGGCCTTGCGCAGGTCGAGCGCGCGGGTCAACGAGGCCAGGTCATCCGCGTAGGTGTTCATCTCGTGGCCGCCCCAGGGCTGGGAGGAACGCCCGTGGCCCCGGCGGTCGTGCGCGATGGTGCGGTAGCCCAGTTCGGACAGGAACATCATCTGGTCCTCGAAGGCATCGGCCGACAGGGGCCAGCCATGGGAGAAGACGATGGGCTGACCGTGCTTGGGGCCCCAGTCCTTGAAGTAGAGCTGGGTGCCGTCCTTCGTGGTCAGGTAGCTGCCGGAAATCTTTCCATCGTGCGCGCTGCCGGACTCGACTTCGGTGTCCATGGGGCATTCCTTCGCGAGGCGGGGAGGTGTCCAAACGGCGCGAAGGTGCGCATCACCGCACCCACGCACCATCGTACCGGAGGCCATCCTCTCCGAGCTGGAGAAGACGGGACGGCCGTTCCGCAAGGAGGCCGCGTTGTTGATGCGGCTCCAGGAGGGGCGGCCCGGCCAGACGCCGCTCTTCTTCGTGCAGCCCATCGGAGGAAC
>NZ_RAVZ01000590.1 GCF_003611635.1 Corallococcus terminator | reverse complement strand
CCTCCAAACCGTCCTTTCACCCCCCCAAGCCCCACCTCCCGGGTCCCGGAGGCTTCCGGCTCCGGGACCCCGGAACCGGATTTTCAGGCCGGTTGCTTCGCGACCTGACAGGAAGTGTCACGGCGCGTGACGCACCAGGAGGGACGCGCCGCGCGCTGCGTCGCTTCGGATCCGCGACGCCGAAAATCGGCCGGAACCCGCGGGGGGCTGGTGCATGCTGGAGGCCGTTCTGTCCCATGGGCGGGGCACCGAACACCCCGAGGCATTGCACACCCATGGAAAGGAATTGATCGGGGAACGCGTGGATGTCTGTCTATTCCATGCAAGTAATTGGCGTCTGCTTGAAGTGTTCCAGTCGCACTGCCGGTTGCGGTGCCAAATGAAGCGACTGGACGCCTGTCGCATCTGTGAGAAAAAAAGAATCCGACCCTCGGCGTTCTCTGAGGGAAGGGAGGCGGTCGCATGGTGCCAGGGAGGGAGGAGCCCCCTGTCCGGGAGGGCTCTGGAGGGGAATTCGCCGCTTTCGCGATCCGCCATCAGCCGGTGCTGGTTGCCATCGCGCGCAACGTCTGTGGCCGCAATGCCAGTGATTGCGACGACCTGGTGCAGGACGTGCTGCTGCGGGCACTTCTGCAATGGGAGCGGCTCAAGCGCTGGCCGGAGCCGGCGCGGCGCGCGTGGCTGGTGCGCGTGCTGCACAACCGGTTCCTGGATCAGTGCCGGCGGCAGGGCGCTGAGACGGACCGGAGGGTGGATCTGCACAACGTCCACATGCTCTTCGAGGATCCGGAGGATGCTCCGGAGCCCGAACAGTGGGAGTGTGTCACGGAGGATGAACTGCGCCAGGCGGTCGCCCGGCTCAACGAGAAGCTGCGGCAGGCGTTCGAACTGCATGCGCGCGGCCTGCGCCATGCGGAGATCGCCCGTCGGATGAACACCCCCAGCGCGGGAACGGTGGGCACGTGGCTCTTCCACGCCCGCCGCCGCCTCAAGGCCATGCTCCACGACACGGCGGAACGCCGCCGCCAGGAGAGGGAACGATGAGCACCGCCGCGTGTGAGGACCTTCGCCCCCTGCTGGACGGGGAGCTGCCCCCGGAGGACCAGCGCCGCGTCCGCGGCCACCTCGCGGGGTGCGAGGCGTGCGCCGCGCGCTTCCATGACCTGCTGCAACTGGAGGTGCTGGCGAGGCTCGCGCTGGAGGACGCCGCGGAGAGCGAGCGCTGGGTGTCCGCCCGGCAGGCGCGCGAGGCCGTGCCGGGGTCCTGGGACGAGGACGTGCCGGCGAACTGGCCCGGCGACGCCCTGGCCGCCGACGTGCCCCCACCGCCCGAACATCTGGAGGGACGCGCCTGGCACCAGGGCGCGCGCCGCTTCCGTCGCCGCTGCCCGGGGTGCGCCTCCTGCTGCCCGTGGTTCGCGGACGGCGAGAAGGTAGAGGCCGTCACCGCGCCCCGGTGGCCCTGCCCACGCGCCAGCCGCGTCGGTGGGACGCTGCTGCGCCCGCGTCCGCGCCGCTGACGCGCCCTGCTTCGCCGCCTGTCCTGCCTGGAGCACTTCACGGGCAGAGCAGGCGGGCGGGCGGCCTGATTCCGCCAGGAAGGACGGCACCAAGGAATCCCCCCGCTCGCGTTTCGAGAGGGATGGGAGGCGGCAGCCCGACCACGGGCTGCCACGCGCGATGGATCTCTGGTGCAAGAAGCTCTACCGGTTCCTGGATGGCGAGCTCGAGTCGGGTGACGAGGAGCGCTTCCGGCTCCACCTGGCCCTTTGCAGCGCCTGCGCTTCCGGCCTGCATGACGCGATGCAACTGGAGATGCTCAGCGCCCAGGCCCTGTGCGGCGCGGTGGCCCACAACGACGTCCCCGCGCCTTCCGCCGCCGCCCGCTCCCTGTTCCGCTCCACCGGGCTCCAGGGCTGGAAGGGCCGGGGGCTGGGGGCGCTCGTGGCCATGGGGTTGGGCGCGCTCCTCGCGTTCCTGTCCACGGCGGACCGCCCGTGGGGTGACACGTGGCGGGCCGCCGCGTCGGCGCGGGGGATGGAGGCGCGCATCTCCTATCCGGCCGCGGACCGCTACCTGCCCTACATCCCCGTCCGCACGGGTACCCCGGAGCCCGGGGCCCTGCTGAGCGAGCCCCCCGTGTCCCTGCGAACACTGGCGGACATGGAGGCGCGGGGAGACCTGCACGGCATCGCGGCCGCGTACCTGGTGCGTGGCGAACTGCGTCAGGCCGCGGACTTCCTGTCGCGCAGCACGCCCTCGGTGGACCGGGATTGCGACTGGGCGGTGCTGGCGATGGCGGCGGGCAACCTGGACGGCGCGCTGCTCATCCTGGAGGGCGTGCTGCGTCAGGTTCCAGGACATCCGCAGGCCCAGTGGAACCGGGCGTTGGTGCTCCGGGCGCTGGGCCATCCGCTCCAGGCGGCGGAGGCCTTCGAGGCCGTGGCGCGTCAAGGGGAGCCGGGGTGGAGCGAAGAGGCCGGAATCCGGGCCCGGGCCCTGCGGGCCGGAGTGCACGCCCCCAATTGAGGTGGCCGCGACCCAAGGATTCTGGCGGTCGGCGTCTAATTATCGAGGCGCGGCGGGGCGGCGGCGAGGGCGGGAATGCAACACCGCACCCAGGGGGGACACGATGTACCGCATCGAAACGTGGATCCAGGGAGATGGCGCGATGTGGGCGCTCGGCTCCAGCGGGGGCGCGGAGGTGCGGACGGGGGGCGAGGCCCGGGA
>NZ_RAVZ01000058.1 GCF_003611635.1 Corallococcus terminator | reverse complement strand
GGCCCTGCCCGCGCCGGAAGCCTCGCAGTTCGGTGTGAGCACCTACGTGGCGCCGGAGACACCGACGGAAATCGCCCTCGCTGCGCTGTGGAGTGAAGTGTTGCGCGTGCCCGCCGTGGGCCGTCACGACAACTTCTTCGAGCTGGGCGGACACTCGCTGCTGGCCACGCAGGTGGTGGCTCGGGTACGTGCCCGCTTCGGTGTGGAACTGCCCGTCCGGGCCCTGTTCGAAGCGCCCACCGTGGCGGCGCTCGCGCTGCGACTGCCGGACGCGCCGACGGCCACCGTGCTGCCGCCGCTCGTCCCGGCCACGACGCCCGGACCGCATCCGCTGTCCTTCGCTCAGCAGCGGTTGTGGTTCATCGATCAGTTGGACCCGGGCAGCGCGCTGTACAACATGCCCACCGCGCTGCGCCTGTCGGGCACGGTGGATGTGCCGCACCTGCAGCGGGCCTTCGACGCGCTGGTCCAACGGCATGAGCCCCTGCGCACCTCGTTCGAGTCCCACGACGGTGAGCCCCTCCAGCGCATCCACCCCGCCCCGGCGCAAAGCCTGTTCGTGGTGGACCTCACCTCGCTGCCTCAGGACGCGCGCGAGGCCGAGGTGCTCCGGCTCGCGAGCGAGAACGCCCTGCGTCCCTTCGACCTGGCTGCGGGACCGCTGGTGCGGCTCACCCTGCTGAAGCTCGATGCGAGCGAGCACGTGCTGCTTCTGTGCCTCCACCACGCCATTGGCGATGGTTGGTCCATCGGCGTTCTCGTGCGTGAAGTCGTCGCCCTCTACGAGGCCTTCCGTCAGGGGCTGCCGTCTCCGCTGCCTCCGCTGCCGGTTCAGTACGCGGACTTCTCCGTGTGGCAGCGCTCCTGGCTTCAGGGCGATGCGCTGGAGGCGCAGCTTGGCTGGTGGAAGCAGCAACTCGCCGGTGCGCCGCAAGCGCTGGCCCTGCCCACCGACAAGCCTCGCCCCCCGCGCCGCTCCGCCCGGGGCGCCATGCTCCCGGTGAGCATCCCCTCGGCCTTGAGCGAGGCGGTGGAGGTACTGGCCCAGCGCGAGGGCGCCACGCCCTTCATGGTGCTGCTGTCGGCCTTCCAGACACTGCTGTACCGGTACTCTGGGCAGGACGACCTCCTGGTGGGCACGTCCATCGCGGGCCGGCGTCACGCGGAGACGGAGGGCCTCATCGGCTTCTTCGTCAACACGCTGGTGCTGCGCGCCCGCTTCGACGCTCGGCCCTCGTTCCGTCAGGTGCTGGCGCAGGTGCGCACCAACACGCTGGGCGCGTACGAGCACCAGGACATCCCGTTCGAGCGGCTGGTGGAAGCACTCCAGCCCGCGAGAGACTTGTCGCGCACGCCGCTCATCCAGACCCTCTTCGTCCTTCAGAACACGCCGGATTCGGACGCGCGCCTGCCAGAGCTCACGCTGCGGCCGGTGAAGGTGGAGGCGAACGCGACGAAGTTCGACCTGGAGTTGAGCCTGGGCCGCACGGCCGGGGGCTTCGAGGGGGCGCTCTTCTACAGCACGGACCTCTTCGAGGCGGCCACGGCCCGGAGGCTGACGGAGCACCTGGTGCAGTTGCTGGAAGGCGCCGTCACGCAACCGGACGCTGGCGTGGAGACGCTGCCCCTGCTGTCGGCGGATGAGCGCCAGTGGGTGCTGGAGGAGTGGAGCGGCGAGACGGCCGACTTCCCGGCCGACGTGCCCTTCCATACGCGCTTCGAGCAGCAGGTGACGCGCACGCCCAAGGCTCCGGCCCTGGTGATGGGAGAGACGACGGTGTCCTTCCATCAACTCAACGTGCGCGCCAACCAACTGGCCCACTACCTGCGCACGTTGGGCGTAGGCCCCGACGTGCCGGTAGCGTTCAGCCTGGAGCGCTCGCCGGAGGCGATTGTCGCACTGCTGGGCATCCTGAAGGCGGGCGGCGCCTACGTGCCGCTGGACCCGTCAGCCCCCGAAGCACGCAAGGACTTCATCCTGGAGAACAGCGGGGCCACCGTGCTCCTCACCACCCAGGCTTTGGCCGGAGCGTGGCAGCCGGCGGTGCGTCACCTGGTGCGCCTCGACACGGAGGCCCGACGCATCGACGCGCTGTCTCCAGGCAACCCGCGCGTGGAGGTGCGGCCGGAGAACGTGGCGTACGTCCTCTACACCTCTGGCTCCACGGGCATGCCCAAGGGGGTGATGGTGCAGCACCGCTCCATCGTCCACCTGCACCGCGCCATGGCGGATGTGCCCCTGGCCTCGGTGCCGCGCGTCCTGAGAGCCAGCCTCAACGCGCCGCTCAACTTCGACATCTCCGTGGGACAGATGTTGCTGCTGCTCGACGGTCACTGCCTGTGCCTCCTCAAAGAGGAAGTGCGCCAGGATCCGGAGCGGATGCTGGCGTGGATGGAGCAGCACCGCGTGGACGTGCTGGACTGCACGCCGTCGCAGCTCAAGTCCCTGCTGGAGGCCGGCCTGCTGGAGCGCACCTACGTGCCAGAGACGCTCCTCATCGCCGGTGAGGCGGTGGATGAAGTCACGTGGCGTACCCTGGCCGCGACGAAGCGCACGCGGGCCTACAACCTGTACGGCCCCACTGAGGGCACGGTGTACGCGACGTGGTGGTGCATCCAGGACGCGACGCAGCCGGTGCCCGTCATTGGCCGGCCGCTCGTCAACATGGGCGCCTTCGTGCTCGACGCGAGCTTGCAGCCGGTGGCCGTGGGCGTGCCCGGAGAGCTCTTCATCTCCGGCGAGGGACTCGCACGTGGCTACCGCGCCCGGGCGGACCTCACGGCGGAGCGCTTCATCCCGCATCCGTTCAGCACGCAGCCCGGAGCACGGCTGTACCGCACGGGAGACCGGGCCCGGTGGCGGCAGGACGGGACGCTGGACTTCATGGGCCGCCTGGACTTCCAGGTGAAGCTGCGCGGCTACCGCATCGAGCTGGGTGAGATTGAAGCCGCCCTGCGCACCTCCCCGGGCCTCCGGGACGCGGTGGCCCTCGTCCGCGAGGACGTGCCGGGCCTGCCGCGCCTCGTGGCCTACGTGGCCCCCGCCGTGGACACCGCTTCTCTGCGAGGCCACCTGCTGCGCACCCTGCCGGACTACATGGTGCCGTCCGCCTTCGTCGCGCTGGCGGCCCTGCCGCTCAACGCCAACGGCAAGGTGGACCGCAAGGCCCTGCCCGCTCCCTCCACCGACACCCCATCGTCGGGCCCGCTGGTGGGACCACGCGACGCGAATGAGGAACTGCTCGCGCGGCTTTGGGCCCAGGCCCTGGGCTTGTCCGCCGTGGATGTGCGCACCAGTCTCTTCGAGCTGGGCGGCCATTCGCTCCTCGCGGTGAGACTCATCGCGGCGGTGAACCGCGAGACGGGCCGCCGCCTCCCGCTGTCGGCGCTCTTCCAGGCCCCCAGCGTGGAACAGTTCGCGCGGTGGATGAGCGAGACGGAGGACACCCGGCCCTTCACGCCGTTGGTGCCCTTCGCGAAGCAAGGCCCGGGCACCGCCCCGCCCTTCTTCTGCGTCCACCCCGTGGGCGGCAACGTGCTCGCCTACGCGGAGCTCGCGCGACAGTTGGGACCGGATCAGCCCTTCTACGGCCTCCAGGCCCGAGGCCTGGATGGCACGAGCGCCCCCGCAGGCACCGTGGAGGAGATGGCCACCGACTACGTGCGGGAGCTGCGCAAGGTGCAGCCTTCCGGGCCCTACCACCTGGGCGGCTGGTCGTTGGGCGGCGTTATCGCCTACGAGATGGCGCACCAGCTCCGCGCGGCGGGCGAGGAGGTGGCGCTGCTCGCGCTCATCGACTCGTACGTCCCGGAGATGGTGGCGGCTTCCGAGCAGGCCCTGGATAGAACAGTGGCCGTGGGCCTGTTCGCGCAGGACTTGATGGGCGTGTCCCTGGCGGACCTGCCGCTGGACACGGCGGAGCTGGCGACGCTGGAGCCCGAAGCGGCGCTCACCCGGGTGCTGGAGTCCGCGGTGCGTGCCGGAGCACTCCCTCCTGGCATGGACAGCGCGAACCCGCTCGCCCTCTTCCGCGTCTTCGAGGCCAACCTCGAAGCGGCTCGGCGCTACCACCCGCCCGCGATGGAGCAGCGGGTGCTGCGAGTGCAGGCGGAGGAGCTCGCGGACACGGGGCCGAGCGACGGCGGCTGGGCCGCGCTCGTGGGTGAGCGGCTGGAGTCGCACCGCCTGCCTGGCAACCACTACACGCTGTTGCGCGAGCCCACCGTGCGGACCGTGGCGGAGCTGTTGAAGAAGGCCCTCCGCGAACCAGGCAAGCGCTGACAGCGCATGAGCCCGCTCCCTCTGCATTGGGGAGCGGGCCTCACGTGGGCCGAGGGATCGTCGAGCAACACCTTCACCCTGCGTGACACGCGTGGGCCTGCCTCACGGCACCGGCGGGCTTCCGGATGCGCGGTTGTGTTGAAACAACAGAACTTCCTGATCTGGCTGAAATGATTTTCGGCTGTGACGAATCTTCCGCCTCACCGTCGCTCGCGGAGCGATGGGGCTGGAGACAACAGGTACGTATCAACAAGCATTGGCACCGTGAGTGCCTGAGGCACACGCGGAAGGGCTGCTAAGAAGTGTCAGCGTTTTTCGACACTTCGGATGGCTCCCCGTGCCTGATTTTTCGCGAACCCTTCCTGGCGTCTTGTTGAACCTCGCGGCGGGCCCCTCCGCCCACGCTCCGCTCTACACCTTCCTCGGAGAAGAGGCCGGTGAGGAGACGGTGCTCAGCGCGTTCGAACTGGAGGTCCGCGCACGACGCATCGCCGCGGCGTTGCAGGCACGCGGCGCGGTGGGCGAGCGCGTGCTGCTGCTGTATCCGCCGGGGCTCGACTACATCGCGGGCTTCTTCGGCTGTCTGTACGCGGGCGCGGTGGCGGTGCCGGCCTATCCGCCGGATCCGATGCGGCTGGAGCGCACCCTGCCCCGCTTGAGGGCCATCATCCAGGACGCGCAGGCGTCGGTGGTGCTCACCACGTCGGGCATCCTGGAGCTGTCGGACTTCGTCTTCGAGCAGGCGCCGGACTTCCGCGCGCTGCACTGGATGGCGACGGACACGCTGCCGGAAGGCGGCGAGCGGGACTGGCGCACGCCGGAGGTGGACGCGCAGTCGCTCGCGTTCCTTCAGTACACGTCCGGGAGCACGGGCACGCCCAAGGGGGTGATGCTCACGCACGCGAACCTGCTGCACAACCTGGGGCTCATCCACCACGCGTTCCAGGCGCGCGCGGACAGCGTGGGCGTCATCTGGCTGCCGCCGTACCACGACATGGGCCTCATCGGAGGCATCCTGGAGCCCCTGCACGGAGGCTTTCCGGTGGCGCTGATGTCGCCCATGGCCTTCCTCAAGCGGCCCATGGCGTGGCTGGAGGCGGTGTCGCGCTTCGGGGGCACCATCAGCGGCGGACCCAACTTCGCGTTCGACCTGTGCGTGCGAAAGAGCACGCCCGCGCAGCGACGGGCGCTGGACCTGAGCCGCTGGGAGGTCGCGTTCTGCGGCGCGGAGCCCATCCGTCCGGAGACGTTGGATCGCTTCGTGGAGGCGTTCGGGCCGAGCGGCTTCCGGCGCGAGGCGTTCTATCCCTGCTACGGCCTGGCGGAAGGCACGCTCATCGTCTCCGGAGGCGAGAAGTCGGCCCCGCCGGTGTCGGTGACGATCTCCGGAAGCGCGCTGGAGCATCACCGCGCGGAGGAAGCGGGCACGGACGCACCGGGCGCGAGGACGCTGGTGGGCTGCGGCCGGACGCTGTTGGAGCAGCGGATCGCCATCGTGGATCCGGACACGCTGGAGCGGCGCGCACCGGGCGAAGTGGGCGAGGTGTGGGTGACGGGCGCGAGTGTGGCGCGGGGTTACTGGGGTCGCGAGGACGCGACGCGCGAGACGTTCCAGGCGCGCATCGCGCACGAGGACTCCGGGCCGTTCCTTCGCACGGGCGACCTGGGCTTCCTGCGGCCCGAGGGTGAGCTGTACGTCACCGGGCGTCGCAAGGACCTCATCATCCTCAGGGGTCGCAACCACTACCCGCAGGACCTGGAGATGACGGTGGAGGCGGCGCACCCGGCGCTGCGGCCCGGCGGGAGCGCGGTGTTCTCCGTGGACGTGGGCGGTGAGGAGCGCGCGGTCGTCGTGCAGGAGATCGACGTGCGCCGGCTGGAGAGTCTGCGCCAGCAGTTCGAGGCGGTGGACGCGGCGCTCGGCGCCATCCGTCAGCGGCTGGCGGAGTCGCACGAGGTGCAGGCGCACGCGGTGATGCTCATCGAGCCGGGCAGCCTGCCCAAGACCTCCAGCGGCAAGGTGCAGCGGTACGCGTGCCGCACGGGCTTCCTCACGGGGACGTTGCAGGAGGTGAGGAAGTGGCAGGAGGCCCCTGGAGCCTCGTCGGTCCCAGGCTCGGAGGAAATCGGGGCGTCGGTGGGTTCGTCGTCCGGTACGGGCACGGCCGCCGCCGCATCGCTCAAGCATGACGTGGCAGTGACGGGCCCTGCGTCCGGCACGGTCTCAGCCCAGGCGGCGGTGTTCGGCACGGACGCGACGGGGCCGGTCTCGGAGCAGGAACTGGTGACGTGGCTGCGCGGCGTGGTCGCCCGGCACGTGCGCATGGTCCCCGAGGACATCGATGTCTCGGCCCCGGTGACGCGCTACGGACTGGACTCCCTGGGCGCGGTGGAGCTGGCGCACGCGGTGTCCACGGGCACGGGGCTGAGCGTCCCCATGGAGTGGCTCCTCCAGGGCCCCAGCATCACGTCCCTGGCGCAGCGGCTGCGGACCCTCCGGGAGGAAGCGGGCCTGGTACCTGGCGCGCCTCGCCGCCGCGACGTGCAAGGCGAACGCGCGGTGTCCTTCGCCCAGACGGGACTGTGGTTCCTGGACAAGTACGCCCCGGGGGATGCGACCTACAACCTGCCCGCGGCGGTCCGGTTGGAGGGCGCGCTGGATGTGGCCGCGCTGGAGGGCAGCCTCGCGGCGCTCGCGGCCCGACATGAATCCCTGCGGACCTCCTTCCGGGAGGTGCGGGGACGGCCGTCGCAGGTCATCGCTCCGGACCCGACGTTGCCGCTCGCACGCGTGTCGCTGGAATCGCTGCCGGCCGGAGCCCGCGAGGCCGAAGCCTCCCGCCTCGCGAACGAGGAGGCCCGCCGCCCGTTCCAACTGGCGCGAGGACCGCTGGTGCGCGCCACGCTCCTCACGCTGGACGCACGCACGCACGTGCTGGTGCTGGTCATGCACCACACCGTGTCGGACGGCACCTCCATGGCGGTGCTGGTGCGCGAGCTGTCCGCGCTCTACGCGGCACGGCTCGAAGGTCGGCCGTCTCCCCTGCCCGCGCTGCCGCTGGGCTACGCCGACTATGCGGACTGGCAGCGGGAATGGCTGGACGGGGCCCGCCTGGAGTCCCAGTTGGACTACTGGCGCCAGCAGCTTTCCGGAGCCCCCCGCCTGCTGGAGCTGGCCACGGACCGGCCGCGTCCGGCGGCGCGCGGGACGACGGGCGCGCGGGTGCCCGTGGTGCTGGAGGCTGGACTCTCGGCCTCGGTGCGGACGCTGGCGGTGCGCGAGGGCGCGACGCCCTTCATGGTGCTGCTCGCGGCCTTCCAGACGGTGCTCGCGCGCCGCTCGGGACAGGACGACATCAGCGTGGGCACGGCCATCGCGGGCCGGGGCCGTCCGGAGCTCCAGGGACTGGTGGGCTTCTTCGTCAACGCCCTGGTGATGCGCACCCGGCTGTCCGGGGAGCCCACCTTCCGGGAGCTGCTGGGCCGGGTGCGGGACACGGCGCTGGGCGCGTATGCGCACCAGGAGGTGCCGTTCGAGAAGGTCGTGGAGGCCCTCAAGCCTCCGCGCGATCGCGGGCACACGCCGCTGTTCCAGGTGATGTTCAACCTCCAGGGTGCGCAGGTGGATGCGCCCACGCTGCCGGGCCTCCAGTCGCGCCTGCTGGACGTGCACACCGGCACGGCCATGTTCGACCTGACGCTGTCCCTGGCTGAATCGGCGCGGGGCTTCGAGGGCTGGCTGGAGTACGCCACCGACCTGTTCGACGCGGACACCGCGACCCGGCTCGCAGGGCACCTGCGCGTGCTGCTGGAGGCCGCGGTCGACGCACCGGACGCGCCGCTCTTCCGTCTGCCGTGGCTCACGTCCGATGAGCGCCAGCAGGTGCTCGTCGCGTGGAATGACACCGCCCGCCCCTATCCCTCCGACAGCACCGTCGCGGCAGCATTCGCGCTCCAGGCTGCGCGGACGCCCGATGCCGTCGCGGTGGAGTCCGAGGACGAACGGTTGACGTACGCGCAGCTCGACGCGCGGGCCAACCAGCTCGCGCATGTCCTCCGGGCCCACGGCGTGGGACCGGACGTGCCGGTGGCGCTGTGCCTGGAGCGCTCGGTGGGCTTCGTCGTCGCGGTGCTCGCCATCGTCAAGGCAGGCGGGGCCTACGTGCCGCTGGATGCGTCCTATCCCGCGCAGCGGCTGGGCTTCATGTTGGAGGACGCCCGACCGCACCTGCTGTTCACCACGCGTGAGCTGCGCGCACGGCTGCAACTGCCTGATGCGTCCCTGCCGTGCCTCTTCGTGGAGGACCTGTCACTCGAAGGTCAGCCCCACACCGCGCCCGCGGTCGACGTGGGACCGCGCCAGCTTGCGTACGTCATCTTCACCTCTGGCAGCAGTGGGCGCCCCAAGGGCGTGGGCGTCGAACAACGCGGCCTGCTGCGCCTCGTGCATGCGTCGCCGTACTCCCGCTATGGCACGCGCGACACGGGGCTGCTCTTCGCGCCGGTGTCGTTCGACGGCTCCGTGCTGGAGCTGTGGACCCCGCTGCTTCACGGCGGCCGGCTCGTCATCTTCCCCGGCCACGTGCCCGCGGGGGACATGGACACGCTCGCCCGCGTGGTGGAGCGCCACGGCGTCACCTTCGCCCACCTGCCGTCCGGGCTCTTCTCGCAGTTGATGGAGCACCGGCCGGACATCCTCGGGCGGCTGCGCGAGCTGCACGCGGGCGGCGACATCGTCTCCGTGCCGCACGTGCGCAAGGCGGTGGAGACGCTGGGACGGCCCTTCACCAACGCGTACGGCCCCACGGAGTGCTCCGTGGTTGCCACCACCTTCACGGTGGAGCGGCCGGACCAGGTGGGTGCTTCGGTGCCCATCGGGGCGCCGCTCGCCAACACGACGGTGTACGTGCTGGACGCGCGGTTGGAGCCGGTGCCCGTGGGCGTGCCGGGCGAGCTGTTCCTCGGCGGTGATGGCGTGGCCCGAGGCTACGTGTCGCGGCCGGACCTGACGGCGGAGCGCTTCGTGCCGGACGCGAACAGTGCGCTGCCGGGGGCTCGGCTGTACCGCACGGGCGATCGGGTCCGCTGGCTTCCCACCGGGGTGCTGGAGTTCCTCGGTCGCATCGACAACCAGGTGAAGGTGCGCGGCTTCCGCATCGAGTTGGCGGAGGTGGAGGCCGCGCTGCGCGAGCAGCCCGAGGTGCAGGAGGTCGCGGCGGTGGTGCGCGAGGACGTGCCCGGAGACAAGCGGCTCGTCGTCTACGCGATGCCTCGTGCAGGCCACACGCTGGAGACCGCGCGGATGCGCGAGGCGCTGCGGCAGCGGCTGCCGGAGTACATGGTGCCGTCGGTGTTCGTGACGCTGCCCACCCTGCCCCTGAATCCCAGCGGCAAGGTGGACCGCAAGGCCCTGCCCGCGCCGGACGCCGCGTCCACCGGGCGGCAGGACCGCTTCGTGGAGCCCACCCATCCGCTGGAGCAGCGCATCGCCCCGGTGTGGGCCCGTGAGCTGTCCACCGACCGGGTGGGCGTGCACGACCACCTCTTCGATGACCTGGGCGGCACATCGCTGTCCGTGGTGCGCATCGCCGCGCGGCTGAGCGAGGAGCTCCAGCGCGACGTGCCCGTGGTGTGGCTGTTCGAACACCCCACGGTGGAGGCGCTCGCCCAGCGCCTGGAGCGCGAATCCCAGGGCGCGGTGGCCCCCGCGACAGCTCACCGCCCGCGCGGGGCACCGCAGGCCAGCGCCTCCGGTGCCATCGCCATCATCGGCATGGCGGGCCGCTTCCCCGGCGCGCGCACGGTGGCGGAGTTCTGGAGCAACCTGCGCGGGGGCGTGGAGTCCATCTCGCGCTTCTCTCCTGAGGAGCTGGAGCACATGCCCGGCCTGCCCGAAGGGCTGGAGCTGTGGCACCACCCGGCGTTCGTCCCGGCCGCCGGCATCCTGGAGGGCGTGGAGCAGTTCGACCATGCCTTCTTCAACATGTCGCTGCGCGAGGCCCAGTTCACGGACCCGCAGCAGCGGCTGTTCCTCCAGACGGCGTGGACCGCGCTGGAGGACGCGGGCGTGGATCCGGAGCGCTTCCCCGGTGCCATCTCGCTGTACGCGGGGGCCTCCGGTTCTGGTTACTCGGAGGCCGTGCGTCAGGCGATGCCGCTGGATGCGGCATCCTTCCTGGAGTTGCAGGGCACCGCCACGCACGAGAGCCTGGCGACGAAGACGTCCTTCAAGCTGGGGCTGACGGGTGAGAGCACGCTGCTCTACACCGCGTGCTCCACCGGCCTCGTCGCGGTGCACCTGGCCTGCAAGAGCCTCCGAGGGGGCGAATCCGACGTGGCGCTCGCGGGCGCGACGCGGCTGGCGGTGCCGCAGCGCACGGGCTACGTGCACCAGGAAGGGCTCATCTTCTCCCCGGATGGCCACTGCCGCGCGTTCGACGCGAAGGCCAAGGGCACGCTGTCAGGCAATGGCGTGGGTGCGGTGGTGCTCAAGCGCCTGGAGGATGCGGTCCGGGATGGCGACGCCATCTACGCCGTCATCCGAGGCTCGGCCCTCAACAACGACGGTCTGCACAAGTCCGGCTTCACCGCGCCCAGCGTGCAGGGACAGGCCGCCGTGGTGACGCAGGCCCTGACCAACGCGGGCGTTTCACCGAAGGCCATCGGCTACGTGGAGGCCCACGGCACCGCGACCACCCTGGGCGACCCGATTGAAGTGGCGGCCCTGACGCGCGCCTACGGCCTGGGGCCCGAGCACCAGGGCACCATCGCGCTGGCGTCGCTGAAGACGAACATCGGCCACCTGGACACGGCCGCGGGTCTGGCGGGCCTGATGAAGGCCGCGCTCTCGCTGCACCACGGAGAGATCCCGCCCAGCCTCCACTTCGAACAGCCCAACCCGCAGATCGACTTCGCGGCGGGTCCGTTCTTCGTCAACACCGCCCTGCGGCCGTGGCCCCGGGGCGCGACGCCCCGCTTCGCCGCGGTCAGCTCCTTCGGCATTGGCGGCACCAACGCCCACGCCGTCCTTGGGGAAGCCCCCTTGCGGCGGAGCGGTGCGACCTCGCGTTCCCACCAGCTCGTCCTGCTGTCCGCGCGCACGCCCGAGGCGCTGGAGGCGGCGGCGCGCCAGTTGGAGGCGCATGTGCTCGCGGGCATGGAAGGCCAGTCCCTGGCGGACCTGGCCTTCACGCACGCGGTGGGCCGCAAGGTCTTCGAATTCCGCCGCGCGCTGGTGGCGAAGGACGCGGAGGATCTGGCCCGGCAACTGCGCAAGCCGGCGGCGTCGGTGAAGGGCGCACCGCGTGCGCCTCGCGTGGCGTTCGTGTTCTCCGGTCAGGGCGCGCAGCAGGTCGCCATGGGCCGCGAGCTGGCGTCCGCCTCGCCGCTGTTCCGAGCGCACCTGGAGGCGTGCCTCGCGCTCTTGGAGGCACCTCTGCGCGCGCGGGTGTCGAACCTGCTGGCCCCCGCGACGGGTGCGGAGGCGGAGGCCACGGCGGCGCTTGCGGACACGCGCGTAGCGTTGCCCGCGCTGTTCAGCGTGCAGGTGTCCCTGGCGTGGCTGTGGCGGGACCTGGGCGTGACACCGCACGCGGTGTTGGGGCACAGCTTCGGGGAGTACGCGGCGGCGTGCGTCGCGGGCGTGCTGTCCCTGGAGGATGCGATGCGCCTCGCGGTCGCGCGGGGCGAACGGATGCACCACCTGCCTCCGGGCGCGATGCTCGCGGTGGCCCTGCCCCAGGAGCAGGTGCTGCCCCTGCTGTCGGAGCGGCTGTCGATCGCGGCGGTCAACGCGCCGGACCGGTGCGTGGTGTCCGGGCCGGTGGACGAGGTGGAGCGGCTGGAGGCGGAGCTGCGCCAGCGCAAGGCGGGGGCGGTGCGCATGCCCGCGCCGCATGCGTTCCACTCGGCGGACGTGGAGCCGCTGATGCCGGAGCTGGCGCGGGTGGTGGCTTCCCTGCGCCGCTCGGAGCCGGCGGTGCGGTACGTGTCCGGTCTCACAGGCACGCTGGCGCAGCCCGGGCAACTGACGGATCCCGACTACTGGGCGCAGCAGATGCGCCAGCCGGTGCGCTTCAGCGACGCGGTGGGCGCGCTCCAGGAAGAGGGCTGCGCCGTGCTCCTGGAAGTGGGTCCCGGTCAGGACCTGACACCGCTGGTCCGCTCGAACCTGGCCAGGGACAGCGACCGCGTTCGTGCGCTGGCCTCGCTGCGCCGAGGCGGGCAGACGACGGAGACGCAGTCCTGGCTCCAGGCCATGGGCGAGCTGTGGAGCGCGGGCGTCCTCGTGGACTGGAGCGCGTTCTACGCGCACGAGCAGCGACTGCGGCTGCGCCTGCCGACGTACGTGTTCCAGGAGAAGGCCGCATGGGTGGAGTCGCGCGCCCGCGCTCTGCCCTCCCAGTTCATGGCCCCGGGACAGCGAGCCCTCCAGTCGCCGGTTCCGGGTGTGGACGCGACGGCCCACGCGGCTGTCACCGCATCCGATGCAGGCGTGTCGCAATCGCTGTCCCCCGTGCAAACGGGCAGCGCCGCGCCCTCCGGCGGGCGTCCCCTGCTGCCGGGCCTCACCACGCACACGACCTCCTCCGCCTTGGTCTCCGTCCCTGTTCCCGCGGGCCGTGAGGATGCTCCGCGCGGAGAGCTGGAAGAACGCGTGGCCGCGCTGTGGCGTGAGCGCCTGGGCATGGACTTCGTCGGCCGCGACGACAACTTCCTCGAAATCGGCGGCAACTCGCTGACGGCCGCCCAGCTCCTCAACCAGCTACGGGACACGTTCGGCGTCCAACTCCCGCTCGCCGCGCTCTTCGAGGCCCCCACCGTCGCCGGCATCGCCCTGCGCCTGGAGTCGCTGCTGCTTCAGGCCCCGCAGGCTCCCGTCTCGGCGGAGCTGCCCCTGGTGCGCCGTTCGCGCACGGAGACCCTGCCCCTGTCCTTCGTGCAGGAGCGCGTCTGGCGGCTGGAGCAGCACCTGCCCGGCCTGTCCGCGTACACCATCCCGTTCGTGCTGCGGCTCGAAGGCGTCGTGGACGCCGACGTGCTGGAGCGCGGCATCCAGGAGATCGTCCAGCGCCACGAGGCCTTGCGCACCACATACGACGTGGTGGACGGCCGCCCGGTGCAGCGCTTCCACGCCACGATGCGCGTCCCGCTCACGCGCGTGGACCTCCAGGGCCCGCCGGAGACCCGCGAGGCCGAGGCCCTTCGCTTCGCCCGCGAGGACGCCGCCGCGCCGTACGACCTGGTGCACGGCCCGGTGATGCGCACCGCGCTCGTGCGCCTGGATGCCCGGCAGCACCTGCTGGTGGCCGGTATCCACCACATCGTCTGCGACACGCTGTCCATCGCGCTCTTCGTCCAGGAGTTGGGCCAGCTCTACGACGCCTTCATCGAAGGCCGTCCGTCTCCCCTGGCGCCCCTGCCCCTCCAGTACGCGGACTTCGGTGCCTGGCAGCGCCAGAGCATCGCCGAAGCGCGCCTGCCCGAGCAGGAGCAGTGGTGGCGTCAGCGACTGGCCGCCATGCCGCGGCAGCTCGACCTGCCCACCGACCGGCCCCGGCCCGCGAACAGCCCGCTCACCTCCGCGCGTCTGGACCTCGACTTCCCGTCGACGCTCGCCCGGAACCTGTCCGCCTTCGCGAAGCGCGAGGGCTTCACCGGCTACATGACCGTGCTCGCGGCGTGGCAGACGCTGCTGCACCGCTACAGCGGGCAGTCGGACCTCATCGTCGGCACGCCCATCGCCAACCGCACCCGGCCGGAGCTGTTCCCGCTCATCGGCTACGTGGCGCACTCTGCCGCGTTCCGCACCCGCTTCTCGGCCGACCTGACCTTCCGCGATCTGCTCGCCCAGGTGCGCGAAGAGGTGAACGACGCGCAGGCGCGGCCTGACGTGCCCTTCGAATACCTGGTGGAAGCGCTCATCCCCGGCAAGGACATTGGCCGGGGACGCATGGCCGACTCCGTCTTCGTCTTCCACTCCGGCGCCAGCGCGGGCGCGACGACGCTGGAGCTCAAGGGCATGCGCGGCTCGCTGGTGGAGGTGCCCGACACGCCTGTGCAGTGGGGCGCCACGCTGGCCGACCTCACGCTGGTGCTCTTCGAATCCACCGGCCGCCTCCACGGTGCGCTGGAGTACGCGACGGAGCTGTTCGACACGGGCACCGTGAAGCGCCTGATGGAGCACTTCCAGGTGCTGCTGTCCGCGGCGATCGCCGACCCCGACACCCTGCTCTCCCGCCTGCCCCTGTCCACGGAAGCCGAGCGACGCGCATGGCCGCGTCCCCGCACCGTGGCCGGCTTCACCTCCGTGCCCACGCTCCTCGCGGATCGGCGCGCCCGTCAGTCGGACGCCGTCGCGGTGTCACGGGGCGAGCAGCATTGGAGCTGGGCCTCGCTGGGGGCCCGGGCCGGCACGCTGGCCGCGCGCTTGAAGTCGCTCGGCGTGAAGGCGGGGACCCCCGTGGCCGTGAGCCTGCGCTCCTCGCCGGAGAAGCTGGCCGCGCTGTGGGGCGTGCTGGAGGCCGGAGGCGCGGGGGTCGCGCTGGGGCCCTCCGACCTGGGCAGCCTCCCGGGCTACGCGACCGACGGCGCGCGCGTGCCGGTGCTCATCACCTCCCGCGACCTTGTCACCTCCGTGCGCGTGGAAGCCTCGCGCGTGTTGTACGTGGAGGACGTCCCCTCCTCCGAGGAGCCCTCGCTCACCCAAGAGGATGCCGCGAACGCGGACGCGCTGGCGTGGCTGTTGCCCCGGAGCGCGGGACAGGCCGCGTGGGCGCTGGGTCACAGCGAGCTGTCGGAGTTCTTCACCGGCCTGGACGCGCGGCTGTCCCCCACCGAGGGAGGCACGTGGCTGGCCGCGAGCGAGGCGGCCCCGGACCGGCCGGACCTGGAAGCGCTGTGGGCGCTCTCACGCGGGATGCGCGTGGTGTTCCCACCGGAGCAGGTCACCGCGAAGCTGGTGAACCTGCAAGGCGGTGGTCCCCGGGCCAAGGCGATGGACCTGAGCCTCATCTACTTCGCCAACGATGAGGACTCGATCACCGGGCCCAAGTACGAGCTGTTGATGGAGGGCGCGAAGTTCGCGGACGCGAACGGCTTCTCCGCCGTGTGGACGCCGGAGCGGCACTTCCACTCCTTCGGGGGTCTCTACCCGCAGCCGGCGGTGATCTCCGCCGCGCTCGCCGCCGTCACGAAGAACCTGCGCCTGCGCTCCGGCAGCGTGGTGTTGCCGCTGCATGATCCGCTGCTCATCGCGGAGCAGTGGTCCGTGGTGGACAACGTGTCACAGGGCCGCGTGGGCCTGTCGGTGGCGACGGGCTGGCACGTGCACGACTTCACCTTCGCGCCGGCCAACTACGAGAACCGTCGCGACATCCTCCTGCAGAACCTGAAGACGCTGCGCGCGCTGTGGCGCGGCGAGAAGGTGACCCGCCCTGCTGGCGCGGGCACGACGGTGGAGCTGTCGCTGCGTCCGAAGCCGGTGCAGAAGGAGCTGCCGGTGTGGCTCACGGCCACGGTGAACCCGGACACCTTCCGCCTCGCGGGCGAGCTGGGCGCGGGCGTCCTCACGGGCCTGATGTCGCACTCGCTGGAGGAGCTGAAGTCGAAGGTGGCGCTGTACCGCGACGCGTGGCGACGCAACGGCCACCCGGGCCGCGGCCACATCACCTGCATGCTGCACACGTACCTGGGCGACGACGAGCAGGAGGTGCTGCGCACGGTGCGCCAGCCGCTGCTCGACTACTTCCGCAGCTCGGCGGACATCTCCACGTCCCTGCTGCGGGCGCAGGGCTACCAGGGCGCCGTCGACAAGCTTTCCCCGGACGACATCAACGCGCTGCTGGAGCACACCTTCGAGCACCACGCGAAGACGACGGGCCTCATCGGCACGGTGGAGAGCGGCCTGGCGCGTCTGCGCGAGGTGCGCGAGGCGGACGTGGACGAGGTGGCCGCGCTCCTCGACTTCGGCCTGGAGACCCCGGTGGTGCTGGAGGGCCTGCGCCGGCTGGCCACGGTGCGTGAGCGGATGGAGGCGGAGGGCGCCGCCCGCCAGGAGCAGGTGCTGGTGGAAGGCGAACAGGGCGTGGAGGGGCTGCTCGCGCTGGCGAAGCAATCCGGCGCGGTGCTGATGCACACGTCGGCCCGGCTCGCGCGTTCGCTGACGGATCTGCCCGGCGCCCGGGAGTCCCTGGGCGCGGTGGGCGCGCTGGTGCTGGAGGATGCGTCGGCGGAGCTTGCCTCCGCGCTGCACCGGACCGCGGGCGTGGAGGTGCTCCTGTCCGGAGGCACCCACGAAGGGGCGCTCCTGCCCCGCGCGCCGGACGAGCGCGTCCCGTCCAGCCTCCAGGCCTGGGTGTTGGACCCGGCGGGACAGCCCGTGCCGGAGGGCGTGGTGGGAGAGCTGGCCCTCTCCGGGGCGGGACTCCCCGGGGGCCTGTGGAAGTCCGAGGAGGAGGCGCGTCAGCGGTGGGTCCCGCATCCGCTGGAGGGCTCCGCGAGGCTGCTCCGCACCGGCCGCCATGCGCGTCTGCGCGCGGAGGGCCGGGTGGAGCCGGTGACGCTGCGCCTGCCGCCGACCGTGGCGCGTCCGCGCACGGAAGCGCCCCCGCGTCCCGTCACGGCCACGGTGGTCCCCAGCGGGCCGCCGCCCATCCCGAGGGCGCCCCGGAACCCGCCGCCGCCGCTGTCCTTCGCGCAGCAGCGGCTCTGGTACCTCCAGCAGTTGGAGCCTTCGAGCAGCGCGTACAACAACGCATCCACCTTCCGCCTCACGGGGCAGATGGACACCGCCGCGCTCCAGGCCGCGCTGAACGAGCTGGTGGCCCGACACGAGGTGCTGCGCACGACGTACGCCCTGCGGGATGACCGCGCGGTGCAGATCGTCCACCCGGCGCGGGGCCTGCCCCTGCCGGTGGTGGAAGCGACCGGCGACACGCCCGAGGCCCGTGAAGCGGAGATGGCGCGGCTGTGCCAGGGGTTCATCACCCAGCCCTTCGACCTGGAGAAGGTCGTCCTCCGCGCGTGGCTGGTGCGCGTGGAGCCCACGGTGCATGTGCTGGCGCTGGTGCTCCACCACGCCATCTCCGACGCGTGGTGCACGATGGTGCTCGCGCGCGAGCTGACGGTGCTCTACGCGAGCTTCAACGCGGGGCTGGCCTCGCCCCTGCCGCCGCTGCCGGTGCAGTACGCGGACTACGCGGTGTGGCAGCGCGACTGGCTTGAAGGCGCGGTCATGGAGGAGCAGGTCGGCTGGTGGAAGCAGCGACTGCTCGGGGCTCCCACGCTGGAGCTGCCCACGGACCGGCCGCGTCCGGCGATGCAGTCCTTCGAAGGAGCGCTGTACCGCTTCCAGCTTCCGGCCGAGGTGTCGGAGCCGCTGCTGGCCCTGGGCCGCAAGCAGGGCGCCACGTCGTTCATGGTGATGATGGCGCTCTTCCAGACGCTGTTGTCGCGCTACTCGGGGCAGGACGACTTCGTGGTGGGCACGCCCATCGCGGGCCGCACGCGTCCCGAGGTGGAAGGCCTGATTGGCTGCTTCGTCAACACGTTGGCCTTCCGCACGCGGTTGGAAGGAACACCGTCGTTCGCGGAGTTGCTGGGCCGGGTGCGGGCCCAGGCGCTGGAGGCGTACGCCCGTCAGGACGCGCCGTTCGAGCGCATCCTGGACACGCTGGGTCTGCCGCGCGACCTGAGCCGCACGCCGCTGTTCCAGGTGGTCCTCAACGTGCTCAACACGCCGGAGGCCAAGGCCCAACTGCCGTCGCTGGAGCTGACCCCGGTGGAGGTGTCCACGGACACGTCCAAGTTCGACCTGGGTCTGGAGATCTGGGAGAACCGCACGGGCATCACCTGCCGCTTCGAGTACGCCACCGCGCTCTTCGACGAGGCGACCGTGGCGCGGATGGCGGAGCACCTCCTGGAGCTCGCGCGTCAGGTCACCGCGAATCCGGAGGCGCCGCTCGCGCACCTGCCCTTGATGGGCGAGGCGGAGCGGAACCGGGTGCTGGTGGAGTGGAACGCGACGGGCGGCGAGTACCCGCGCGACGCGTGCATCCAGGACCTCTTCATGGCGCAGGCCGCGCTCCGGCCGGACGCGGTGGCGTTGGAGTTCGGGGACACGCGCCTGACGTACGCGGAGCTGGACGCGCGCACGAACCAGTGGGCACAGCTTCTGCGCGAGCACGGCGTGGGACCGGATGTGCTGGTGGCCGTGTGCCTGGAGCGCTCCGTTGAACTCATCGTCGCGCTGCTGGCCATCCTCAAGGCCGGGGGTGCGTATCTGCCTCTGGACGCGGCGTACCCGGCGCAGCGTCTGGCCGCGATGCTGGAGGACGCACCGCCGAAGCTGCTGCTCACGACGCGGGAGGTGCGCGCGAAGCTGGCCGTGGACGACACCCTGCCCTGCCTCTTCGTGGAAGAGGTGCGCCTGGAGGAACAGCCGACGTCGCCCGTGAAGGCGGGAACGCACGCGCGCCACCTGGCGTACGTGGACTTCACGTCCGGAAGCACCGGGCGTCCCAAGGGCGTGGCGGTGGAGCACCGGGGTGTGCTGCGCCTCTTGCACAACGCGTCCTTCGTGGACCTGGGACCGGACGTGGCGTTCCTGCACATCGCGCCCATCTCCTTCGATGCGTCCACGCTGGAGATCTGGGCCCCGCTGCTCTTCGGTGGGCGGCTTGTCGTCTTCCCGGCCAGCTCGCCATCGGACCTGGCGCTGCTGATGAGCACCCTCCAGCGGCATGGCGTCACCACGCTGTGGCTGACCGCGGGCCTCTTCGCGCAGGTGGTGGAGCTGAAGCCCGAAGCCCTCCGGGGCGTGCGGCACGTGCTCACCGGGGGCGACGTCGTCTCCGCGCCCCACGTGCGTCAAGTGGTGGAGAACCTGGGCATCACCGTCAGCGCGGCCTACGGCCCGACGGAGACAACGGTCTTCGCCTCCACGCACCGCATGACGGACGCGGCCCAGGTGGGCACGTCCATTCCCATCGGACGCCCCATCAACGAGACGCAGCTCTACGTGCTGGACGTGCACGGACAGCCGCTGCCCGCGGGAATCCCCGGCGAGCTCTTCATCGGTGGAGACGGCCTCGCACGCGGCTACCTGTCGCGGCCGGACCTCACCGCCGAGCGCTTCGTCCCGAACCCCTTCTCCCCCTCACCGGGCGAACGCCTCTACCGCACCGGAGACCTGGCGCGCTGGAAGGCCGACGGGGTGATGGAGTTCCTGGGCCGCGCGGATGACCAGGTGAAGGTGCGGGGCTACCGCATCGAACTGGCGGAAGTGGAAGCCGCGCTGCTCGCCCACCCGGACGTGCGGGAGGCCGTGGCGCTGGTGCGCGAGGAAGGCGTCGACGACAAGCGGCTCACCGTCTACTTCGTCGCGGACCAGGAGCTGGAGCCGGGCACGCTGCGCGAGTTCCTGAGGCAGCGGCTGCCGGAGTACATGCTGCCGTCGGCGCTGGTGCCTCGCGACGCGTTGCCCCTGACGCCCAATGGCAAGGTGGACCGCAAGGCGCTGCGCGCGCTGGAAGTCTCCCAGTCCGTCGCGAGCGCCTACGAAGCGCCCGAGACCACCACGGAGGTGGTCCTGGCCGCGATGTGGGCGGAGCTGTTGCATGCCCCCGCCGTGGGGCGGAACGACAACTTCTTCGACCTGGGCGGTCACTCGCTGCTGGCCATGCAGGTGGTGGCCCGCCTGCGGACGCAGTTCGGGGTGGAGTTGCCGCTGCGCGCGTTCTTCGAGAGGGCCACGGTCTCGGTGCTGGCCGCGCGGATCGACTCGCTCCGGGGCGTCGATGCAACCGCGTCGGTTCCGGCCTCCCTGGTCGCCGTGAAGCGGCCGGACATCCTGCCCCTCTCGTTCGCGCAGCAGCGGCTGTGGTTCATCGACCAACTGGAGCCGGGCAGCAGCCTCTACAACATCCCCATCGGCTTGACGTTCACCGGCAGGCTGGACGTGGGCGCCCTGCGCGAAAGCCTCGATGCGCTGATGGCGCGGCATGAAGCCCTTCGCACCACGTTCCAGGAGGTGGGCGGCCAGCCTGTCCAGATCATCCACACGGACTTCCGCGTGCCGTTTGAAACGGTGGACCTGTCGGACGTGAGGGAGGCTCAGGCGCGGAGCGCGGAGGCCCTGCGACTGCGGGTGGCGGAAGCGCGCCGCCCGTTCAGCTTGAGTGAGGGGCCGCTGATGCGCGCCCTGCTGCTGAAGTTCGGCGAGGAAGAGCACCAGTTGGTGCTGAACACGCACCACATCGTCTCCGACGGCTGGTCCCTGGGCGTCCTGGTGCGTGAGATCAACGCCTTCTACGAGGCGTTTCTCCAGGGCCGCTCCCCTGTCCTCCCGGAGCTGTCCGTGCAGTACGCGGACTTCGCCGTGTGGCAGCGCGACTGGCTCCAGGGCGAGCGGCTGGAGTCGCAGCTCTCCTGGTGGAAGGACACCCTGGCGGGAGCCTCCGGCGTCCTGGAGCTGCCGACGGACAAGCCCCGGCCCGCCGTCCTCACGCAGGAAGGCGCGATGGTGCCGGTGCGCATTCCGCGAGCCCTGAGCGAGCAGGTGGAGGCCCTGGCGAAGCAGGAGAACGTCACGCCATACATGGTGTGGCTCGCGGCGTTCCAGACGTTGCTGCACCGGTACTCCGGGCAGGACGACGTGCTGGTGGGCTCGCCCGTAGCGAACCGGCGGCAGGCGGAGACGGAGAGCCTCATCGGCTTCTTCGTGAACACGCTCGTGCTGCGCGCCCGCTTCGGTGAGGCGCTCACGTTCCGGGAGCTGCTCGCCCAGGTGCGCGCCACGACGATGGGCGCGCAAGAGCACCAGGACGTCCCGTTCGAGAAGCTGGTGGAGGCGTTGCAGCCGGCGCGGGACCTGGGACGGACGCCGTTCTTCCAGGCCCTCTTCGTGCTCCAGAACGCGCCGCTGCCAGCGCTGGCCCTTCCCGGCCTGACGATGCGGTTGCTGGAGACGGATGTGGCGAGCGCACGCTTCGACCTGGAGCTGGCGCTGTTCCGGAACCCGGAGGGCTTCGAGGGCGTGCTGCTCTACCGCACGGCCCTCTTCGAACCCGCGACCGCGAACCGGATGGTCCAGCACCTGGAGCTGTTGCTCGGAGCGATGATCTCCGCCCCCACCGTTCCGCTGGATCGACTCACGCTCCTCCCGCGGGACGAGCGTGAGCAGGTCCTCATGCGGTGGAACGACACGCGCGTGGAGTACCCGCGAGGCGAGCGCATCCACGACCTCTTCGAGCAGCAGGTCGCGAGGAGCCCGGACGCCGTCGCCGTCGCGTTCGAAGGACAGCAGCTCACGTACGCGCAGCTCGACGCGAAGGCCAACCAGCTCGCGCACCACCTCGGCACGCTGGGCGTGGGCCCCGAGGTGCTGGTGGGCGTGTGCCTGGAACGCTCAGTGGAGATGGTCGTGGCGCTGCTGGGCGTGCTCAAGGCGGGCGCGGCCTACGTACCGCTGGATCCGGCCTACCCGAGCGATCGCCTCCAGTGGATGTTGGAGGACACGCAGGCCCCCGTGCTGCTGGTGCAGGAGCACCTCGTTTCGAAGTTGCCCCTGGAGGGTTCGAACACCCAGGTCGTGAGCCTGGACACCGGCTGGGAGGACATCGCCCGGCACCCCACGACGCCTCCGTCGACGGGGGCCACCGCCGACGCGCTGGCCTACGTCATCTTCACGTCGGGCAGCACCGGACGTCCGAAGGGCGCGATGAACGCGCACGCGGGCGTCGTCAACCGCCTGCGCTGGATGCAGCAGGCGTACGGCCTCACGTCGGAAGACACGGTGTTGCAGAAGACGCCGTTCAGCTTCGACGTGTCCGTCTGGGAGTGCTTCTGGCCGCTGATGGCCGGAGCGCGGCTGGTGGTGGCGCGTCCCGGTGGCCATCAGGAGCCGGCCTATCTGGTGCGGCTGATGGCCGACCAGCGCATCACCACGGCGCACTTCGTGCCGTCCATGCTGCGCGCCTTCGTGGAGGAGCCGGGCCTGGAGGGCCTGACGCACCTGCGCCGTCTGGTGTGCAGCGGCGAAGCCCTGCCCGCGGACCTGGTGCGCCACGCGCATGCGCGGCTGCCCGTCGCGGAGGTGCTCAACCACTACGGCCCCACCGAGGCCGCGGTGGAGGTCACCGCCTGGCCCTGCCCGCGCACGGAGGATCTGCGCCGCGTGCCCATCGGTCGGCCCGGGGCGAACACGCGACTCTACGTGCTCGACCGCCACGGCCAGCCCGTGCCGGTGGGCGTCTCCGGTGAGCTGTTCCTGGCGGGCGTGCAGGTGGGCCGGGGCTACTGGCGCCGCCCGGAGCTGACCGCCGAGCGGTTCATTCCCGATCCGTTCAGCCCCACGCCCGGCGCGCGCATGTACCGCACGGGTGACCTGGCGCGCTGGCTGTCCGACGGGACGGTGGAGTACCTGGGCCGCGCCGACTTCCAGGTGAAGCTGCGCGGCTTCCGCATCGAGCCGGGCGAAGTCGAAGCCGTGCTGCGGCAGGCCCCCGGGATTCAAGAGGCGGTGGTGCTGGCCCGGGAGGATGTGCCCGGCAACATGCGCCTCGTGGGCTACCTCGTGCCCACCGGCATCGCGCTGGACCTGGACACGGTGAAGGCCTTCGCCGCGAAGCAGCTCCCCGAGTACATGGTGCCCTCCGCGTGGGTGCGGTTGCCGTCCCTGCCGCTCAACCCCAACGGCAAGGTGGACCGCAAGGCCCTGCCCGCGCCAGAGGCGCCGATTGCCTCGGAGCGGCGTGCCCAGGCGCCACGCAACGCGCTGGAGGCAAGCCTCGTGGCCATCTGGTCGGAGGTGCTGCACGTGGAAGGCGTCGGCATCGACGACAACTTCTTCGAGCTGGGCGGCCACTCACTGCTGGCCACGCGGATGGTGGCTCGCATCCGGACCGCGATGGGCGTGGAGCTGCCGGTGGGTGAGCTGTTCACCGCCCCCACGGTGGCTGCCCTCGCTGAACGGCTGGGCCACGCCGTACCGAAGGCGCACGCTTCGCCCCTCACCCGGGCGGATCGCACCACCGCCCCGCCGCTGTCGTTCGCGCAACAGCGCCTGTGGTTCATCGACCAACTGGCACCCGGCAGCAGCCTCTACAACATCCCCATCGGCTTGACCTTCAGCGGCACGTTGGACGTAGGCGCCCTGCGCTCGAGCCTCGACGCGTTGATGGCGAGGCATGAAGCGCTGCGCACCACGTTCCACGCGGAGGATGGGAAGCCCGTCCAGATCATCCACGCGGACTTCCGCGTGCCGTTCGAAACGGTGGACCTGACGAACGAGCAGGATGCGAAGTCACGGCATGCGGAAGCACGGCGGCTGCGGATGGAGGAAGCCGTCCGTCCCTTCAAGCTGAGCGAGGGGCCGCTGATGCGCGCCCTGCTGTTGAAGCTCGGTGAGGACGAGCACCAACTGGTGCTGAACACGCACCACATTGTCTCCGATGGCTGGTCCCTGGGCGTCCTGGTGCGTGACGTCAACGCCCTCTACGACGCGTTCCACCACGGACGTCCCCCGGCCCTGCCGGCCCTGCCGATGCAGTACGCGGACTTCGCCGTGTGGCAGCGCGACTGGCTCCAGGGCGACACGCTGGAGTCGCAGCTCTCCTGGTGGAAGGACGCCCTGGCAGGAGCCTCCGGCGTCCTGGAACTGCCCACGGACAAGCCCCGTCCCACCGTCCTCACCCCGGAGGGGGCGACGGTGCCGGTGCGCATCCCTCGGGCCTTGAGCGAGCAGGTGGAGGCCTTCGCGAAGCGGGAGAACGCCACGCCGTTCATGGTGTGGCTCGCGGCACTCCAAACCCTGCTGCACCGGTACTCCGGGCAGGACGACTTCAGCGTGGGTTCGCCCGTCGCGAACCGGCGTCAGGCGGAGACGGAGGGCCTCATCGGCTTCTTCGTGAACACGCTGGTGCTGCGCGCCCGCTTCGGTGAAGCGCGCACGTTCCGGGAGCTGCTGGCCCAGGTGCGCACCACGACGCTGGGAGCGCAGGAGCACCAGGACGTCCCGTTCGAGAAGCTGGTGGAGGCGTTGCAGCCCACCCGAGACCTGGGCCGCACACCGTTCTTCCAGGTGCTCTTCGCGCTCCAGAACGCGCCGCTGCCGGAGCTGTCGCTGCCCGGCCTGACGATGCGTCCGTTGGAGACGGATTCGGCGAGCACGCGCTTCGATCTGGAGCTGTCGCTGTTCCGCAATCCGGAGGGCTTCGAGGGCGTGCTGCTCTACCGCACGGCCCTCTTCGAGCCCGCGACCGCGAACCGGATGGTCCGGCACCTGGAGATGTTGGTCGGCGCGTTGGTCGCCGCACCCGGTGCGCCGCTGGATCAGTTCTCGCTGCTCACGCAGGTGGAGCGGAAGCAGGTGCTGGTGGGATGGAACGCGACGGGCAGCGGGTACCCGCACGACGCGTGCATCCAGGACCTCTTCATGGCGCAGGCCGCGCAGCGTCCGGAGGCGGTGGCGCTGGAGTTCGGGGACACGCGCCTGACGTACGCGGAGCTGGACGCGCGCACGAACCAGTGGGCACAGCTTCTGCGCGAGCACGGCGTGGGACCGGATGTGCTGGTGGCCGTGTGCCTGGAGCGCTCCGTTGAACTCATCGTCGCGCTGCTGGCCATCCTCAAGGCCGGGGGTGCGTATCTGCCTCTGGACGCGGCGTACCCGGCGCAGCGTCTGGCCGCGATGCTGGAGGACGCACCGCCGAAGCTGCTGCTCACGACGCGGGAGGTGCGCGCGAAGCTGGCCGTGGACGACACCCTGCCCTGCCTCTTCGTGGAAGAGGTGCGCCTGGAGGAACAGCCGACGTCGCCCGTGAAGGCGGGAACGCACGCGCGCCACCTGGCGTACGTGGACTTCACGTCCGGAAGCACCGGTCGCCCCAAGGGCGTGGCGGTGGAGCACCGGGGCGTGCTGCGCCTCTTGCACAACGCGCCCTACGCGAAGCTGGGCCCGGATGAGACGTTCCTGCTCATCGCGCCCATCTCCTTCGACGCCTCGACGTTGGAGGTCTGGGCGCCGCTGCTCTTCGGCGGACGGCTCGTCGTCTTCCCGCCCCGCTCACCTTCGGACCTGGACCTGCTGGCGAGCACGATCCAACAGCATGGCGTCACCACGCTGCACCTGACCGCAGGCCTCTTCGCGCAGGTGGTGGACCTCAAACTCGAAGCCCTTCGAGGCGTGCGGCAGGTGCTCACCGGAGGCGACGTCGTCTCCGCGCCCCACGTGCGCCGGGTGGTGCTGGAAATGGGCATCCCCGTCACGGCCTGCTACGGCCCCACGGAGACCACGCTCTTCGCCTCCACGCACCGCATGACGGACGTGGCCGACGTGGGAGCCTCCGTCCCCATTGGACGACCCATCACCGCGACCCAGCTCTACGTGCTGGACGTGCACGGACAGCCGATGCCCCCGGGCCTCCCGGGCGAACTCTTCATCGGCGGAGAAGGCCTCGCACGTGGCTACCTGTCGCGGCCGGACCTGACCGCCGAACGCTTCGTCCCGAACCCCTTCTCCGCCACGCCGGGCGAACGCCTCTACCGCACCGGAGACCTGGCGCGCTGGAACCCCGACGGGGTGATGGAGTTCCTGGGCCGCGCGGATGATCAGGTGAAGGTGCGGGGCTACCGCATCGAACTGGCGGAAGTGGAAGCCGCGCTGCTCGCCCATCCGGACGTACGCGAGGCCGTGGCGCTGGTGCGTGAGGACTTGGCCGACGACAAGCGGCTCACCGTCTACTTCGTCGCGGCCCGCGAGTTGGAGCCGGGCACGCTTCGCGACCACCTGACGCAGCGGTTGCCGGAGTACATGCTGCCGTCGGCGCTGGTGCCTCGCGACGTGCTGCCCCTGACGCCCAACGGCAAGGTGGACCGCAAGGCCCTGCGGGCGTTGGAGATCTCGCAGCCCGTTTCGAGCACGTACGAAGCACCCGTGACACCCACGGAGGTGGCCCTGGCCGCGATGTGGGCGGAGCTGCTGCATGTCCCCTCCGTGGGACGCAATGACAGCTTCTTCGATCTGGGGGGCCACTCACTGCTGGCCACGCAGGCCGTGGCACGCATCCGGTCCACGCTGGGCGTGGAGCTGCCGTTGGGCGACTTCTTCACCGCCTCGACGGTGGCCGCCCTCGCCGAACGGCTGGGCCGCGTCGTCCCGAAGGCGCACGCTTCATCCATCGCCCCGTCGGTCCATGCGGACGGCCGCCCGCTGTCGTTCGCGCAGCAGCGGCTGTGGTTCATCGACCAGTTGGATCCGGGCAGCAGCCTCTACAACATCCCCATCGCCCTGACCCTCCACGGCACGCTGGACGTGGGCGCCCTTCGCGCAAGCCTGGATGCGCTGATGGCGCGGCATGAAGCCCTGCGCACCACGTTCCACTCGGAGGGGGGGCAGCCCGTCCAGGTCATCCACGCGGACTTCCGCGTGCCGTTCCAAGCGGTGGACCTGACGGACGTGGAGTCGCGGGAGGCGGAGGCCCTGCGGCTTCGGGGCGAGGAGGCACGCCGGCCGTTCAGCTTGAGTGAGGGTCCGCTGATGCGCGCCCTGCTGTTGCGGCTCGGCGCGGAAGAGCACCAGTTGGTGCTGAACACGCACCACATCGTCTCCGACGGCTGGTCCCTGGGCGTGCTCGTCCAGGAGGTCACCGCCCTCTACGGAGCCTTCGTCCAGGGGCATCCGCCCGTCCTGCCGGCCCTGCCGATCCAGTACGCGGACTTCGCCGTGTGGCAGCGCGACTGGCTCCAGGGCGACAGGCTGGAGGCGCAGCTCTCCTGGTGGAAGGACACCCTGGCGGGAGCCTCCGGGGTCCTGGAGCTGCCCACGGACAAGCCCCGTCCCACCGTCCCCATCCAGGAGGCCGCGACCGTGCCGGTGCGCATCTCCTCGGAGCTGAGCGAGCAGGTGGAGGCCCTGGCGAAGCAGGAGAACGCCACGCCGTTCATGGTGTGGCTGGCGGCCTTCCAGACGTTGCTGCACCGCTACTCCGGGCAGGACGACGTGCTGGTGGGCTCGCCCATCGCGAACCGGCGGCAGGCGGAGACGGAGGGCCTCATCGGCTTCTTCGCGAACACGCTGGTGCTGCGAGCCCGCGTCGGTGAGACGCGCACGTTCCGCGAGCTGCTGGCCCAGGTGCGCGCCACCACGCTGGGGGCCTACGAACACCAGGACCTCCCCTTCGAGAAGCTGGTGGAGGCGTTGCAGCCCGAGCGGGACTCGGGCCGCACACCCCTCTTCCAGGTGACGTTCACCCTCCAGAACGCCCCGATGCCGGAGCTGAAGCTCCCGGCGTTGTCGCTCCGCCCTCTGGAGGACTCCCCGGGCCTTATCCACTACGATCTCCAGTTGCTGATGACCCGAGGTCCGGAGGGCTATTCAGGAGGGCTGGTCTACAACACGGCCCTCTTCACCCAGCGCACCGTGGCTGGCATGCTCCAGCGCCTGGAGCTGCTGTTGACGGAAGCCGTCCGCGCGCCTGGGACACGACTGTCCCTGCTCACGCCGGCCGAACAACGCCAGCTCCTGAACGACTGGAACGGCACGGCGCGCGAGTACCCGCGTGACGCCTCGGTGCCCGCCCTCTTCTCCGAGCAGGCGACGCGGACGCCGGATGCCATCGCGCTGAAGGCCGGCGACCGGACGCTCACCTACGCGGAGCTGGAGGCGACATCGAACCAGCTCGCGCGCCACCTGCGGCTGTCCGGAGTCAGGCCGGGCGATCGGGTGGGCGTGTGCGTGGAGCGTTCGCCCGCGCTCATCACCACCCTGCTGGGCATCCTCAAGGCCGGCGCCGCCTATGTCGCCATCGAGGCCCGGGAACCCGCCGAGCGCATCACCTGGATCCTCCAGGAGGCGGGCGTCAGCGTGCTCGTCACCCAGGAAGCGCTGGCGGACAGCCTGCCCGTGGTGGCGGGGCTGCTCGTCCTGCTGGACGAGGAGGCGGATCGGATCGCGAAGCAGCCTGGCACTCCACTGGACGTGATGGTGCCCGCGGAGACGCTGGCCTACGTGATGTTCACCTCGGGAAGCACCGGACGTCCGAAGGGCGTCAGCGTGCCGCACCGGGGCATCGTGCGCCTCGCACGCGGCAACGGCTTCCTCGAAGTCGGCTCCGGAGAGGTGTTCCTCCAGCTCGCGCCCATCGCCTTCGATGCCTCCACGTTGGAGGTCTGGGGCGCGCTGCTCAATGGCGCGAAGCTGGTGCTGGCCCCGCCGAAGACCTTGTCCCTGGCGGAGCTGGGCGAGCTGCTGGGCCGCGAGGCCATCAGCACGCTGTGGCTCACCGCCGCCCTCTTCGAGCAGATGGTGTCCCAGCAAGGCCAGGACCTGGCGCGAGTGCGCCGCGTGCTCGCGGGCGGCGACGTCCTGTCCGTGCAGTCGGTGCGCGATCACCTCGCGCGCCTCCCGGAAGGCGCGGTGCTGATCAATGGCTACGGCCCCACGGAGAACACCACCTTCTCCGCGACGCACACGCTGCGCGCGGGAGACGCGGTGGACCGCGCGGTGCCCATCGGTCGTCCGCTGGGGAACTCCACGGCGTGGGTGCTGGACACAGCGCTCCAGCCGCTGCCGCCCGGGGTGCCGGGCGAGCTGTACGTCGGCGGTGACGGTCTCGCCTGGGGCTACCTCCAGCGGCCGGACCTCACCGCGGAGCGCTTCGTCCCCCACCCGTTCGCCCAGGAGCCCGGTGCGCGCCTGTACCGCACGGGAGACAAGGCGCGGTGGACGGAGGACGGCACGCTGGAGTTCATGGGCCGCACCGACTTCCAGGTGAAGCTGCGCGGCTTCCGCATCGAGCCAGGTGAAGTCGAAGCCGTGCTGCGGCAGGTGCCGGGGATTCAGGAGGCCGTGGTGCTGGCCCGGGAGGATGTGCCCGGTGACAAGCGCCTCGTGGGCTACCTCGTGCCCTCCGTGGAAGGGCTGGAGCTGGACACGGTGAAGGCCTTCGCCGCGAAGCAGCTCCCCGAATACATGGTGCCCTCCGCGTGGGTGCGGTTGCCCTCGCTGCCGCTCAACGCCAACGGCAAGGTGAACCGCAAGGCTCTTCCCGCACCGGAGGCCCCGAGTGCCTTGGAGCGGCGCGCCCAGGCTCCACGCAACATGCTGGAGGCAAGCCTCGTGGCCATCTGGTCGGAGGTGCTGCACGTGGAAGGCGTCGGCATCGACGACAACTTCTTCGAACTGGGCGGCCACTCGCTGCTGGCCACGCAGGTGGTGGCCCGCATCCGGACCACGCTGGGCGTGGAGCTGCCGTTGGGCGACCTGTTCATCGCGCCCACGGTGGCCGCCCTCGCCGAACGGCTGGGCCACGCCGTCCCGAAGGCACATGCTCCACTCCTCACCCGGGCGGATCGCACCAACGCCCCGCCGCTGTCATTCGCACAGCAGCGCCTGTGGTTCATCGACCAACTGGACCCGGGCAGCAGCCTCTACAACGTCCCCCTGGCCTTGAGGTTCGTGGGCGCGCTGGACGTGGGGGCGCTGAGAGGAAGCCTCGACGCGTTGATGGCGAGGCATGAAGCGCTGCGCACCACCTTCCGCACGGAAGAGGGCCAGCCCGTCCAGGTCATCCACGCGGACTTCCGCGTGCCGTTCCAAACAGTGGATCTGACGGACGTGCGGGACGTGGAGTCGCGGCAGGCGGAAGCCCTGCGGCTGCGGATGGAGGAAGCACGCCGCCCGTTCAACCTGGGCGAAGGGCCGCTGATGCGTGCCCTGGTGTTGAAGCTCGGGGAGGAAGAGCACCAGTTGTTGCTGCACGTGCACCACATCGTGTCCGACGGCTGGTCCCTCGGCGTCCTGGTCCGGGAGATCACCGCCCTCTACGAGGCGTTCCATCACGGCCATTCCCCGGCCCTGCCGGAGCTGCCCGTGCAGTACGCGGACTTCGCCGTGTGGCAGCGCGACTGGCTCCAGGGCGACACGCTGGAGGCGCAGTTGTCGTGGTGGAAGGACGCCCTTGCGGGAGCCTCCGGCGTCCTGGAGCTGCCCACCGACAAGCCCCGTCCCCCGGTCCTCACCCCGGAGGGTGCGACGGTGCCGGTGCGCATCCCTCGGGCCTTGAGCGAGCAGGTGGAGGCCTTCGCGAAGCGGGAGAACGCCACGCCGTTCATGGTGTGGATCGCGGCACTCCAAACCCTGCTGCACCGGTATTCGGGGCAGGACGACGTGCTGGTGGGTTCGCCCATCGCGAACCGGCGTCACGCGGAGACGGAGGGCCTCATCGGCTTCTTCGTCAACACGCTGGTCCTGCGCGCCCGCTTCGGTGAAGCGCGCACGTTCCGGGAGCTGCTGGCCCAGGTGCGCACCACGACGCTGGGAGCGCAGGATCACCAGGACGTCCCGTTCGAGAAGCTGGTGGAAGCATTGCAGCCCGCGCGGGACCTGGGTCGCACGCCGTTCTTCCAGGTGCTCTTCGCGCTCCAGAACGCGCCGTTGCCGGAGCTGTCACTGCCCGGCTTGTCCCTGCGGCCGCTGGAGACGGGATCGGAAAGCGCACGCTTCGACCTGGAGCTGTCGCTGTTCCGCAATCCGGAGGGCTTCGAGGGCGCGCTGCACTACCGCACGGCCCTCTTCGAGCCCACCACCGCCGCCCGGATGCTCCGTCATCTGGAAGCGCTCGTCGAAGCGCTGGTCGCCGCACCCGGTGCGCCGCTGGAGCAGTTGTCCCTGCTCACCGAAGCGGAGCGGAAACAGGTGCTGGTGGAGTGGAACGCGACGGGCGGCGAGTACCCGCGCGACGCGTGCATCCAGGACCTCTTCATGGCGCAGGCCGCGCAGCGTCCGGAGGCGGTGGCGCTGGAATTCGGGGACACGCGCCTGACGTACGCGCGACTGGATGCCCTGACGAACCAGTGGGCGCACCTGCTGCGTGAGCACGGCGTGGGGCCGGATGTGCTGGTGGCCGTGTGCATGGAGCGCTCCGTCGAACTCATCGTCTCCTTGCTGGCCATCCTCAAGGCTGGAGGCGCGTACCTGCCGCTGGATGCCGCGTACCCGGCACCACGGCTGACCGCGATGCTGGAGGACGCACCGCCGAAGCTGCTGCTCACGACGCGGGAGGTGCGCGCGAAGCTGGCCGTGGACGACGCCCTGCCCTGCCTCTTCGTGGAGGAACTGCGACTGGAGGAACAGCCCACGACGCCCGTGAAGGCGATGACGCATGCGCGCCACATGGCGTACGTGGACTTCACGTCCGGAAGCACCGGGCGTCCGAAGGGTGTGGCGGTGGAGCACCGAGGGGTGATGCGCCTCTTGCACAACGCGCCCTACGCGAAGCTGGGCCCGGATGAGACGTTCCTGCTCATCGCGCCCATCTCCTTCGACGCCTCGACGTTGGAGGTCTGGGGCCCGCTGCTCTTCGGCGGACGGCTCGTCGTCTTCCCGCCCAGCTCGCCGTCGGATCTGGAGGTGCTGGAGCAGGTGGTGCGGCGGCACGGGGTCACGACGTTGCACCTGACCGCGGGCCTCTTCGCGCAGGTGGTGGACCTGAAGCCCGAAGCCCTGTGGGGCGTGCGCCAACTGCTCACCGGAGGCGACATCGTCCCTGCGCCGCAGGTGCGGCGGGTGGTGGAGACGTTGGGCATCCCCGTCACGGCCTGCTACGGCCCCACGGAGACCACCCTCTTCGCGACGACCCACCGGATGACGCCCGGCACCCGGGTACCGGAGACGATTCCCATTGGCCGGCCCATCGCGCAGACGCAGGTGTACGTGCTTGATGCGCACGGGCAGCCGGTGCCTCCGGGCACCCCGGGCGAGCTCTTCATCGGTGGAGACGGACTCGCGCGTGGCTACCTCGCGCGGCCAGACCTGACGGCGGAGCGCTTCGTGCCCAACGCCTTCGCGGCGCGGGAGGGCGAACGCCTCTACCGCACCGGCGACGTGGCGCGGTGGACGCCGGAAGGCGTGCTGGAGTTCCTGGGCCGCATGGACGCGCAGGTGAAGGTGCGTGGTTACCGCATCGAACTGGCGGAAGTGGAAGCCGCGCTGCGGGCGCATCCGGATGTGCGCGAGGCGGTGGCGCTGGTGCGTCAGGACACGCCGGGCGACAAGCGCCTGGTGGCCTACGTCACGGGCGGCACGGACCCGCTGGACGGCTCGAAGGTGCGAGCATTCCTCCAGGAGCGGCTGCCCGAATACATGGTGCCCTCGGTCGTGGTGGCGCTGGACGCGCTGCCGCTGACCTCGAACGGCAAGCTGGATCGCAAGGCCCTGCCCGCTCCCAGCGCCGCGGTGTCCCGCTCAGGATTCACGGCCCCGAGCACGCCCACGCAAGCACGGCTCGCGACGCTGTTCGCCGAGGTGCTCGGCGTCGACCGGGTGGGAAGCACGGACAGCTTCTTCGAGCTGGGAGGCCACTCTCTCCTCGCGACGCGGCTGGTGGCGCGGGTGCGCTCCGGCTTCGGCGTGGAGCTTCCGCTGCGAGCCCTCTTCGAAGCGCCCACCGTGGCGGCCCTGGCCTTGAGGTTGGAGTCCCGGACGGAGCCCGTCGGAACGCAAGCCCCGGCCCTCATCCGGGCGGAGCGTCCGGACGCACTGCCCCTCTCCTTCGCGCAGCAGCGCCTGTGGTTCATCGACCAGTTGGATCCCGGAAGCCCGCTCTACAACATCCCCACCGCGCTGCGACTGACCGGCGCGCTGGAGGTCTCCGCGCTCCAGCAGGCCATCGACGCGCTGGTGCAGCGGCACGAATCCCTGCGCACGACGTTCGAGACGCGAGAGGGAGAGCCACACCAGCGCATCCACCCTGCTCCGTCGCGGACGCTGCGCACGGTGGACCTGAGTGCCCTGCCCGAAGATGCCCGCGAGGCCGAGGCGATGCGCCGAGCCTCCGAGGACGCCCTGCGGCCCTTCGACCTGGAGCGAGGACCGCTGGCCCGGTTCACGCTGATCACGCTGAACGCACGCGAGCACATGCTGCTCCTGTGCCTGCACCATGCGATCTCCGACGGCTGGTCCTTCGGCATCCTGGTGCGCGAGGTGGTGTCCCTCTACGAGGCCTTCCGTCAGGGCCAGGGTTCACCGCTGGCCCCACTGCCGGTGCAGTACGCGGACTACGCCCTCTGGCAGCGCTCCTGGCTCCGGGGGGACGTGCTCGACACGCAGGTGAAGTGGTGGCGGCAGGAACTGGCAGGGGCACCGATGGTGCTGGCCCTGCCCACCGACAAGCCCCGTCCCGCGCAGCGCTCGTCGCGCGGGGCCACGCTTCCGGTCCGGCTGTCACCGGCGCTGAGCGACGCGGTGGAGGCGCTGGCGCAGCGGGAGGGCGCCACGCCCTTCATGTTGCTGCTGGCGGGCCTCCAGACCCTGCTGCACCGGTACTCCGGACAGGACGACCTGCTGGTGGGCTCGTCCATCGCGGGCCGGCGCCACGCGGAGACGGAGGGCCTCATCGGCTTCTTCGTGAACACGCTGGTGTTGCGCGCCCGCTTCACGCCGGTCCTGTCGTTCCGGGAACTCCTGTCGCAGGTGCGCGCCACCACGCTGGGCGCGTATGAGCACCAGGACGTCCCGTTCGAGCGGTTGGTGGAAGTGCTCCAGCCCGCGCGCGACCTGTCCCGCCCGCCGCTCATCCAGGTCCTCTTCGCGCTCCAGAACCTGCCGGACGCGGCGCTGCGCCTGCCGGAGCTGACGCTGCGACCGGTGGACGTGGCGCTCGCGACGGCGAAGTTCGAACTGGACCTGAGCCTGGGCCGCACCCCGGAAGGCTTCCAGGGCATGCTCTCCTACAGCACGGACCTCTTCGAAGCCGACACGGCCAGACTCCTCATGGAGCACTGGGCCCTGTTGCTCGAAGAGGCCATGGGCGCGCCCGACGCGGCGCTCGACGCACTGCCCTTGCCGGAAGCCCCGACGCACTTGCTGCCGGCCAGCCCCCTGGAGCCGAGGGCCGTCGTGGCAACCCGCGCCGCCGCTGAGCCCTCCTCACGGGCACACGGCATCGAAGCGCCCCGGAACGAATCCGAGTCCCGGCTCGCGCGCATCTGGGCCGAAGCCCTGGGCGTGGACACCGTGGATCCGCGCGACAGCTTCTTCGACCTGGGCGGCCACTCGCTGCTCGCCGTGCGCTTGATGGCGGCGGTGAACCGCGAGACGGGCCGCCGGCTGCCGCTGTCCGCCCTCTTCCAGGCCCCCAGCGTGGAGCGGTTCGCGGCGTTGCTGGAGCAGCATGGGGACGCGGGGACGAACTCGCCGCTGGTGCCCTTCGACGCGGGAGGCACATCGGGCACTGCCCCGCCGTTCTTCTGCGTCCACCCGGTGGGCGGCACGGTGCTCACCTACGCGGCGCTCGCGCGGCGTCTGGGTCCGGAGCAGCGCTTCTACGGCCTCCAGTCCCGGGGCCTCGACGGCACGAGCGCCCCCCATCGCACCCTCGAAGCCATGGCCGCGGACTACGTGCGCGTCCTGCGCGAGGCGCAGCCCGCCGGGCCCTACTTCCTGGGCGGCTGGTCCCTGGGCGGCGTCATCGCCTACGAGATGACCCGCCAGTTGCGCGAAGCGGGCGAGGAGGTGGCGCTGCTCGCGCTGCTCGACTCCTACGTGCAGGAGCCCGTGCCGGCCTCGGAACCCCTCCTGGATCGCACGCTCGCCGTGAGCCTGTTCGCCCAGGACCTGATGGGCGTGTCGCTGGGAGACCTGGAGCTGGATCTCGGCGCGCTCGCGACCCTGGAGCCCGAAGCCGCGCTCACCCAGGTGCTGGAGGCGGCGGCCCAGGCAGGGACCCTGCCACCCGGGACGGATGCCGCGAACGCGGTGGCCCTCTTCCGCGTCTTCGAGTCCAACCTCGAAGCCTCCCGCCGCTACCGCGCGCCCGCGATGGATCAGCGGGTGCTGCGCATCCAGGCGGAGGCGCAGGAGACTGGGGGCACGGACGACGGGGGTTGGAGGGCGTTGGTGGGAGACCGGCTGGAGTCGCACCGCCTGCCGGGCAACCACTACACGCTGCTGCGCGAGCCCAACGTGCAGCGCGTGGCGGAGCTCCTGAAGAAGGCCCTCGGCGGGCACTGAGGCGCCACAACGAAGAACCCCGCTCCCTCCAGCAGAGGGGGCGGGGTCTGGGGACTTACTTCAGCGCGTGCGGCGAAGCGCTACTTGAGCACGTTGGTCGAAGGCTCTGAGGGCGGAGGTGTCTTGTCCGCGGGCACGTCGAAGAAGCTGCTGCTGCTGGGCGCGCGCGTCTGCGCCACGTTGTTCTCCAGCGTCTCCGGCACGGGCGGCAGCGCCACGGGCACCATCTCCGCCCGGGCGGCGGCCTGCGCCGCGAGCTTCTTGTTCCGGTAGCGCCGGAACAGGAAGTAGCCCACGCCCAGCACCGCCAGCGAGCCCAGGACGACGACCTGGCCCTCCTTGAGCTTCCCGATGACCATGTCCAGCTCGCCACCGAAGTGGAACCCGAGCCACACGAACACCGGCGCGGACAGGAGCGCGGCCAGTCCGTCCCACAGGATGAAGCGCCAGTACGCCATGCCCACCGAGCCCGCGGTGAAGTACGTCACCGCGCGCACGCCCGGCATGAAGCGCGCGATCATCACGATCTTCTGACCGTGGGAGATGAACAGCGACTCCACCTTCGCGCGCTTCTCCGGCGTGACGATCTTCGCGAAGAAGCCGCCGCTCTTCGCATCCGGGTTGCGCCCCAGCCGAGACCCCAACCTGCGCCCTGCCAGGTAGATCAGGCTGTCGCCCACGAGGATGCCCAGGAAGCCCACGACCATCATCACCGGCAGGCTGGCCGCGCCCTTGTGCGCCAGGAATCCACCGAGGATGAGCGAGATGTCCTCCGGCAGCGGGACGCCAAGGCCACACGCCACCAGGATGGCGAACACCGTCGCGTAGGCGATGAGGCCCTGGGAGTTACCAAGCAGACTGGTGAGCAGTTCTTCCACGCGTCGTTCCGTCCAATCACTTCCCGAAGGGTCGCCCGGCAACCACCCGGGCCAGCCCCTTCAGCACCCAGCCAACAACCGGGTGCGGGTCTTGAAAACTCCGGCCGCCAAGCCTCTCATCTCAAGCGGCCTGGCCCCACCACGAAAGCCCAGCGCTCCGTGGCTTCCTCCCACCCTCGCCC
>NZ_RAVZ01000589.1 GCF_003611635.1 Corallococcus terminator | reverse complement strand
CTCGCGGCGGGCGGGGTTTCGACACGGGCGGCGGTGGGGACCTCGCCCACCGTCTCTCCGTGCTGGCTCAGGTCCAGGCCCTCTTCCTCCTGCTCGCGGGTGACGCGCAGGGGAACGATGCGGTCGACAATCTTGTAGAGGATCCACGAGCCCACGAAGGAGAAGACGGACACGACGCCGAGGGCCAGCAGGTGCATGAGGAAGGTGCGGGTGGTGCCGTGGATGAGGCCCACGTCCTTGGCGAGTACGCCAGTGAGCACCATGCCCACCACGCCGCCCAGGCCGTGGCAGGGGAAGACGTCCAGGGTGTCATCCAGGGCGGTGCGGCTCTTGAAGTGGACGGCGGCGTTGCTGACGAAGCTGGCGACGAGCCCCACGACGATGCTCTGGCCCACGGTGATGAAGCCCGCGGCGGGCGTGACGGCGACCAGGCCCACCACGGCGCCCACGCAGGCGCCCATGGCGCTGGGCTTGCGGCCGCGCAGCCAGTCGAAGGCGATCCACCCGAGCATGGCGGCGGCGGAGGCGGTGTTGGTGGTGGCGAAGGCGAGCGTGGCCAGCGAGGACGCGGACAGCGCGGAGCCGGCGTTGAAGCCGAACCAGCCGAACCACAGCATGCCCGTGCCGAGCATCACGAAGGGCACGTTGGCGGGAGCATGCGTGGCGTGCGTCAGGTGCACCTGACGGCGGCCCAGGACGAGCGCGCCGGCGAGCGCGGCGAAGCCGGCGGACATGTGCACGACGGTGCCGCCCGCGAAGTCGAGCACGCCCCACTGGCGCAGGAAGCCCTCGGGGTGCCACGTCCAGTGGGCGAGCGGCGCGTAGATGAAGATGCTGAAGAGCACCATGAAGAGCAGGTACGCCTTGAAGCGAACACGCTCCGCGAACGCGCCGGTGATGAGCGCCGGGGTGATGATGGCGAACTTGAGCTGGAAGAGCGCGAAGAGCAGCAGCGGCACGGTGGGCGCGAGGTCCGGGTGCGTCTCACCGCCCACGCCGCTGAACATGAAGAAGGTGCGCGGGTCCCCGATGAAGCCGTGGAAGCTGTCGCCGAAGCACAGGCTGAAGCCCACGACGACCCACAGCAGGCTGATGACCGCCATGGCGATGAAGCTCTGCATCAGGGTGGAGATGACGTTCTTCAGCCGCACCATGCCGCCGTAGAAGAACGACAGGCCGGGCGTCATCAGCAGCACCAGCGCCGTGGCGGTGAGCAGCCAGGCGGTGTCCGCGGCATTGATGGGACCGCCCTGCTTCACCTGCGCCGCCGGGGCCACCACGAGTCCCGCGACCGCCACGCCCACCAGCAGGACCATCGCCATCCACTTCTGCATCGACGCACCTCTCCCAAGAGCTGACGCGATGCAGTGTAGATACGACCTGGGCTAATTTCAATTCCGGCTGAGCTAGCTCGCCTGAAATTTAGCCTAAAGTGATGGACGGGAAACCCAAGGGGATGGGGCCGGAAGGTTTGTGGAGCAAGGGGCGGGGTGGGGTCCTGCTCACTCTTCCGGTTCATCCTCCATGCTCAGCTCCTCCATCAGGGGGGAGGCCAGGAGTGTGATCCGTCCTGGCAGTTGCACGACCAGGAAGCCCTTGCCGTCGATCCGGATGTGCATGCGGTGCTCGGCCTTGCCACTTTGGACCCAGGCATCGGCCTCGGCCCGCGTCGCGAAGTCCCGCTCGACCTTGGTCTTGAAGTTGGGGTCGAGGCGTTCCCGGAAATACGTCGCGAAGTCCTCGAGCTTGTCGCTGTACTGAACGTAGAGGAGGCAGAACGCTGCTGTCTGAAAGGCATTCCACTCCCGCGACCCCTCGGGGTGACGCTGACGCGCATCACTGAGGATCTCCAGTATCGCTTCGACATCGATCTCGTTCTCTTTGCTCACGGCCACACCCTTTCCCTCAGATGGGGCTGAGCACCAGCAAACCGGCTGGTGCCACGGCGAGCGTGAACGCCACACCCGCGACGACGACAACGGTTCCCAACGCCACCTCGGCTTTGTGCTCCCGGAGCCAATCCAGAGCGCTCGTCATGTTGTGAAACTGTAGCTCCCGTTTCGCGTCTTGCTGCTCCAGCGTCCTCTGCTCCTCGACGCACTTCATGAATTCCTTGAGGCATGTCGTGGTGCAGTACTCATGGTGCGCAGCGGAATGCTTCGGGATGGAACTCTCCCGTGGCTTTCGCCTCCAACACTTCTGGAAGCACTGCTTTTGCCACTCGCCGCAGTAGGCATCCGCGCCAGAGCCCCCCGTTCCAGGCCCTTCCGCGATCCCGACACCTCGCGCATCTTCGGAGACGACATAGGTCTTCCGCTCGGGTCGCTGGGCGTGACCACAGGCGGAGGCCATCAGCACCAGGGTGGTGAGGATGGCGACACCCAGTTGGAATCGCCCCTTCACGTGCCAGGCGCCTGAGTCCATGGAAGGCACTCCACCAACGAACCTCTGGCATCGGCAAGGGTGGCCAACCCCTCATCCCCACGACGGGTCTTCTATCCGTCACTCCTCGCGACCGCTGACAGTCGGTAGACGTGGCGGAGCAGAAACGGTTCGCCAGGACGACGCGTCAGCCTGCTGATGGAGAGGACCGCGCCTCTCCGCGTCAGCACCGTGCGCACTTCGACAGGCTGCTTGTTCTCCTCTCCCCTGCCCTCCGCCACCAGCGTCAGCTCCATCGCGGCACCTCCACCGCGACGCTCGATGATCTTCATCTCCTCCCGGTCCCCACCCTCCCCCGTGAAGAGCG
>NZ_RAVZ01000588.1 GCF_003611635.1 Corallococcus terminator | reverse complement strand
CCGTCCCCCCGCCCACGCCCTGCACCACCCGCGAGAGGAACAATCCCGGCAGCGAATCCGCGAGCGCCAGCAGCACGGAGGCCACCACCGCGGCCGTCATCCCGATGAGCAACACGGGCTTGCGCCCCACGCGGTCCGACAGGCGTCCCCAGAACGGTGCACTCACGAGCTGCACCAGCGGCACCGTCGCCATGAGCAGTCCCACCACCGCGCCTCCGCCGCCCAATCCGGTCGCATGCAAGGGCAGCAGCGGGACGATCATCAGCAGCGCCACCGAGTCCAGGAACGCGGTGAAGAGCAACACGGTCAGCCGGTCCAGGAACGCCTCCGCGACGCGACACAGGAAGACTCTAGATGTCGGGTCCGACGTGCATGCTTCCCCCCATGTGCCCTGCCCCTCCTCCGCGCCTGCTGCTCGTGACCGCCCATCCCGACGACGAGACGATGTTCGCCGGAGCGGTGTTCCAGGCGACGCATGCGCTCGGCGCCGAAGCGGACCTCGTGGTGCTGACCAACGGCGAAGGAGGCTTCCGCTACGCCACGCTCGCCGAATCGCTCTACCGCCTGCGCCTCACCGACGAGGCGGTCGGCCGTGCCCACCTGCCCGCCCTCCGCAAACAGGAACTGCTGGGCGCGGCGCGCATCCTCGGCCTGCGCGACTGCGTCTTCCTGGAGCAGCCCGACACGGGTTATTCGCTGACACCGGAGGCCCTCGCGCCGGAGGGCTGGGATGTGGAGGCCGTGCGTCGCCAACTGCGTGAGCGCCTCTCCCACGGCCGCTATGACTTCCTCTTCCTGATGATGCCCACGGCCCGGACGCACGCACACCACCGGCTGTCCGCGCTGCTCGCGCTGGAGGCGGTCGCGGCCATCGCTCCCGACGAACGCCCGGCGGTGCTCGGCGCCTCCCTCCACACGCGCAACGGCCCCCCACAGCCGGAGGGCTATCCCATCCTCGCCTTCGACACGCCCGCCTCGGAGGGCGCCGCCCCCCACCCGCTCACCGCCCTGCGCCCCGACACGGCACCCTTCGACTTCGACCGGACGCGGTCGTTCGGTCCGGGAGGCCGGCTGGACTTCCACGTCGTCGTCAACTGGCTCATCGCCGAGCACAAGTCCCAGGGCTTCATGCAGCGACGCATGAACGCCGCGGACGTGGAGCGCTACGCCTGCTTCGCGCTGACCTCGGACGCGGGCGTGGCACGGGCCCGCGAGCTCTTCGAACGACTGGCCACCTCCGAGGTCGGACTGTCACGCAACCACTGACCCAGGACGAACGCGCGCATGACAAGCTGCTCGGGCGCCACCCGGTAGCTCCCGGGCAACGCCGCCCCGGTCGGGGCTCCCCGCAGCAATCCCTCCAATGCCTCCACGAAGACCTCCGGGATCAGCGGTGAAGGCAGCGCCTCCAATCCTGACCGCAGGAACGCGACCACCCGGGGCGAGCGCCGCAACATCCGGCCCCAGTCCACGCCGTTGCTCGTGTCGGCGAATGGGATGTCCAGGTGCGCCGCGAACTGTCGCCGGTAGCAGTCCTTGAACAGTCGTTTGTCGGTGCGCCACGCCGCGGGCAGGGCCCGTGACAACGCCAGCACCTCGCGGTCCATCAGCGGGTTGAACACCTCCAGCCGGTGCGCCTTGAAGTAGTTGAGGTGGTGCAGGAACGCGGGCACCCGCTCCCGGAAGTACAGCGTGTCCCGAAGCGCCTCCAATCCCTGCGGAGCCGCCGCCACCCGCTGGCGCACCTGCTCCTCGCGCCCCGCCCACGCCTCCTCGCCACCGCCCACCAGCCACCGCTCCCGCCCCGCGACGTCCTCCGTGAAGGGCAATGACAACCGCGCCAGCACCCCGCCCAGCGTCGTGGCATTCCACCCCGTGGGCCCGAAACACTCATCCCCCCGGAACAGCGAACCCACGCCGTGCCGTTCCGCCAACCGCTGGCACAGCGTCAGCTCGTCCGCGTGACCGAAGGACAGCTCCGTCATGCCGGACTGCGCCTGGAACATCGCGGCGAAGGTCTCCGGGACCTGCCCCACGCTCCGCTTCAACTCCACGTGCCGCGTGCCGAAGCGCTTCGCGATGTCGTACGCCACCCTCGCGTCCGACCCCTCCCGTCGCAGGTCGTGCCCCCACGTCACGGTGCACAGCCGCGACGTGTCCCCCACGTGCCTCGCCACCGTGTGGAAGAGGTAGCGCGAATCCCATCCTCCGGTCAGCAGCAGCGCGGGCGCGCGGGCCTGCGTCCACCGCTGGAGGATGGCGCGCTCCAGGGCCGTCTCCAGTCGCGTCAGCGTCGCCTTCACATCGAACAGACCGGGGTCCTGGCGCACGGCGTCCGAACCCGTGCGCCGCCGTTCAACCCGGCCGTCGCGATGCACCAGGTGCTCCCCGGGCAGCAGTTGGAAGACCTCCGCCAGCAGCGTGTGCCCCGCGAAGAAGCGCCCTCCCACCAGGAACTGCGCCAGGTTCGCGCCGTCCACCGGGGCAGGGGCCAGCGTCCGCAGCGGCGCCACCTCCGGGGAGAACGCCAGCCCCCACGGCCCGGACCGGAAGAACCACCGGCGCGACGCGGTGGGGTCCATGAAGAGGTACGTCGCCTCCGGCGTGCGCACGAACACCTGGAACGAACCGTCCCACCCGTCCAGAAACCGTTCCCCCCGTTCAAGGAACGCGTCGAGCAACGCATCCGCCACGACCTCGTCCCCGGCCGGCCGGCCCAGCACGTGTCCCTCGAAAGCCAGACACACGCCCGCGCCCTCCCGGAG
>NZ_RAVZ01000587.1 GCF_003611635.1 Corallococcus terminator | reverse complement strand
CCCCGGCACACCACCCCGCCGCCGCGACGTCCGCCGCCGTCCCCCGCGAGGTCCGTCCCGTCCGCGTCCAACAACGTGCGCACGGCCGCGGCGCCGCCTCGCCGTCCGCCTCCCCCGCCCGACGACGAGGACGACGACGACGAGCGGGGGCAGAGCACGGAGATGAACACGTCGGAGAAGACGCAGATCCGTCCCGCGCCCGAACGTCCGCGCCGGTAGGATCGTCCGCATGGCGCGACGGAGACCCTCCAGGTCTCCCGGGCCGGGGTGACGTGATGCATCCGCGCGGGACGCCCGACGCCGGACATCCCGGTCGTCCCCAGGTGGGTGGGGCCCTGTCCCACCCCGTGGCTTCTGCACGGCTTCCACGAAGCGGGACCTTGCGACGCGGTCGGCTCGGGGAGAAAGTGGTCCCGTGTTGATCCCCTTCCTCGCCGCGCTCACCCTGGTGGTCGCCCAGGCGCCCGCGACCACCTCCTCCGCGAAGCCCCTCACCGTCTTGCTGGCACCGACGGACGTGGCGCGTGGCACGCCCCGCTACCTCATCGGAACCGCCCAGGAGCACGTGGCCGAACAGCTCAAGGCCCGGGGCCTGGAGGTGATCCGCGTGGAGGATGTGACGCGCACGCTGCCCAAGAAGAAGCGCGCAGCGATGATGCGCTGCAACCGCACGCAGCCCTCCTGCATCGCGTCGCTGGGCACGGCGGCGAAGACGGACGTGGTGATGGTGACGGAGGTGGGTCCCTACCTCAACGCGTACAAGGCGGGCGTGCGCGTGTACACGGCCCATGACGGCGCGCCGCTCGTCGAACAGTCGGTGCCGGGCGTCACCGAGGACCAGGTGTTGGACGCGCTCACGAAGTCCCTCGACGTGGTGGTGCCGCGCACGCTGCGGGTGCTGCGTCCGGAGCCGGTGGCGCCGCCGCCGACCGTGGTGGTGCAGCCGCCCACGGTGACGCCGGGGGACAAGCAGCCAGGGACGGCGGGCGTTTCGCCGGGCGTGGAGCCTCCCACGCGGGTGGACCTGAGTGACTCGCCCAAGGTGGAGACGCCGGGGCGGCGCAAGTGGGCGTGGGTGCCGGCGGCGGGTGGCGTGGTGCTTGCGGGCGTGGGCACGGTGTTCCTGGTGCAGTCGCGCAGCAAGTTCACCGACCTGGACCAGAACGAGTTCCAGACGCTGGCCGAAGCGGATGCGGCGCGGGACTCCGGCAAGCGCTCGCAGACGATTGGCGTGGTGGGCATTGGCGTGGGCGCGGCGGCGGTGGTGACGGGCGCGCTGATGTACTTCCTGCCGTCGAAGCAGACTTCCGTTCAGCCGTCCGTGACGCTCACGCCCCAGGGCGGTGGACTCAGCGTCGCCGGGACGTGGCAGTGAGTTCGGGGAGAACCATGCGGAACATCTGGAAGGTCGGAGCGCTGGGCGCGGTGTTCGGTGCGGTGCTCAGCGTGGGCGGATGCCAGGACTTCGACGCGGCCTATGAGAAGTGCGTGGCCGAGGGCCGCTGCGAGCCTGATGGGGGCGTGGCGGATGGCGGGGAGGACGGCGGTGTGGACAGTGGGCCGGTGGATATTCCCGATTGTGGTCCCGTGGTCGACGCGGGCGTGGATTACCCCGACCTGACAGGCCAGGACTTGGACTGCGACGGTGTGGATGGTGTGGCAAGCGCGGGCTTCTTCGTGGATCCGTCGGGCGGCAACGACGACAACAACGGCTCGCAGACACACCCCGTGAAGACCCTGGACCGGGCGCTCCAGTTGATTCGCGATGGCGGTACGGGACGCACGATCGTGTACCTGGGCACCGGCACGTACAACGAGGCAGCGACGGTGGTGGACATACCCGTGTCGCTCTACGGTGGCTACACGTGGCAGGGCAATGGAAGGCCCTACTGGGAGCGGTTCAAGGCCGGTGGGAGCAGCACGACCTTTGACGGCGGACCGCTGGCGTTCACGGTGCGCGACGTGACGGACGGCGGGGTGCTGCTAGAGGGTCTGCAGATCGTGTCCGCGAATGCGAACGACGCGGGTGAGGCCTCCATCGCACTCCGGGTCATTGGAACACCCGAAATACAGTTGCGGCAGATCACCCTGGAAGCGGGATTTGGAGCCGAAGGTCAGGCTGGCGCGATTGGCCGATCAGGCGCCGCCGGAGGTAAGGGGGATGACGGCAATCCGGCAATAACCAACAGCACTTCGGGAGGCGATAGCGTTTTCGGGGGCACCAGTTCTTGCGCAACCGGTGACGACCTGAGTGGCGGGAGAAGTGGCAATGGAATCAACCGGTCAGGTGGCATCCCCGGATTCCGTGGCAATCCCACGAGCAGGGGAGGCGCGGGGGGCGATGGTGGAGCGGGAGCATCCCTGGAGTGCAATCCTGTCCTGGAGACCTGCTCGTGTACCGGCCTCCCGGGCTTCCCGGGGGACAAGGGTACGAACGGGGACGCAGGCGCGGCCGGTCGACCCGGGGTCGCGGACCTGGGTCAACTCCAACTGGATGCTGGCACCTGGATGGCCCATGCCCTTCAACATGGCGAGCCGGGCAAGGGTGGCACTCCGGGAGCAGGTGGTGGTGGTGGCGGAAGTGGAGGTGGCTGCCCGGACCTCCAGGTGCGTAACCACGAGGCGGCGGGCTCGGGCGCAGGAGGTGGCGGAGGTGCCGGAGGCTGCAGTGGCGAAGGCGGAGGCGGAGGCATGGCGGGCGGTGCATCCATTGCCCTGTTGCTCATCGACTCGAACGTCGTTGTGGAAGGTCGCAACCAGTTCACCGC
>NZ_RAVZ01000586.1 GCF_003611635.1 Corallococcus terminator | reverse complement strand
CCCCACCCCTCCGGTGTCGGACACTTCCCCGGAGGCCCTGTCCTCACCCCGACGGAGGTCTCATCCCCGTAAGCCCTGGCATCCTTCCAGAAACCGGGGTCCGGGCCTTTCGCGACCGGCCTGCCCCAGGTGTAGAGTCGGACCCCTTCAATGGCTGGGACGACGCTGACGCTCACTCCGGACGGGTTCCGCGGCCGGGTGTTGGGCAAGTACGAGGTGCTCTGCCGCCTGTCCACGGGCGGGATGGCGGAGATTTTCCTCGCGGCCCAGAAGGGCCTCGCCGGCTTCCGCAAGATGGTGGTGCTGAAGCAGATCCTCCCCGACATCCGGGGCGAGGAGGAGTTCGTCCGGATGTTCCTGGACGAGGCCAAGGTGACGGCCGCGTTCAACCACCCCCACATCGCGCACGTGTACGACCTGGACGTGGCGGACGGGGAGCTGTTCCTCGCGATGGAGTTCGTGCCGGGCGCCACCCTGGTGGAGGTCGCCCGCGCCTGCCGCTCCGCGCACGAGCCCATCCCCATGGGCCTGAGCCTGATGGCGGTGCGCGACACGGCGGTGGCGCTCAACTACGCGCACGCCTTCACGGACCCGCTCGGCCGGCCATCCCCCGTGGTGCACCGGGACGTGGCCGAGAAGAACATCATGGTGACGTACGAAGGCGTCACCAAGCTGCTCGACTTCGGCATCGCCAAGAGCCTGGCGCGCGCGGGCCGCACCGCCGTGGGCATGGTCAAGGGCACCAGCGGCTACATGTCGCCGGAGCAGATCATGGGCGATCCGCTGGACGCCCGAAGCGACCTGTTCAGCCTGGGCGTGGTGCTGCACGAGTGCCTCACCGGCATGCGGCTGTTCTACGCGAAGAGCGCCGACGCGATGATGAACGCGGTGCTCAGCGGCGAGGTGACGCCGCCTTCGCGCGTGAACAAGCAGATCCCTCCGGAGCTGGACGCCATCGTCCTCAAGGCGCTCGCGAAGCGGCGGGAGGATCGCTACTCCACCACCCTGGAGTTCGCCCGCGCCATCGAGCGCGCCGTGGGCCCGCGCATCTGGCACCCCGAACAGAGCAGCGAACTGATGCTGCGCCTGTTCTCCGAGCGCCGCGACCAGACCCGCCTGTTGCTCATGAGCGGCCAGGCGACCGGGGACGGAACCTCCAGCGAGACGCAGGTCGCGCAGGTGCTGGCGCGGGGCGCGGAACTGCCGGATCCGGTCACGCTGCCCCCCACCGGCCTGCCGCAGATCTCCTCCGCGCTGCCGCCGCGTCCGTCCGCGCCGGTGAAGCCGCCCGCGCCGTCCAAGGCGCCCCCTCCGCCCGCGAACGCGCAGGGTCGTCGCAACACGACGGAAGAGCTCGTCGTGCGGAAGCCCGCATCCGCGCCGCCGCCCTCGCGCCGGGTCTCGCCTCCCATCACGGAGCCGCACCGTCCGCCGTCCCATGATGCGCTGACCGACAGCCCCGAGGACTCCGATCCCGGCGTGCGCACGCAGCCGGCCCTGCCGCCCGTGGTGCTGGATGCGGTCCTGCGCATCACGCCGTCCACCGTCGAGACATCCCCCGGCTACGTCGAGGGAGAGACGGTCCTCACGCCCCTGTCCCGCGTGGGAGCACAGCCCGCCGAGGATCCCAAGGCCCGCGCCCACCGGGAGCCTCCGGTCTTCGTCCCACCAGAGGAGCCCCGCGCCCGTGCTGGTTCGGAGGACGCCCGTTCGAGGTCCGCGAGGGACCACGCCAACGGCCCAGAGGATGCGCGATCCCGCTCCACGCGTGATGCCCCGAATGGATCCGCCGAGGACGCACGGCACCGGCCTTCACGGGATGCCGCGAACGGATCCACCGAGGACGCGCGAGGGCGCTCCTCACGTGATGCCGCGAATGGACCCGCCGAGGACGCGCGTCCGAAGCCTCCACGTGAAGCCTTCAATGGCGGCGCTGAGGACTCCCGTCCCCGGCCCCCGCGCGAGGCCACGAACAACAGCGCCGAAGAAACGCGCGTCCGCTCCTCGCGCGATGTGGCGAATGGCGGCGCGGAAGACTCCCGGCCCCGGCCTCCACGCGAGGCATTGAATGGCGGCGCCGAAGACGCGCGTGGACGCTCCACACGCGATGCCGGTGCGGAAGACTCCCGGCCTCGGCCGCCACGGGACGCCGCGAACGGATCCGCGGAAGATGCACGTTCCCGCGCCTCACGTGACGCCACGAACAACTCCACGGAAGACTCCCGTCCCCGACCTCCGCGAGCGTCCACCCAGGACAGCATGCGCGTCACCCTGCCGCACAAAGCGGTCTCCGCGTCCATCAACGACAGCGAGACCTCCATCTCCCGCGCGCCAGCCCTGCCCCCGGAAGAGGCGCCAGAGAACACCCCCGCGCTCCGCCGCGCTCCTTCGTCCCGCCGCAAGCAGTCCACGCCCCCCACCCGCTCCAACGGGGCGCGCGCCTCCGAACGGGCAACCGAGCCCCACGAGCCTCTGGACAAGCCCGCGTCCCGCCGGGGTGCGCTCATCGCGGCCTGCATCGTGCTCCTCGCCATCGGGGGCCTCGCCACCACCGTGGCGCTCGGTCTGGATGGCGGGCGCGTGGCCGCGCTGTGGAACTCGGTGCTCGGGCGGAACCCGTCCGGGAAGTCCTCCACAACTTCTCCACCGGTCGTCGCGGAGCCCACACAAGCGACCGGCCCCAACGTGGGAGGTGAGGTCGCCGGCCGGTTGAATTTAGTCCGTCGCGGCGCGTTCCCCTGGGCTACAGGACTCGCGCCGTTCTTCAGGAGGTCACC
>NZ_RAVZ01000585.1 GCF_003611635.1 Corallococcus terminator | reverse complement strand
CGTGGAGCCCGCGTCTTCACCCGGGCCTACCGTGCGCATCACCAACATGCGCCGGCCCGAACCGGAGGGCCCGCCCGAGCCGCAGCCTTACGATGATGAGACGGATGAACGCCTCTTCCCGGAGGAGGGCTCCGCCGAAGGCTGTGCTTCCGGCGAGTGCCTCCCGTCGGATGGACCCACCGCGTTCACTCCGGCCCCGACCGAGCCCACGCAGTCGGACTCCGCGCCGACGTCGACCGCCGCTGCGTTCACGGAACAGCACGCCGCTTCCGCGCCGGCCTCCGACACCTTCACGACACTGACTCCGGCGCCCAACGCTTTCGCTTCAACACCCGCCTTCACGGCATCGCCCGCTCCGGCGCTCAACGCCTTTGCTCCGGCACCCGCCGCTTTCACGGAACAGCCTGCGGCGCCCACTCCGGCACCCGCCGCCCTCACGCCGGCGCCCACCACGTTCGCGCCACCGCCCCCTGCGCCGACTCCAGCACCCGCCGCGTTCGCGCCACCGCCCGCGGAAGTCGCACCGCCGTCCGCCGTTCGCGCATCACCCGCTGCGTTCACCCCGCCGTCGCCCGTTCGCGCGCCGCCTCCCACGTTCACGCCGCCGCCCGCAGCGTTCGAACCGGAACCTCCGGAACCCGAACCGCCGCCCGCATCCGCGCCCGTCGCGTCCGGCCGAGACAACCCCAACCGCTCGCTCCCCGAGCGCTGGCGCGCCGCCGTGGACAGCGTCAAGGCCACGTCCGTGCGCCATGGCACCGCACTCGCCAACGGGCGCCTTGTGTCCATGAAGGCGGGCGAAATCGTCCTCGGCTTCCCGCCCACCGCGGCCTTCCACAAGGCCGCCGTGACGGCCGCCGCGGGCAAGGCCACCGTCGACGCGGCCCTGGCCTCGCACTTCGGCCGGCCCGTGAAGCTCACCATCCAGGACGTCGCCCAGGCCCAGGAAGCGCACAGCCTGGGGATGAGCATCTCCGAACAGGACTCCCACAGCCGCGCCACCCACGAGAAGTCCACCGAGGGAAAGGTGCGCTCCCATGCCTCCGTGCGGTCCATCCTCAAGATGCTGGGAGGCGAAATCGAACACATCCAGGTCTACGAGCCCGAGCGCCCACCGGCCGTCCTCACGGACATGCCCACCACTCCTGATGACTGACAACGCCCCCGGGCCCCGCTAGGGTGGGCTCCAACGTCCCTGCTCCGAGCGGCGCCATGGCGGCGCGCGCTCCTACGCCCGGGGACCGAGGAAGCACATGCCCGGCATCGACCTGAACTACTTCATCCGGCAGGCGAACAAGCTCACCGAGAAGATCGAGGAGCGGAAGAAGCAGTTGGCGGAAGAGACCGTCGAGGCGAAGTCCGGCGAAGGCCTCGTGACGGTCGTCGCCAACTGCGTGCAGGAGATCCGCAGCATCAAGATCGACAAGAGCGCCATCGACCCCAACGACCCCGGGATGCTCGAGGACCTCGTCACCGCCGCCGTGAATGCCGCCCTGGCGAACAGCCGGCAGCACATGAACAGCGAGCTGGCGAAGATCTCCGGCGGCGTGAAGATCCCCGGCATTAATTAAACCCGGATGACGCCCGATCCGCTGAACCGCCTGGTCGCCCAGCTCGCGAAGCTGCCGGGCATCGGCGAAAAAACGGCCCAGCGCCTCGCCTTCCACATCCTGCGAGCGCCGGGCGAGTACGCCGTCGACCTCTCCCTCGCCATCCGCGAGGTGAAGGAGAAGGTGCACCTGTGCGTACGCTGCTTCTGCCTCACCGACTCGGAGCTGTGCGGCTTCTGCCGCGACTCGCGCCGGGATGAGCGCTCGCTGTGCGTCGTGGAGACGTACTCGGACCTGATGGCGCTGGAGCGCACCCGCGAATTCAAGGGCCGCTACCACGTGCTGCACGGCGTGCTGTCCCCGCTGGAAGGCGTGGGCCCGGAGCAGCTTCGCATCAAGGAGCTGCTGGAGCGCCTCAACGACAGCCGGGTGGAGGAGATCATCCTCGCCACCAACCCGGACATCGAAGGCGAAGCCACCGCGCTCTACCTCACCCGCCTGCTCAAGCCCATTGGCCTGCGCGTCACCCGGCTCGCCCAGGGCCTGCCCATGGGCGGGGACCTGGAGTTCGCCGACCAGGCCACGCTCGCCAAGGCGCTGTCCGCCCGCCGCGACCTGTGACGGTGTCCCGTCCCGCGCGTTGAAGCGGGACGGGCCCTGCCAGCTACTGCGTCACCTTCCACGAGAACGGCATCAGCACGGTGACTTCCTGGTCGCGGTGCGCCGGGAAGCGCAGGGCCTGCGCCTGGGTCTCCAGGCAGCGGCCCACGTCCGTGGAAGCCAGCGGCCCGCGCGTGCCCGCGCGCACCTTGCCCGACGACACGATGGTGAGCTGCACCTGCACCTCGCCCGCCGTCGACGGCAGGTTGGACTTGTAGCGCTCGAAGCAGCCGGTGATCTTCGAGCGGCCACTCGACACCACGCGCTGGATGTCCTCGATGCCCAGCGTCACCTTCTCCTTCGGCGCGCGGACCGTGCCCTTGCGCGGGGTCGGCTCCTCCGGCACGTCCTCCGGCGGGGGCACATCCGTCACGGAAGTAGCCACCGTGTCACCGCCGGGCACAGCCCCTGATTCGCCGGGCGTACCCGTCGGCCCGGGAGCCTGGGGCGCGACCGCGACCGGAGGCGTGCCCACCGGCGCCGTGGGAACCACCGGCTCAGCGACCTTCACGGGCTCCGGTTGCGTCTGGACCGGAACCGTTGCCCCCTGCGTGGAGCCTGGTCGCGCGACGACAAAGGCCGTCCCCGCGAGCACCAGCCCCACCC
>NZ_RAVZ01000584.1 GCF_003611635.1 Corallococcus terminator | reverse complement strand
GCTGTAGCGGGGCGGGTTACGGGGTGCGCGGCGCGTGTGACCTTCCGCGCTACAGCGGGGCTCCAGACCTGGGCGTGGACCTCACGCGAAGCCGAGTGAGCCGGCCGTGCGCAGGGAGCCCACGACTTCGCCCCGGGTGTTGAAGAGGCGCGGCTCCGCGTGGTGTTCCAGGCCCGTCATGGGCAGCGGGATGCCCTGCTGTTCGGCCACGAAGCGCAGCACCGTGAGGAGCGCGGGCGCGGCGCAGCGGGCATCGCCGTCCTCCACCTTGAGGGCCACGCCCAACCGGGCCCTGGGCAGCGCGGCGCAGTAGACGCCTTCCGCGCCAATCTTCACCACGGCCTCGCCCTGGAAGGCGGTCATCAGGTCCGTGCACGCGCGGCCCTTGCCCGCGACCAGGTCCGGGTGCGCGAGCATTGCTTCACGCAGGCGGCGCGCGGCGGGGTCCTCGGAGATGCCGAAGCGGGCCCACGCGGTGGCCATGGCGCGCAGGGGCAGTCCGAAGCACACCGCGAGACAGCCATCCACGCCCTTCACCAGCGCGTCGCGCGGCAGGCCCGTCCACTTCGCGATTTCATCCTGGATGCGCTCCTGCACCGGGTGTCCGGCGCTGGCGTAGCCCGTGGGGTCCCACCCGTGGTGCCGGGCCAGCGCGAGCATGCCGGCGTGCTTGCCGGAGCAGTTGTTCCACCGGGGCGTGAGCGCCACGCCCGCGCGCAGGGCCTCCTCCGCCACGGCCTGCGACAGCGACGGATGCGGACCGCACGCGAGCTGGTTCTCCTCACAGCCGGACGCTCGCAGCATCTGCATGGCGAGCGCGCGGTGCACGGGTTCGCTGGAGTGGGACGCGCACGCCAGCGCCAGCTCTCGCGGGCCGAAGCCGTAGCGGTCCGCGGCGCCGTCCTGCACCAGCGGGAGCGACTGGAAGGGCTTGGCCGCTGAACGCCAGAACGTGACGCGGTCCGGGTCTCCCGCCGCCGCGACGAGCGTGCTCTCCGCGCTCACCACCGCGACGGAGACGACGTGGAAGGATTCGACGAAGCCGGAGCGGGTGGACTCGATGACGAAGGTGGACATGGGCGTGGCGGCCCATAGCAGGACGGGCGTCCGCGTGTCCTGCCGCACCGGGACCCGCACCCGGGGGACGTGTCCGAAAAAGGGGATGCGGGGCTGGTGTCCGGGCGGGGCCTGCTGAATCCTTCGCGCCCCTCCTCCCAAGGAAGTCGCCGTGGTCCGCCTCTTCGTCCCCCTGCCCGAGCCCACCCCTTCCGACGTGACGCTCACGGGCGAGCGCCGTCACTACCTCGTGCACGTGCTGCGGCTGGAGGACGGCGACGCGCTGGAGGTGTTCGACGGCAAGGGCCGCGCCTTCGAGGCCCGCGTCACCGGACTGGGCGCGGAGGAGGTGCGGCTCGTGCTGGGCACCGTGCGCGTGACGCCGCCCGCGCGGGAGATGAGCGTGCTCCAGGGACTGCCCAAGGGGGACAAGCTGGAGTGGGTGCTGCAGAAGGGCACCGAATTGGGCGCCACCGCGTTCCATCCGGTGGCCACCGCGCGCAGCGTGGTGAAGCTGGAGCCGAAGCGCGCCGAGGAGCGCACCCAGCGGTGGGCAAAGATCGTCGAAGAGGCCGCGCGTCAGTGTCGTCGGGACGACGTGCCGCGCGTGCACCCGCCGCGTCCGCTCTTGGAGGCGGCGCGGTCACTGACGCCGGGCACGCTGCTGCTGGTGCTGGATGAGGAGGAGTCCGCGGTGCCGCTGGGTGAGGCGTTCCGGAGCGTGGGACCGCGGACGCCGGTGGCGCTGGTGATTGGTCCCGAAGGCGGCCTGGCGCGGGAAGAGGTCACCGGCCTGCGCGAGTTGGGAGCACGACCCGTCACGCTGGGTTCTCGCATCCTGCGGACGGAGACGGCGGCGCTCGCGGCGCTCGCGGTGATGCAGCACCTGGACGGGTCGCTCGGTTAGCAGGCGAGCGGACAGACCCTCCCTCCATCCCGGGTCACGGATCCGTGTGCCCATTCCTACGTTTCTGCCATTCGGGACCTCGCGGGTCCCTCAAAAGGAGAGACTCTCATGGGGATCATCGCATTCATCATCATCGGCCTCATCGCGGGCCTCATTGCTCGGGCCATCCTGCCGGGCAAGCAGAGCATGGGCCTGGTGGCCACCACCCTGCTGGGCATGGTGGGTTCGCTGGTGGGCGGCCTCATCGGTTCGCTGTTCCAGCGTGATGGGAAGCTCTTCGACCTGCACGCCTCCGGCATCATCATGTCCGTGGTGGGATCGATCCTCGTGCTACTCCTGGTCGGAGCAGCGGGACGGCGCCGCGTCCACGCCTAGCGTGAGCGCCCGCTCGCACCGTCCCTTCAAGGACGGTTGCCGAAGGGTTGATGAGCCCCTGACGGTTCCTCGGGCGAGGGACCTCGGGGGCTTGTCCTTTTCTTGCTACAGGCCTGAATGCGGCCTTTCATGGCGGCGGTTGTGCGCATCGCCAGGAGGATCCGTTGTCCAAGTGCCTGAAGTGCGGCGCCTCGCTGCCGCCGGTCGGAGATTGCACCGCTTGCGCCGCCACCGCCGCGCGCCCACCCACGGTCGCACCCGTCCCGAGCCTGCTCGACCGCGACATCCACATTGATCGCCGCAAGCTGGGGGAGCGCACCGCCCCGGTGGCCAATGAGGCCACCACCCTGGATGGCGAACCGCTGGAGCCGGAGACCCTGCGGGGCACGCCGGTGTTCGCGATGGAGCCTCCGCGCAGCCCCATCACCCCGCCGGGCATGACCCCGACGGTGCGCCCGGCCGCCGGTGCGCCCGTTCCTCCCGC
>NZ_RAVZ01000583.1 GCF_003611635.1 Corallococcus terminator | reverse complement strand
GGGACGGTGGGAGGGCAGGGGGGCTTCAGCCCTCGGCGGTGGGGGTGCCGTTGGGAATCGCGGGGATTCCGCCCTCGGCCATGGGGATGCCCCCCAACTCCTCGGCGAGCGCGGTGAGGACTTCCTGGGTGAAGACGATGCGGTCGCGGGGCATGCGAGCGAGCACGCGCTGCACCGCGGACTCCACGGTGCCTTCGGAGGGCACGTCCAGCGAGCGGCCGGAGTCGGTGAGCGCGAAGAGCGCCTTGCGACCGTCGAGCGGATCCGACTTGCGCTCCAGCAGGCCCCGCTTCTCCAGGCGCTTGAGCACGCCGGTGAGGGTGCTGGGGTGCACGTGGAGAATCTGCGCGAGCGTGCCGGCGGTGATGCCCGGGAAGCGTCCGACCAGCCGGATGACGAGCCGCTGCGGGCCCGTGAGGCCCAGCGTGGACTCCATCCGCTTGGAGGTGGACTGGAGGCCGTGATCCACGGCCCAGAGCAGGCGCATGAACTCCAGCACTTCACCGAGTTGTGGCACCCGGGACCTACCGCCGTCCGGACCTTCTGACTCCGGGGCTTGCGCGTCCTTCATGGATGCATCCTCCTTCACCTACGGCCTCCCTGTCTTGGCGACATGGTCGCGTGTCCTAGCGCGTCGGCTTGCCAGTTCCACCAAAATCCGGAAGCACTGCCCGCCGCAAGACGGGGCCGCTCGCCTGGGGGTGGGACTGGCGGCGGTGACGCGGGCGTCCGTCCAGGCTGTCCGGGTGTGTCATCCCGGGCCTTCCTGGAGGGTCCCAAGGGCGCGAAGGGGGGATGGCTTCAGAGGGGGAGGGCGCGAAAGGAGGGCCGCCACCCCCTGGCATGCCGGTGCCCGGGAGCGGCCCTCGCGAGCCTGAATCGACCGAGGGTTGTGTTTGTCATGGGTTCGTGGCGAGTCCCTTCCTTCCCGGCGACGGGGGAACGGGGGACTGGAGTTGCCCCGTCAAATTCGGACAGGTTGGCGGCTCGACTGCGCACTTTTGTCACACCCGTTCTGAGAAACGCTTCTCCCACTCCTCTGGCAACGTGGGCGGGCCTTTCAACGCAAGAAGCTGCCGCAAGTCGTGCTTGAAGCGCCGGAGTGCTGCGCCCAGGTCGTCCCAGGCAAACTCCGCGTTCTGCCACTCGGGATGCGGGTCGCCACCACCCATGCCGGCGACGATGGAGAGGTGGATGGACGCGTCCGTGCGCTCAAAGAGGAAGGCGGGGTCGCCCTGCTCGCACGAGTCGAGGGTGTAGGGCTGTCTGTCGGAAAGTGCCGCCACGGCCCCGGTGAGTTCGTCCCACCACTCCCCGAGGCACACATCGTCCGGCCCCCACAAGCCCATGCAAGGCACGCGTCGCTCGCCGATGGTCCACGTCAATTCACCATGAACGTGAGGCTCATCTTCGCAAAGCGCTGCCAGGGGCCGCCGCTCGTTGCCCGCGCCGTGCACGTGGGCGCTGCGGAGTTCAAGCTGCATCGATGGGGAGCCTGACGACATCAGCCGACCTCCACTGGACAGGCGCCCGCGGCCACAGCCCCGCGAAACTCGCGTTGCGAAGGCCGCGGTGCTGGCTCCGCATAACTCAGGTCACGGCATCACGTCATTGTTCACGAACGCGCTGCCGGCGCGCACCCAGATGCTCCCGCCCTTGCCCTCTCCGCGAAGCCGCACCCGCCGCACTGTGCACGCCCGCGGCGTCCACGCGGAAGGATGGGCGTGGATGCTCCAGCGGTCGTCTTGTCGGGTGAGAGACCTGCGGGTCGGGCGCCCGCGGAGGCTTGTAGCCCTCCATGGCCCGGCGTTCACTTCCCGCGCATGCGTTACTTCCGGCGTGTCATGGCCCGCGCGGGGGCTCTTTTCCTGACCGGCCGTGGAGCGGGCTGGGCTGGCTTTGCTCCAGGCAGGACTCCGGAGTTCCTCTCGAAGAAACCGCGGACGAACGTCATCGCGTTCATCAGCGAGTCCACGGGCCCCATGCCAAAAATCGGTCGGATCCGGGGGCGTGTATGGCCTTCGATCAGCACCGGGCAGTACCAGAGTCGTCGCTCGGCGAGGTGCACCGGACGGCCCACCATGAGCCTTGACGTGCGCTGCTGGCCCGAAGGTGTCGTGTACTCCCAGCAATCCTCCGCGATCGGATCCTCGATCCGTTTCAACTTCGGGCGCCAGTTCTCATCCTTTTCGGGCATGGAGCGCGACCTCATGGGGCCCTGGGAGGACCAAAATAGGCCCGGCAGAAGACGAGGCAGGAGGCCTTGCCCGCGTAACACGAGCCGAAGCAGAGGGCCTTGAGCTTCTGCTGTCGCTTCGTTCTTCCTGGGAGCTTCGCGCAGAACGTTTCCATGCTCGGCTGTCACCACGCTCGCGTCGCGAAAAGGAGGGCCGCCACCCCCTGGCATGCCGGTGCCCGGGAGCGGCGGCCCTCGCGAGCCTGAATCAACCGAGGGTTGTGTTTGTCATGGGTTCGTAGCGAGTCCCTCCCTTCCCGGCGACGGGGGCACGGGGACCTTCTCCACCTTGAGCGTCGTGGGGCCGCTGAGCGCCAGGTGCGCGCGCAGCTTGAGGAACTTCTTCTTGCCGAAGCCCTTGACCCGCACCAGCTCCTCGACGCGCCCGAAGGGCCGCTTCTTGCGGTGCTCGAGGATGCGCTGCGCCGCCTTCTCTCCCACGCCCGGCAGCAGGTCCAACTCCGCCGCCGAGGCCTCGTTCAGGTTCACCACCCCCACGTATTGCGTGCGGGAACTGGCGGCTTCGGACAGCCCCGGCCCCATCAGCACGCAGCCCAACACCCACGCCCAGGCCCACTTCACGAGTGGCCCCCCACG
>NZ_RAVZ01000582.1 GCF_003611635.1 Corallococcus terminator | reverse complement strand
GCCCGGACCCGGGTGTCGTCGCGGGGCCGTCAGCACCGTGGAGGGGCCCTCGCCCACGAGCCGGGTGCCCCCCGGGAGCCGGAAGGGGCCTTCGTAGCGACCGGCGGCCAGGTGCACGTGGAGGGGGCCGGGACGGGTCAGGGCCTCGGCGAGGGAGCGCAGGGGGCGCTCCCGGGTGCCGTCGCCTCCCGACGCCACGGACGCGTCCACCCAGAGCTCGCCCGGGACCGGCGGCTTCAGCGCCGGCTTCGAGCAGGCACACACCAGGACCAGGAACCAGGGCAGGAGTCGGGATGGCACGCGGGCAGGCACTCTAGCCCCTCGACGGCGCCCTGCTGGAACTGGATCAGGACCCGTTGCTAAGTGATCGATTTCCCAAAGACTTTCATCCGCAATCGATCATCACGCGATCATCTCCCCTTTCTGACGAAGAGGGGGTGTGAGGATGTATCAAAAGATGCGATCCTCCCTCTCTCTACCGGGTGTATTTTCCGAAGCCCAATTTTCATCCGGAGGCCGGATTTCCGGCCTCGGAGCGGGTGGCGCATTGACAGTCGAAACCTCGATTTGTTACCTCCGCCATCCGCTCGTTCAACGCCAGACAACGCAAGAGGGAGGGGTGTCATGACCAAGGCAGAGCTCGTGGAGGTGGTGGCTGCGCAGTCGAGGCTCACGAAGAAGTCCGCCGCCCAGATCCTCGACATCGTCTTCAACAACATCGGCAAGGCGGTGAAGAAGGACACGCGCTTCAGCTACCCGGGGTTCGGCACCTGGTCGCTGCGCTCGCGCAAGGCGCGGAAGATCCGCAACCCGCAGACCAACGAAATGATGAAGCTCAAGGCGTCGAAGACGGTCGGCTTCCGGCCCGCCAAGGAGCTGAAGAACTCGCTGTAGTCGGGCAGCAGCAGGACCGTCCCCCTCAGGGGCGCGAACCCGTCGCACTCGGGTGACGCCCCTGGGACGTGAGGGCGGGAGTTTCCGGCAGTTGCCGGGCCACGGGCCGCTCCTCCTGGGGAGCTTCCGGGGAGCTTTCGGGCGTGACGAGCGCCTCCAGCGGGTCCAGGGAGCTGCCGTCGTGCCAGAGCTCGAAGTGGACGTGGACACCGGTCGCCAGGCCCGTGTCCCCCGCGAGCCCGACCGCGTCACCGCTCGCCAGCACCTCGCCGGTCGTCACCAGCACCTGGGACAGGTGGCTGTAGCGGGTGACCCACTGGCCGTCGTGCTGCACCTCCACCTGCTGGCCATGGTCGCCGTTCCAGCCAGCCCGGAGGACGACGCCCCTTTGCGCGACGCTGACGACCTGGCCCCGGCGGGCCGCGAGGTCCACGCCCAGGTGGCGGCGGAGCTGGCCGGTGATGGGGTGCCAGCGCTCGCCGTAGAGGCTGGTGATGGTGACCGGCTCCACGGGCCAGGCGAGGCGCGGGGGGCCGGAGGGTTCGGGCGGATGCTCCCAGCGGCGCAGCGTGGACGCGCGCACGATGAGGCGGCCCACGCGCAGCACGACGGCTTCCGCGAGCGGACCGGGCATGTCGCCATAGAGGCGCGCGTCCTGCTCCAGTTCGGCCTCCATGATGCCCCGGGCGCGCGTCAGGTCGCGACTGTCCGTGTGCTCCACGGGGCGGGACAGGAAGGCGTCCAGGGCCGCGTTCATCTCCGCCCAGTTCCGCGCCTGTTCGGAGGGCATCACGGCGCCGCGCTGGACCTTCTCGCGGTAGGCGCGGGCCCTGTCCGCGAAGGACGTGAGCGCGGCGTCGAGTTCGGCGGAACGTTCAGGGGCCAGCGGGCCCCGGGCGTGTTCCGGCTCGTGCGGGAGGAAGGGCGAGGATTCGCTGAAGGAGGCACCGTCGCCCGAGGTCGCGTACAGCTCCTCAAAGCTCATCTTCTCCGCTCGCGGCGTCGCGCAAGCGGAGAGGGCCAGCAGGGCGAGGACGGCGGGTCGGCGCACGGCTCGGCGAGCCTACCATGCACCGGCCACGGCACCTGTTTCAGGCAGGCGGATCATCCGCGTGGGTGGGCACCGGTGCGTGCGGTCCGCACCCGGCACGGAGCGGTCGGTGCCTACCCGGCACGATGAGGCAAACGGGCCACACGGGTTGCTCGGCCCCGCGCCGCGCGCCCTGAAGTCCCATGCGAGTGTCCGCTGGCGCGCGGCCATCCTCCCCGACCCCTCACGGAGCGCCCGCGACGCGGCGTTCCTCGCAAGGTCTTCCGCCCCGAGGGGAGGGGTGCACTCGCGAGGCTCGGCGCGCAGGCGGCACGCGTCTCCATCAGGCACGCCGCCCACATGCGCCCGGAGTCGGGATGCCCCGAGGTCCCGGCTCCGCCGTCAGTTGGCGAAGGCGTTCCGGATTCGCGCCAGGGCGTCGTCGATGTCCGCCGTGGACACGTCCAGGTGGCACACGAGGCGGATGGAGTGGGGGCCCGTGGGGTTGGCCAGGACGCCCTGCTTCAGGAGCAGCGCGGAGGCCTCCGCCGCCGGACGCGCGAGGTCCGCGAACACCATGTTCGTCTCCACACGCGACAGGTCCACCGTCACGCCCGGGACCTGGGACAGCCCCTGCGCCAGCCGGCGCGCGTTGGCGTGGTCCTCGGCCAGTCGCTCCACGTGGTGCTCCAGCGCGTACAGCGCCGCCGCCGCGAGGAGGCCTGCCTGTCGCATGCCTCCGCCCAGCCGCTTGCGCAGCCGCCGCGCCTCGCGGATGACGTCCGCCCTTCCCGCCAGCGCCGAGCCCACCGGCGCCCCCAGCCCCTTCGAGAAACACACCGACGTGGAGTCCGTCAGCGACGCCCACGCGGACGCGGGCTTGCCCGCCGCCACCTCCGCGTTGAACAGCCGCGCTC
>NZ_RAVZ01000581.1 GCF_003611635.1 Corallococcus terminator | reverse complement strand
CCCACGCCAATTCCAGCGCAACCCCGTCATCCCCTCCGACACCGCCTCCCCGTCTGCTCGGGGACGCACCAGGAGGGCGCCCGGTGGACGCGCGTCACCTCACGGTGACGGCAGCCGTCGCAGCGACGTCATCGGGAACGGCACCCAGAAGGGCGTCGCCACGGCGTCGCCCTCCAGTGAGAACCACGGCCCGTCCCGTCCCGCGAGCACGTGGAAGTCCTGCGCGGGCGTGAAGCCCTGGCCCATCAACGCCACGCGTTCGCCCTTCGCGTTGGTGGCCACGTCCAGCACGAGCACCGTGTGGCCGGGACTACCCCCCAGGACGAAGAAGTCTCCGGGCCCCAATTGCGCGCGGCTGGGACGCGCGCCTTCCGCCTGGAGGGACAGGGTGCCCGCGTAGGTGAAGAGCAGGTCCAGGTAGTGGCGGAAGGCCTTGCGCGAAGCATCCGCCGCCGCGCTGTCCGGCACCCACGTCACCTTCGAACCGGAGACCCGGGCCCGGTCTCCCGCCGAGTACCGGGGCCACGACGCCACGTGTCCGCTGGTGAAGCGGTAGGCGATGCGGTCCGGGTGTCCGGAGGCCCAGCGCCACTCGGCATGCAGCCGGAGGATGGAATCCGCGCACTGCTGGAGGTTGGCGGTGCCCACGTCCAGTTCCCCCACCGCCGCGAGCCGCGCGTCGGTGGCGGCCAGCACCGTGCCCCCCGCGAAGTCGCGCACGGGCGTGCCTTCGGGACGCAGGGGCAGGCCGCGCAGCCATGCCCCGAAGGAGCCCGCTTCCAGGGGCACCCGCGCATAGCCCTCCGGCGGCGCGAACGTCTCCTCCAGCGCACGCACCCTCGCCGTGGCGGACAACCACGGGTAGCGGGTCCGCTCCTCCACCGTGACGACATGGGGCGCGACCGCCGCCCGTCTGGCCGCTTCGCCATTCGCCTCGCAGCTCATCAGCGGCAGCGTGGTGGTGACCAGTGCGAGCAGGGCGCCCGTCACCCGACGACGCAGGGGGGAAATTGCATTCACGGGGCTTCACTCCGGACAGACACGGCCGGGACGATACCCGGACCTTCCGGGTGGGACACCGGCCGGCCGGCCGACGGGTCCCGGACGCGTGCGGATTCAACGGACGCCGGAGGCGTTCTTCGTCGGACGCTCGCCGTCCGGGGCAGGTGCGCCCTGGGAGCCGAGCACTACCTTTTGGAACCATGCACCGTCGGGCAAGCCTCGTGCTGCTCAATGCACTGTCCCTCTCGCGTCTTCCGCTCGCCGCGGTGTTCATCGCGGTGTCGGATTCGCGCATGCGGGCCTTCCTGGTGGTGCTGGCCGCCGCGACGGACTTCCTGGACGGTTGGATTGCCCGGCACCGGGGGCTGGCCACGCGCTGGGGGGCACTCATCGACCCCGTGGCGGACCGTGCCTTCATGGTGACGGCCTTCATCGTGTGCCTGCTCGACGGGCTCATCGGTCCGGTGGAATTGACGCTGCTGCTGCTGCGCGACATCGGCACGGCCATCGGCTTCATCGTCGCGCAACTGCGGCCGGACATGCGGGCCATCGAGCTCAAGGCGCGGATGCTGGGCAAGCTCGTCACCACGCTGCAACTGGCGGTGCTGCTGTGCGTGCTGCTCTATCCGCCGCTGGTGCGTCCGCTCGTGGCGCTCGTCTCCCTGCTGTCGCTCGCGTCGGTGGTGGACTACACGCGCGCGGTGTGGAGCCAGCGGCAGCGCCAGCAGCGGCCTCCGTCCCCCCCTCTGGGCACGCCCATGAGCACCGTGCGCAAGTAGCGCGGGCGCTGCTCAGGCGGGCACGGAGTGTTCGTCCGGAGGGAGCTCGTGGATCAGCCTTTCGCGCTCGCGCTCCATCGCGGCGCGCTCGCCTTCGGACATGGCGTCCCAGACCTCATCCATCGTGTCGAGCAGCGCATCCACTTCGGGTGAATCACCGCCCGGAGCGCGAGCGCGGACGAGGGCCAACTTGTGCAACAGACTGCGGTATCGGTCGTAGACCGTCATGGTGAAAACCTCCGTCCCCGAGACGCGCACCGCCCCGCCCGACTGACGGATGCGAGGGCACGGCGAGGCCTGGGGCGGGTGAGGGGGTTCCCTAGCGCGAACGCATGCCGGCGGCGCGACGGGCCTCGGCCTTGGACAGCACGGCGATCTCCCGTGTGTGGCTCTTGCCCACGATGTTGACCACGGCGCGCACCTTCTCGCCCTCCTTGAGTTGATTCACTCCGATGGCCTGGCCTTCGCGCAGGATGCGCGTGCCGGTGCCAATCTCCAGCGGCAGTCGCGTGCCGTCGTCCACGATGACGACCTCCTTCGAGGACACCGATTTCACGACGCCCGTGTAGATGGCATCCACCACGGCGATGCCCTGCTGCGCGGACGGAGAAGGAGCAGGCGTCGCCGCCGGAGCCCTCGTGCCACCATTGCCCGTGCCACCCGTCCCCGCGTTCGCATCCGTACCCGGGTTACCAGTGCCACCCGGATTCACATTGGAGTCCTGGCCTCGGGACTCCGGGTTCGGATCCGCGGAGGGACTGCCGTCATCCGCGTTCGGATCCGGCACCGTGCCGGGGGCGCCCTGCGCGGGGGCGCCCTGCGCGCCGACATTCGGATTCGCGCCGGTGCCGGTATTGCCCGCGCCCCCGTAGGGATTCCCGGTCGCGCCGGTGTTCGGGTTCGAGCCCGTGGGGCTCCCGCCTTGAGGGGCCTCGGGAGTGGGCGCCTGCTGCGCCCCTGAACCTCCCGTGCCCGGATTCACCGTTGGCGCTCGCGTGGAAGGAGGCGCGCTGGTGTTCGGCTGCTCGGGGTCCTGGAACGACAGCGTGTAGCCGCCCTCGGACTCGGCCAGCAGGACCTCCGGCTGCTGCGTCTCCTGACCTTCCGAAGCCTCCGGGGGCACTGCGTCTGGAGAGGCCACCCCCGGCCC
>NZ_RAVZ01000580.1 GCF_003611635.1 Corallococcus terminator | reverse complement strand
GGGCGACCTGGGGCCCCTGGGGGCCCGGAGGCGGGCCGTCCCCGTCGCGGTGTCCCGGAGGGGGCCCGGGTTCGTCTCCCAGGCCGGTGGGGCCCGGGAGCTCATTCTGCGTGCGGCGCGGACTGGACATGGCGGCTCACAGCTCCCGGGACAGCACGGTGTCGCGCGTGCCCTGGTGCTCGTCGGTGTGGGGGTAGTCCAGGGTGTAGTGCAGGCCCCGGCTCTCCTTGCGACGGCTCGCGCAGTCCACGATGAGGTGCGCGACCTCCGCGATGTTGCGCAGTTCGATGACGTCGCGGGTCACCTTGAAGCGCCAGTAGTAGTCGCGGATCTCCTCGCGCAACAACTCCAGCCGCCGGCGCGCGCGCATCAGCCGCTTGTCCGTGCGCACGATGCCGACGTAGTTCCACATCAGGCGGCGGATCTCATCCCAGTTGTGGGCGACGACCACGCGCTCATCGGAGTCCACCGCGCTGCCGGAGTCCCACGCGGGCGGCTCGTCCTTGGAGTGCGTCAGCGAGGAGATCTCCTCCGCCGCCACCTTCACCGCGCGGTGGCCGAACACCAGGCCCTCCAGCAGGGAATTGGACGCGAGCCGGTTGGCGCCGTGCAGGCCCGTGGAGGACACCTCGCCAATGGCGTAGAGGCCCGGCACGTTGGTGCGCCCGTGCAGGTCCGTCACCACGCCGCCGCACTGGTAGTGGGCCGCGGGCACGACGGGGATGGGCTGCACGGCCATGTCGATGTTGAAGGCCTTGCAGGTGGCGTAGATGTTGGGGAAGCGCTCGGTGACGTACGCGCGGCCCAGGTGCGTCATGTCCAGGTAGACGCAGTCGTTGCCCGTGCGCTTGAGCTCCGCGTCGATGGCGCGCGCCACCACGTCGCGCGGCGCCAGGTCCCTCAGGGCGTGGTAGCGCTCCATGAAGGCCTGCCCGTCCTTGAGCCGCAGCTTGCCGCCCTCGCCGCGCAGGGCCTCGCTGATGAGGAAACTCTTGGCCTCCGGGTGGAAGAGGCAGGTGGGGTGGAACTGGTAGAACTCCATGTTCGCCACGCGCGCGCCCGCGCGGTACGCCATGGCCACGCCGTCACCCGTCGCGACGTCCGGGTTGGACGTGTACAGGTACACCTTGCCCGCGCCGCCGGTGGCCAGCACCGTCACCTTGGAGAGGAAGCGCTCGATGGTGCCGTCCTCCAAGAGCGCGTACACGCCCACGCACCGGCTGGCGGAGGGCGAATGCGGCTTGCGGTCCAGCATCAGGTCGATGGCGGCGGTGTTCTGGAAGAAGGTGATGTTGGGGTGTTCGTCGCACGCGGCCAGCATCGCGCGCTGCACCTCGCGGCCGGTGATGTCGCCCGCGTGGATGACCCGGCGGGCGGAGTGGCCACCCTCACGCGTGAGGTCGAACTCGCCGCCGACCCGCCGGTCGAACTCGGCGCCCAGGGCGACGAGCTGTCGCAGACGCTCGGGGCCCTCGCGCACGGTGACCTCCACCGCGTCCCGGTGGCACAGCCCCGCGCCCGCCACGAGCGTGTCCTCGATGTGGGAGTCGAACGTGTCGGTAGGGGCCAGCACACCGGCGATGCCCCCTTGCGCGTAGGCGGTGTTGCCTTCGCCTCGCTCGCGCTTGGTGAGCACGGCGACGGTGCCGTGCTGGGCCGCCTGCAGGGCGAACGACAGACCCGCCACGCCTCCGCCCAGGACCAGGAAATCAAACCGATGGGGCATGGCGAACAGGCTTAATGGCGGTAAGTGCTGGAAACAAGGCGTTTTCTTGAGGACTTTCCGGCCGTTGTCTAAGGTTTCGGCCGCCGCCATGCGTGTCCTCTCCTCCCTTGTCGCCCTGCTGACCCTCGCCCCCGCGGCGTCGTTCGCCGACGGCATCTACAGCTACGTGGAGAAGGACGGCACGATCGTCTACACGAACGTGCCGCCGGCGGGCTCGCGCAAGGCGCGCAAGCTGGCTGGCACCTTCACGCCCGCGCCTGCCACCAGCGCTCCGGTGCGGGGCCGTTCTCGCACGCCCGAGGAGCTGGATCCGCACATCGCCAAGGCGGCCCTGCGCTACCGCATCCCGTCGGCGCTGGTGCGCGCCATCATGCACACGGAGAGCAACTTCAACCCGAACGCGCTCAGCCACAAGGGTGCCAGCGGGCTGATGCAGCTCATGCCGGCCACGGCGTCGGACATGTACGTGAAGGACATCTTCGACTCGAAGGAGAACATCGAGGGCGGCGTGCGCTACCTGCGCGTGCTGGCCAACATGTTCGACGGCGACATGGTGAAGATGGTCGCCGCCTACAACGCCGGGCCTGAGGCCGTGAAGAAGTACGGAGGCCAGGTGCCGCCGTACGCGGAGACCCAGGCGTACGTGCGCAAGGTCGTCCAGCTCTACTACCACTACAAGGAGCGCGAGCGGCTCGCCCAGGCCGAGGCCAGCAGCCGTGAGCCCACACCCGAGAATGACGACGCGCACGAAGGGGACGAAGGAGCCGGGCCCCGCTGACGAGGAGTTCCTCCAGCAGCTCTACCGCGGAAGCGAACTGCTGGGCGCCGGCAAGGTCATTGAAGCGAAGGACTTCCTGGAGCGTGCGCACCAGCTCCAGCCGCGTCACGAGAAGGCCCAGAATCTCCTGGGCCTGACCTATTTCAAGCTGGGCCTCTTCGACCGCGCCGCCGACCTGTACGAGATGCTCGTGCGGGACAACCCGGTGGACCCCACGCTGCGCGTCAACCTGGGGCTCGTCTACCTGAAGACGAACGCGCTCCAGCGCGCGGCGCGCGAGTTCGAGACCGCCACCGACCTGGCCCCGGACCACAAGAAGGCCCACAACTACCTGGGCCTGACCTTCGCCCAGATGGGCGAGTACGGCCGCGCGCGCGAGCACTTCCTCTTGTCCGGCAGCGATGCCATGGCGGAGAAGATGTCGCGCGCCATAGCCGCCGCGGGCTCTATCC
>NZ_RAVZ01000057.1 GCF_003611635.1 Corallococcus terminator | reverse complement strand
GGCATTGTTGCCTCCATCACCTGGAGTCTCCCGCATGCGAAACATGATTCGCGCCCTGGTCCTGATGAGCGTCACCGTGGGCATCCTGTCGGCCTGTGGCCCCGCGTCGGAAGTGGATGAGGCGCCCCCCGGCGACCGCCACGACGAGCCGCCCCTCAACACCGACGACGCGGGCGTGACGGCGTCCGCGGACGGCGGCGTCATCGTTCCCGAATACGACGCGGGCATTCCGGACGACGAGCCAGACGCTGGCACCCTTCCGGATGGAGGCTCCTCGCTGCCCCCGCGCGACGCGGACGCGGTGCACAAGGAGAACCAGAAGAAGGGCACCGCCAACTGGCGCATCACCAAGAACGCCAACCAGCGTGAAGTCGAGGGCTATCCCCTCCAGGCCACCGTGACGCAGGGCGAGTCCCTGCGCGTGGCGGTGTCCCTATCCGAAGCGAAGAACTTCACGTGGTTCGTCTATCGCCTGGGCTACTACGGCGGCGTGGGTGCGCGCGAAGTCGCGCGGGGTGGCCCCGTGAAGGGCACGCGTCAGGCGGACTGCCCGGCGGATCCGACGACGGGCGTCATCGCATGCGCGTGGTCCCCCACGCTGGACATCCCCATCCAGAAGGACTGGGTGCGCGGCGTGTACGTGGTGAAGCTCGTGCGTGAGGACCAGCCCTCGCGTTACGTGCCCTTCTTCGTGCGTGACGCCAACCCGCGCTCCGAGGTGGCGGTGCTCATCCCCACCTCGAACTGGGCGGCGTACAACACCTGGGGCGGCACCAGCCTCTACGACGACCAGAAGGGCGTGATGAAGGCGCACGGCGTCGCCCGCGCGTTCCAGTCCTCTTACGACCGGCCCTACTACCGGGGCCAGGGCTCCGGGCACCTGATGCTGGACGACCTGAGCCTCGTGATGTGGCTGGAGTCGCAGGACCTGGACGTGGGCTACTTCACTGACGAGGACATGGACTCCAGCTACGACTTCCTTCGTGGCGCGAAGGTGTTCGTGATGTCCGGGCATGACGAGTACTGGTCCTCGAAGCAGAGGGATTACGCGGACCGCTCGCTGGCGGACGGCCGATCGCTGTTGAACCTGGGCGCGAACAACGCCTACTGGCAGGTGCGCTTCGAACCCGCGGCGGACGGCCGCGAGCGCCGCATCGTCACCTGCTACAAGGGCCACGCGGCGGATCCGTACAAGGATCAGCGCAGGACGGTGAAGTTCCGCGACCTGCCCGCGCCCCGGCCGGAGAACGCGCTCCTGGGCGTGCAGTTCCAGGCGCGCTGGCACCAGTGGCCCTTCCCCACGGTCATCACCGCGCCGGACCACTGGGCCTTCGCCGGCACGGGGCTCAAGGCGGGCGACACCCTGTGGATGGCCAATGGCTACGAAGTGGACCAACTGGTGAACAACGGTCGTCAGCCGGCCGGCGTGGACGTGCTCGCCGAGTCCCCCTTGCTGTCGCTCCAGGGCGGCTTTGGCTTCGCGCACATGGTGGTGCGCAAGCAGGGCGACGCGTACGTGTTCTCCTCGGGCGGCATCGACTTCGTGCAGAAGCTGGCCGGGGTGGGGGACCGCGTGGCGGATCCTCGCGCGGGCCGCATCGTGGCCAACGTGCTCTACAAGGCGCTGGGCCGGAAGGTGCCGGACGACCTGGTGAAGTTCCAGCCGCCGGCGGCGTCCCCGGCCGTGGGCCCGTTCGCGCAGGCCGTGCACACGGTGGCGGGCGAGCCGGGCAAGCGCAGCCGCTCGGACGGCAAGGTGGCGGCGAATGAGCTGGGCGCGCCGCTCGCGGTCGCGGTGATGCCGGACGGCGGCTGGGCGGTGGCGGATTCGCTGGGCAACAGCGTCAAGCGCGTGTCGGCGGACGGGAAGATCCGCACGGTGCTCACCGGCCTCATCGGCCCCATGGGCATCGCCGCGGACGCGCTGGGGAACATCTACGTGGCGGACACGGAGAACGCGCTCATCCGCCGCATCCCCGTGGAGGGCAAGGCGGAGGTGTTCGCGGGCACCGGGCCGGGCTATCAGGACGGCCTCGCCCTGGCGTCGGCCTTCAACCAGCCGGCGGGCCTGTCCTTCACGCCGGATGGAACGGGGCTGCTCGTCGCGGACCTGAACAACGGCGTCATCCGCCGCATCGACCTGGTGCTGCCGGGCAACCCGGTGACGACGTTGCAGGGCGATTGGATCTACCGGCCCTCCGCAGCGGTCCAGACGGCCGACGGCACCACCTACGTGGTGGAGAGCGGCATGGCCCGCGTGCTTCGCGTGCGCAATGGCGTGACCTCCGTGGTGGCCGGTTCGACGCCCGGCTTCAGGGACGGAGAGCCGTCAGGCGGGCAGCTCCTGCCGTACCTGGGCCTGGCGCTGCTGCCGGATGGTTCGCTCGCGGTGTCCGACCCCGGCAACTACCGCGTGCGCCGACTCGTGTTCAACGCGGCGGGGGAGCCGGAGAAGCTGACCACGCTCGCGGGCAGTGGCCGCTACGGCCACGCGGATGGTTCGGGCAAGGAGGCCCAACTGGTGCTGCCGGCGGGGCTCGCGGTGGGCCCGGACGGCACCCTGTACGTGGCGGACGCGGGCAACTCGCTGGTGCGCGCCATCACGCCTTGAGGGGCGGAGGGTGCGGTGATCAGCGCCCGGGGTTGCGCATCCCACCCAGGGGCGGAGGCGCATCCATCTCCTGCCGCGTGCGCCGCCGGTCCGGGGTGTCGCGCGGCAGCTCCACGAAGCTGCACATCTCGCACAGCCGGCTGTAGATGCGCTCGCCCACGCGCTCGCGCAGCAGCTCCGCGTCCTTCATCGCCGTGCGCGTGTCGTCGGTGGTGCGGTAGCCCGTCGGCGCGGTGCTGCGCGCGCCCTTGCGCTCCGGCTCCAGTGAATAGTTCGTCGCGAAGAGCGTGGTGCGCCCCGCGTTGTAGCGCCGGGCGATCAGCTCATCGAGCGTCTCCATCTCGAAGGGGCTGCCGCGCCCCTTGCCCAACTCGTCGATGGCGAGGACCTCGACCTCCGACAGCGGTCCGATGATCTCTCCGCCGCTCTTGCCGTCCTGGAACCCGCGCCGGATGGTCGCGTACAGGAGGGAGATCTCCACGTACCGGGAGCGCACGCCCATCTCCAGCACCAGGTGCCCGAGCGTCGCCGCCAGCAGGTGCGTCTTGCCCGTGCCCACCGGCCCGCTGAGCACGTAGCCCTTGTTCTTCGCCGTGTCGCCCTTCACGTACTGGTGGGCGAAGTGCATCGCCACGCCCCGGCCCCGGTCCTGGGCTTCGTTGAAGGCGCGGTAGTTGTCGAACGACGCGTGCGCCATGACGCCGGGCATCTGCACGTCGTTGAAGAGCGCCACCCGCTTGCGCCGCAGCGTGCACATGCACGGCTGGAGCACTTCGTAGGTCCGCGCGCCCACCTTCTTGCTGAAGGTGCCTTCCTTCTCCACCAGGATGTGCCCGCGCCCGCCACACACCGGGCACGCTTCCGAGCACGTACACACCCTCGCCGACGCGAGATCTCCGCGCCGCTCGATGAGGTACGTCCGCCCGCCGCACTCCCCGCACGCCTCGCCGTTCGCCTTGGCCGCCATCTGGGGTCCAGCCATAACACCGTCGGCCGTGCCCGTCAGTACGCTGATTTTCCGTTCAGGCGTTCGGAACTGACCCAACGCCTCAGGTCTCCTTCATGTCCAGCCGCCGGCGCACCGCCGCCTGCAACCGGAACCTGCGCGACACCCGCCGCGCACGGGCCGTCATGAGCTGCTGCTCGCCCGTCCGGGCCTCGCGCCACACCGTGCGCCGCTCCGTGAAGGGCAGGGCACGTAGAAGCACCAGCAGCGCCCAGGCCTCCTGCTGATCCATGGCCGCGGGCTCCCGGGGCACGCTCGCGAGCACCGTGTCCAGCAGCCGGTGCACCCGGGGCGCCAGGGTGGACTCCCGCTCCGTCAGGGCCCGGAGCGCCGTGCACAGCCGCGCATGGCGCACCTCCTCCCACGAGCGGGACGGCTTCTTCTTCACTTCCAGGGCGGCCTCCTCCCCCTGGCCCGCGGACAGATCGCGGTACTTGCGGATCTCCGTCTCCACCTGACGCCGGCACGCCCGGAGCGAGCGCAGCACCGGCTCCCCGGGCCGCGCGTCCCACAGCGCCTTTTCGGCGGAACGAGAGATGCCGCGCGCGACGACCTCGAAGGGAACCCCCTCCTGCGCCCACGCCGTGACGAGTTGGGTATCCAACGCGGACAGCATCAACCCCGAGCCACGCACCGCGAGGTAGTAGTCCTGCACCAGCTCTTCAAAGCTGGCACTCTCCGGCAGAAGGCTCATGATCCGCGAACGGCTCCAGGCAGGGCGGCCAGTCTTGCGACCGTCCGCTTCCCATACTCCCTGGATCCCTCATCGCAACCTTCCGGCCCCTGTTCAACACCTGTCTGGCCGCCCTCCGAGCACAACGAAATTGAAGTTTTCTCGCCTGCTATCCAACGGACCTGACGTCCGTCCGTCCAAGTTGACCCGCCTTGCGGAAACCGCGCATAGTACGGGTCCCCTCATGGAAATTCCCGAAGATTCCCGGACACTTGCCAAGCAGGCAGGCCATCGGGAACGCCGGTCCCTCGCTCCTAGGAAGACCATGCGCCGCTCGTTACTCGTTTGCCTCGTTCTCCTGACTTCCATGGCTTCGGCCCAGGAGAAGAAAGCACTGCGCGACGCTGACCTGGGCAAGAAGTCCACGACCACCGTGGACAAGTCCCTCGCTGGCGACATCACGCGCCCGAAGGAAGCCCAGCAGGCCGCTCCCACGCTGCAATATGATCAGTTCCGGTTGGGCGTTGAGGTGCAGGTCGCCTCCAAGCGCCGCGAACAGATCGAATCGCTGCGCAAGATCATCTCCCTGTCTCCTGATCAGAAGGAGGCCCCCAGCCTGTTGTTCCGCCTGGGCGAGCTCTACTGGGAGGAGTCGAAGTTCTTCTTCTTCGAAGCCAACCGGAAGGACGACGAGCTCATCGTCGCCATGAACCGCAACGACGCCGCGGGCCAGCAGAAGGCCAAGGCGGAGAAGGCGGAGTTGATGGCGAAGGTGAAGGAGAACGGCAAGTACGCCGTCGAGCAGTACACGAAGATCGTCCAGGAGTACCCGAAGTTCGAGCGCACGGACGAAGTGCTCTTCTTCCTCGGCCAGTACCTGATGGAGGACGGCCAGGACAAGAAGGCGCTCGTCGCGTTCAAGCGCCTCATCGAGAAGCACCCTACGTCCAAGTACATCCCGGACGCGTACTTCGCCTTCGGCGAGTACTACTTCAACAACTCCAAGGGCAAGCGCCCGGAGCTGGAGAAGGCGCTCGTGGCCTACAAGAAGGCCGCCGAGTTCCCGGAGAACCAGGTCTACGCCTTCGCCCTCTACAAGCAGGGCTGGTGCTACTTCAACATGGGCGAGTACGAGTCCGCGAAGGACAAGTACAAGACCGTGGTCCTCTACGGCGAGCTGGCGGGTGCCGCCGCGGTGGAGAAGGACGGCAAGGCCAAGGCCAAGGGGTCGCTCGTGCGTGAAGCGCGCGCCGACTACGTACGCTCCTTCGCCCGCGAGGGTGACGTCACGCAGGCCCGCGCGGACTTCGGCAAGGTCGCCACCAATCCGGAAGACCGCTTCGCGATGATGAAGCAGCTCGCGAACCTGTACTACGGCGACGGCAAGGACCGCGAAGCGGCCATCACGTACAACGCGCTGATCAAGGAGAAGCCGCTGTCGCCGGAGTCGCCCGGCTTCCAGGGCAAGATCGTCGACTGCATCCTTCGCATGGGCAACAAGGAGCGCACCGTGGCCCAGGTGCGCCGGCTCGTGAAGATCATGAAGGACGTGGAGTCCTCCGGCGTCATCAAGGACGACAAGGACAAGAAGGCGCTCGCGGAGGCGAAGGAGCTGTCCGAGCGCACGCTCTCCAACCTCGCCGTCACCTGGCACAACGAGGGCAAGAAGACGCGCAACGAGGAGACCTTCAAGTACGCGGACGCCGTGTACAGCGACTACCTCACGCTCTTCCCGGAGAACCCCAAGGCGTACGACCTGCGCTTCTTCTGGGCGGAACTTCTCAACGACAACCTGCAGAACTTCGACAAGGCCGCCGCCAACTACACCCTCGTCGTCCTCCAGGATGCCAAGGTGCTGGAGGCCAAGGACGACAAGGGCAAGCCGAAGCCGGGCAAGCCGGGCAAGTGGCTGAGCAACGCCTCCTACAACGCCGTGCTCGCGTACGACGAGGTCGTCAAGTCGGCCGAGGCGCGCGGCGAGGCGAAGAGCGAGTCCGCCGGCACCGACATCACCAAGAAGATCACCATCCCCACGCTGAAGAAGTCGCTGCTCGACGCGTGCGAGCGCTACCTCAAGTACGTCCCCAAGGGCGACAAGCGCGTGGAGATCGCCTTCAAGGCGGCGAACATCTACTACCGCCACAACCACTTCGATGAAGCCGTGCTGCGCTTCAGCGAGATCGCGCTCGGCTACCCCGAGTACAAGTTCGAGGACGGCCAGCGCGCGGGAGAGATCGCCGCGAACCTCATCCTGGACTCGTACAACCTGCTGCAGGACTTCGCGAAGGTGAACGAGTGGGCGCGCCGCTTCTACGCGAACGACAAGCTGGCGGTCGGCAAGTTCCGCGACGACCTGGCGAAGCTGATTGAGCAGTCGTCGTTCAAGCTCGTCAGCCAACTGGAGGAGAAGAAGGAGTTCTCCAAGGCGGCCGAGGCGTACCTGAACTTCGTCCACGACTTCCCGCAGACGGAGATCGCGGACCTGGCGCTCTACAATGCGTCCGTCGACTATTACAAGGCGAAGAGCCTGGACAAGGCCATCGAGGTCCGCAAGCGCCTGTTCGCGGAGTACCCGCGGTCCAAGTACGTGCCGGACTCCATCTACGCGAACGCGGAGGCGCTGGAGGCCATCGGCGACTTCGAGGACGCGGCGTCCACCTACGAGCTCTACGTGCGCGGCTACGAGCGCAACCTGAGCGAGAAGGGCGGCGCCCCTGCCGCGAAGGCCAAGGCGAAGGCCAGGGCGAAGGCGAAGCAGGCCTCCAACGACGACGGCCCCGCGAAGCCCGCGGTGGTGCAGAAGTGGGACGAGTCCAAGGCGCAGATCGCCCTGTTCAACGCCTCCACCTACCGTGAAGGCCTGGGCCAGTTGAAGGCCGCGCTGAAGAACCGCGAGCACTACCTGGAGCTGTGGCCCAAGTCGAAGGACGCCGAAGGCGTGTTCCTCTCCATCGTGGACCTGCACGTGAAGCAGGGGGCATACATGAAGGCCATCAAGCTGTTGGAGGAGTACGAGCGCGACAACATGCGCTCGTCCAGCAAGTTCCTCAACGCCGAGGGCCGCATCGTCGCCATCTACGAGAAGATGAAGAAGCCGCGCGACGTGACGCGCATGAACAAGCGCATCTACGAGTACTTCGACCAGCTCGGCCGCAACCAGAAGGCGTCGCTGGAGAAGCCCGCGCTGGCCGCCGCCGCGCAGGCGAACCTGCTCGCCATCGAGCCGGACTGGGTGGAGTACAAGCGTCTGAAGCTGTACTGGGGCGTGCCCGCGTCGCCGGAGCGCTTCAAGGGCTCGCTGGCCGACAAGGGCCGCGCGCTGGAGGTCGTCCAGAAGAAGTACGTGCAGACGGTGGCCCTGGGCGCCCCGGAGCCCGCCATCTGCGCGCTGCAGCGCATTGGCATGGCGTATGACCACATGGCGGAGATCGTGGTGAACGCGCCCATGCCGCGCGGTCTGGACGAGGAGTCGCAACAGGCCCTGCGCGACGAGTTCTCCAACCAGGCGCAGCCGCTCAAGGACAAGGCCACGGAGGCCTTCTCCGGCGCGGTCGCCAAGAGCCGCGAGCTGGGCGTGTTCAACGAGTGCGCCGCGGCGAGCCTGAAGATCCTCCGCACCACCTACGCTCCGGACAAGTATCCGGAGGTGCTGGAGGAGAAGCTGGCGCTGAAGAACAAGGAGTTCGTGCTCGCGGGCGACATGCTCGCCGCGGTGCAGGACATCCCGCCTCCGACGGCGAAGCCCGAACCGGAGAAGCTGGCCAAGAGCGAGGCGCTCAACGAGGACCTGTCGACGCTGACCAACCAGTTGCGTCAGCAGACCGAGTCCGAAATCGCCAAGCCCGCCGCCTCCAAGGACGGCAGCGCGCCCAAGAAGACCGTTGATGATCAGGAGCCGGAGGACTTCCTCTAATGAATCGCACGCACCCGTTCCGTCCCGCCCTCCTCCTGGCCTCGCTGGCCCTCACCGCCGTGGGCTGCACGTCGTCCCAGCCGGCCGTCAAGCCGGTGGTGGACAAGCCCGTCGCCGCGCCCACCGGGCCGGTGTCCATCTCCAACCGCGCCATGCTGCTGTTCGATGACGCGGTGAAGTCCTTCGACGCGCAGAAGAAGGCCAAGGCGTTCGACTACCCGTCGCTGGAGCGCAAGTTCAAGGCCGCGGCTGAAGCGGACAAGAACCTGGCGGAGGCCGAGTACAACCTGGGCGTCATCGCCGAGCGCATGGGCAAGCCCGACGAGGCGAGAGCCCGCTACCAGGCGGCGCTCACCAAGAAGCCGTCGCTGCGGCAGGCGTCGGACAACCTGGCCATCATGCGCCAGAACTCCGGCGACGTGGCCGGCGCGGTGGCGCTCTACCAGGACGTGCTCACCCGCTACCCGGACGACGCCGGTTCGCGCGCCCGTCTGGCGGAGATCTACCGGCAGAACAACGACCACGACAAGGCGATGGAGCTGTCGCGCGCCGCGCTCATGCGCGACCCGGCGAACACCAACGCCCTGAAGGTCATGATCCGCAGCTACCTGGAGCGCAAGCAGTTGGCCATGGCCAAGCTCGTCGCGCTGCGCGCGGTGAAGCTGGACGGCGCGGATCCGGAGCTGCACCACGCCGTGGGCCTCATCCTCCAGAAGGAAGGGGACAACGAAGGCGCGCGCGTGCAGTTCAAGAGCGCGCTGGAGGCCAAGGCGGACTACGTGCCGTCGCACGTGGCGCTGGCGCAGCTTGCGCTGGACGCGGAGGACTTCCCCGGCGCGGAGGAGCACCTGCGCCGCATCCTGCAGGCGGATGGCAAGAACGCCGCCGCGCACGTGGACCTGGGCATCGCGCTCAAGGGCCAGGGCCAGTACGACAAGGCCATGCAGGAGTACGACGAGGCGGAGAAGCTCAACCCGGAGCTGGGCGCCACGTACCTCAACCGAGGCATCATCCTGCACAAGGTGAAGGATGCTCCGGAGCGCGCGGTGGAGCTGTACCGCAAGTACGTCGCGCTGGCGGGCGGCGAGGTCGCGCTCAACGGCGAGGCCCCCGTCTTCGGCCTGATGCGCGAGGCGGAGAGCATCGTGCAGGCCAAGCGCGAGGCGAAGGCCGCGGAGGAGCAGGCCAAGCAGATGGAGGCGCTCCAGGCCCAGCAGCAGGCCGCGATGAAGGCGGAGGAGGCCAAGCAGAAGGGCCAGCCCGCGCCCAACGCCGTGACGCCCGTGTCGGGTGACGGCACCGCGCCCAAGGCCACCCCGGCCGCCGGCAACGGCAACCAGCCGGCCGCGGCCACGCCGGCGGGAGGCACTCCGGCAGCGCCTGCCCAGAAGAATGCAGCCCCGGCGGACTCAGACGAGCCCACCGACGACCTGCTGTGATGTGGGAGAAGCCCGCCAGTGGCTTCACGCTGGCGGCGCGACTCCGGATGATGCGAACCTTGTGAGCCCCCGGGAATTCGCGGGGGTTGCCGTGCGGAACAAGTGGGCCCGGGAAGGGGCTCCTCGTGGAGGCAGGATGCGGAAGTGGCTGATGCTGTGCGTGACGCTGTCGGTGGCTCCGGCCTTTGCCCAGGATGAGGGCGGGGACAAGGCGGGCGGTGGTGGCGCGAAGATGCAGAAGACGTCCACGGTCGACTTCGAGGACGACACCATCGAGGGCGACCTCACGAAGCCGGATGGTGAGTACGTCGAGGCGCGCAAGTCCGTGAAGCACTCGAACCTCATCCGCATCCGCGAGGACTTCGAGGACAAGGTCATGCAGTCCGTGGGCGAGCTGTAATTCACCACGAATTGCCGGCGGGAACCTTCCGCCGCAGCCGTTGTCCAACGAGCGCCAAAGCGAACCGGGAGCCCCCTTCATGGCCGTACCCCTGACACTCAAGGTCTTCAAGGGCGACACGCTGGTCGCCTCCAAGGACTACGAGCGCGACATCATCAAGATTGGTCGTCTCTCCTCCGCGCACCTGTGCCTGGAGGACGACAAGGTCAGCCGCATCCACTCCGTCATCGAAGTGGCCGGCGACGGCTCCATGTCCATCATCGACATGGGCAGCGTCGAAGGCACCTACGTCAACGGCAAGCGCGTCAACAAGGGGCAGGTCTCCTTCGGTGACGAGGTCCGCGTGGGTGGCACCACCATCCGCCTGGAGAACCCGGCCGCCGTCGCCGCGGTGAACCTGGCCGCCGCCGTCGCGCAGGCGGACGCGCCCACCGAAAAGAACACCACCGTGGCCCCCGTGGCCGGCGCTTCCGCCGCCGCCATCGCGCAGGCCGTGGCCGCGCCGGTCGCCGCCCCCGTGGCGGCTCCGGTCGCCGCGCCTCCGCCGCCCGCCGCCGCGGCGCTGGATGCGTCGGTCGCGCCCACGCAGAAGAACAAGATCGTCGCGCCCGCCGCCGCCGCTCCGGAGGCCCCTTCGGAGGAAGAGGAGGCGCCGCGCGTGCGCACCGTGCGCCGCACCAAGTCCAACGGCCCGCTGGGCGCGTCGGTGCGCCTGCTCTGGGGCGATCAGCGCGTGGGTGAGTTCTTCCTGGCCCCGGGCGTGAAGAAGAGCTTCACGGTGGGCAGCGCCAAGGGCGTGGACTTCGTGATGGGCGACGCCAAGCTGGGCGGCCCCTCCTTCGAAGTGCTGCGCACCGACGGGCAGACCTTCTCCGTGCGCTTCGCGCGCAAGATGAAGGGCGAGCTGACCCGCAAGGGCGAAACGCTCGACCTGGAAGCGGTGATGGAGTCGGGCAAGGCCAGCAGCGACGGCGATGCGTACGCGCTGACGCTGGAGGGCGACGACTTCCTCTGGGTGGACCTGGGCGGCCTCACGCTGGAGGCGCAGTTGCAGTCGGCGCCCAAGCGCGTCGTCGTGCCGCTGGGCGAGAACCTGGACTACACGGCGCTCAATATCTTCCTGGTGATGTTCTTCATCGCCACCGCGTTCGTCATCCATTCGATGAACAGCAGCGGGGAAGGGGATGAGTACGCGGACGAGCTCGCGGGCAACGACGCGCGCATCGCCAAGCTGATCATCAAGGCGCCCGAGACCCAGAAGAACAAGTTCCTGGAGAAGCTCAACCAGCAGAAGGAGAAGAAGTCGGGCGAGATGGCCCAGAAGGCCCGCGCTGACGAAGGCCAGATGGGCAAGAAGAACGAGCCCAAGGCCGCCAACCGCACCGCGCCCAAGGGCGACCCGAACAAGAAGGACGAGGCGCGCGCCCTGACCGCGAAGATCTTCGGCGGCGGCAAGGGCGGCATCTCCACCATCTTCGGCAAGGCGGGCCTGGGCGGCGAGCTCAAGAGCGCCATGGGCAACATGTTCGGCGCGAAGGCGGGCGACGCGGGCGGCTTCGGCGGCCTGGGCCTGCGCGGCAGCGGCGGTGGCGGTGGCGGCACCGGTGACAGCATCGGCATCGGCGGTATCGGCACCAAGGGTCGTGGCGGCGGCAGCGGCAGCTACGGCACCGGCGTGGGCACGCTCGGCGGCAAGCAGAGCGTGGACGTGGGCATCACGTCCTCGGACCCGGAGGTCATGGGCTCGCTGGACAAGGAGCTCATCCGCCAGGTCATCCAGCGCAACCGCGGGCAGATCCGCTATTGCTACGAGAGCCTGCTCAACCGCTTCCCGAAGCTGGGCGGCAAGGTCTCCGTGAAGTTCATCATCAGCGCCACGGGCTCGGTGGCCACGTCCAACGTCGCGCAGTCCACGGCGGGCAACTCGGACCTGGAGACCTGCGTCGCGGGCCGCGTGCGCACCTGGAAGTTCCCGGAGCCCAAGGGTGGCGGCTCCGTGATCGTGACGTACCCGTTCATCTTCAAGCAGGCCGGCGACTAGCCTAGACTCGAACTTCATCCGTGTGCCGCGCGGGCGGCCCTGGCGACAGGGCTGCCCGCTTCTTCACTTCCTCCTCCCGTTCCCCGCGGGAGTCCTGCCCCCCCAGGCTGCCTTCCATGCAGAAAGTCCTTGCTCCTCTCGCCCTGTGTGCCGCCTTCCTCCTTCCCGGGGTGTCGGTCGCTCAGGAGACTCCCAGCGCCGGGTCCGCAGCCGGGGACCGGCCCGCGGTGACCTTCGACGAGGTCGAGCGCGGTGTGTACTTCGCCGTGTATGGCGGCCCGTCGTGGATCGCCAACCCGCCCGCGTCGCAGGGGCCCCGGCCCTTCTCGTCCGGCCAGATGGCCCAGGTGGAGCTGGGCGTCGACCTGGGGGAGCGCCTGTCGCTGGGCGTCTTCTTCATGGGCTCCGCGAACACGGCGGGCTCCGACTACATCGGCTACTCGCAGGGCGCGGCCTCCGGTGACTTCACCATGCTGGTGCCGGGCGCCGTCCTGCGCGCCAGGCTGGTGGGCTTCGCCGACAGCCAGGAGGTCAAGCGCACGTGGATCTACGCGCGCGCCGGCGCGGGGTACGCGATGTTCTCTCCCAAGAAGCTCCTCCCGGATTCCGACATTCTTGTGTTTGCCGGGCCCGGAGTGGAGTACTACACGCGGCTGCGCCACTTCTCGGTGGGGCTGGAGGTCACGGGGAACTACCTCGCCTCCAAGGGCGCTTTCGGGTTCGCGGTGGCGCCCAACATTCGCTACGCGTTCTAGCGGGAGATTCACGTGGCTCAGGAGAATGGAAGCGGTGGAGCGCGTCCGGGTGGACGCGGTCCTAACGGGGGCGCGCCGGGTCAGGGGCCTCGCCGTGACGGGCCGGGTGGTTTCGGCGGTCGTGGTGGCGGTCCTGGTGGTCCCGGCGGCGGTGGCCGTGGTGAAGGGCGCGGGCGGGGCGAAGGCCGTGGCCGCGACCGAGATGCGGGTCCGGTGGGTCCGGGCCAGCGCGTCATCGCCGAGCTGAGCGTGCTGGAGAAGGCGCTCTCCAAGAACGATTTTGGCGCGGAGAAGGGTCCGCTGGAGGCCATCGTCCGCTCGCTGCGGCCCATGAACCTCAAGTCGCTGGACGACCTGGACCTCAACACGCGCGGTCGCCTCATCACCACGATGCTGCGCGTGCAGCGTCAGTCCAAGCCGGCCCTGCCGGAAGCGGGCGCTGAGTCCGCGGCTCCGGAAGCGGCGGCGACGACGGAAGGCACCGAGGCGGCGGCTCCGGCCGAAGCGTCCTCGGAGGCTCCGGCCGCCGAAGGCGCTGGCGAAGGTGCCGCGCCCGCCGAAGCGGCTCCTGCGGCTCCGGCCGTGGATCCCGCGAAGGAGAAGCACGCGGCCTGGCTGGACGTGATGACCCTGGTGGGCCGCGTCTGGCGCGCCGCGGGTGATCGCGAGCGTTCGCAGGCGGCCTTCACGCTGAGCGGCCGCGAGCCGACGCCGGAGCCCGAGGCTCCTGCCCGGAGCGAGGCGCCGCGTGAGCGGTCCGAGCGTCCGGAGCGCGGCGGTCCTGGCGAGCGCCGGGAGCGTTCCGAGCGTCCTCCCCGTGGGGACCGTCCGGAGCGTGGCGCCGCCGGTGCCGGCGAGCGTCGTGAGCGTCCGCCCCGGGCCGAGCGTCCGGAGCGTGGCGAGCGTCCGGCCCGCGGTGAGCGCCCCGAGCGCGCACCGATGCCGGAGCTGACGGGCGACTGGAAGGAGCAGGCGACCCAGCTTGAAGGCATGGGCCGCACGCGCGACGCGGCGCGACTGTACGAGCGCAACAACGGCTTCGCGGACGCCACCCGTCTTTTCGAGGCGGGCGGGGACCTGAAGAGCGCGCTGCGCACGGCGCTGGCCGGGCAGGACAACGACGCGGCCCGCCGCCTCGTGGGCACGCTGCCTCCGGATCAGATTGGCCCCACGCTGGAGAAGGCGGGCGCGTACGAGCTCCTCATGGAGCACTACGTCGCCAAGGCCGACTTCGAGAAGGTCGCCGGCCTGTACGAGCGCGCGCGCCAGTTCGACCAGGCGGCGCTCGCGTACGAGCGCGCCAACAAGCTGACCCTGGCGCGCAAGGCGTACGAGCGTGCCCGGGATCTGCCGAGCGCCAACCGCATCCGGGGCCTGGAGGTGAAGGCCCTGGTGGAGCGTGGTGACCGGCTGGGCGCGGCGACCCTGCTGGTGGCCGTGGGCCAGCGGCGCGAAGCGGTGGAGGTGCTGAGCCCCCTGCCTCCGCCCAAGGCGTTCCATTTCATGCAGCGGCTCACCCTCGAGGACGAGGCCAAGGAGTTGGCGCAGCGTGAGCTGGCGCGCGCCGAACAGGAGCAGAAGCCCGCCGGCCGTGCCCGGTGGCTGGAGCTCCTGGGCGACACGGCCGCGGCCGCGGAGACGTGGACGCAGGCGGGTCGCAAGGACAAGGCGCTGCCCCTGTACGAGAAGCTGGGCGACCTGCCCCGCGCCGCGCAGATCGCAGAAGAGCTGCAGCAGAAGGACAAGGCTGTCGCGCTGTACACGCAGCTCAACGACAGCGCGGGGCTGGAGCGGGCGAAGGCCCTCCCCGACGCCCCGGCGACGCCCCCTGCGGCGGACAAGTCGGACGCCGGTGACGACGCGGATGGCGCGGCGGCATCGACGGAAAATGCTTCCTCGGCTGGCGAGCAAGAAAGCCAATAAATCCCATCGGTTGACGGGTTTTGCGCGATTGCCCGGGGGCGCCCGCGGCCGGTACACTCCGGCCGCTGGCGCCCTCGTTTCATTCACCCCCCTGGCCCCCGAGCATCATGGAACTGCCTTCCACCCCTGCGCGTCCCACGCTGCGTGTGACCGATGACCGCTCCTTCGTCGAGACCGAAGCGGCCCTGGAGAAATCAGGCCGGGTCGAGGAGCTGATCCGCCTGTACGAGGGACGCTCGCGGGATGTGCCCACGGAAGAGGCGGCGCGACTGCTGTGCCGCGCGGCGGAGCTCGCGCACGAGCGGCAGCGCAATGCTCCGCGCGCGGAGGATCTGCTCAAGCGCGCGTTGCTGGTCGCGAAGGATCCGATGCCCGCGCTGCGTGGGCTCAAGCGACTGCATGAGATCCGCCAGGACTCGGCGGCGCTCGTGGACGTGCTGGAGCGGTTGGGCGCCGCGACCCAGGGCGAGGAGAGCGCGGGCCACTACCTGAAGGCTGCGGACCTGTACGAGCAGAAGCTCTTCCGGCGCGACCGCGCGGTGCTGTGCCTGCAGCGCGCGGCCCGGGTGAAGCCGGACCGCGCGACGTTCCGGCGCGTGCGGCAGTTGCTGCTCAGCGAGGAGCGCTTCCAGCCAGCTTTCGAGGCGCTGCAACGGGAGCGCGCGGCGCTGGGCGACGCGGGCATGGCGGAGGAGTACGCCGGGCTCGCGGAGCGACTGGTGGACGATCCCACCGAGCACGGTCTGGCGCAGCAGGTGCTGGACGTGGCGCGGGAGCTGGATCCGCAGAACGCGCGCGCGGAGAAGGCCACCCGCGCGATGCAGCGCTTCGAGCAGGTGTGGCGCGACAAGGTGCGCATGCTGCGAGGCATGTCGCTGGAAGAGCGCGACCGGAAGAGCGCGGCGCGACTGTCGTTGCTCGTGGCGAAGCTGTTCGCCTGGTACGAGCCGACCGCCACCGGCAAGGTGAAGGAAGCGTTGGACCGCTGCTTCCTGCTGTGGCCGGGCATGCCTGAAGCGCTCACGCTCATCGAGCGGATGGCGGCGCGAGCGGGCGACCATGGTCCGGCCATCGTGCAGTTGGAGGCGATGGCGGGCGAGGCGCGCGACCGCACGGCGCAGGTGGACCTGTGGCTGCGCGTGGGCACGCTCAAGCTGGGGCGGATGAATGACGCGGCCGGAGCGCTGGCCGCCTTCGAGAAGGCCGTGGCGGCGGATCCGTCGCGCGCCGATGCGGCAAGCCTCGCCGCGGAGCTGATGCTGGGCCAGGAGCGCTACCTGGAGGCGGTGGCCACGCTGGAGCGCTACCTGGGCACGGTGAAGGACCGCGCGCAGCAGGCGAGTCTGCGGCTGCGGCTGGCGGACCTGTGCATGCAGCAGTTGAAGGATTCGGACGCGGCGCGCGAGCACCTGGAAGCGGCCCTGAAGCTGGAGCCCACCAACGCGCTCGCGGCCTTCCAGTTGTCGCGCCTGCTGGCGGAAGACGAGAAGCTGGATGAAGTGCTGCCGCTCCTGGAGCTGGCCATGCTCGCGCCGCGTCCGCGCGCCGAGCGCGTGGCGTTCTGCGAAGCGTTGGCGCTGATGTTCGAGGAGCAGGAGAACGAGCGCGGCGCCTTTGAAGTGCTTGCGCGCGCGCTGGAGCTGGAGCCGGGACGGCCGCTGCTGCTCAACACGGTGGTGGAGCACGCGGAGAAGGCCAACGCGCAGCCGGCGCTGGCGCACGCGCTCCTGCGGGCCGCGCAGGCAGCGGCGCCTCCGGCGGTCGCGGTGGCGCTGTGGCGGCACCTGGCGCAATTGCTCCAGGGGCCGCTGGCGGATCCCGTGCGCGCGGAGGCCGCGTGGCGCGAGGTGCTCTCGCGCGTGCCGGGGGATTCGGCGGCGAGCGAGGCCGTGAAGTCGCTGCAGGCGGTCGCGGCGCTGGCGGATGATCCGAAGACGCGGCTGGAGACGGACATCGCGCGGCGCGAGGCGGCGGGCGCGCCCCCGGAGGAACTGGAAGCGCTGGTGCGTCAGTGGGTGCAGCTTGCGCCCGAGGATGTCCAGGCGGTGCAGCGGCTCCAGACCCTGTGCGTGGCGCTGTCGAAGTTCGAGGAGGCCGCGTCCCTGGCGGCGAAGCTCGCGACGCTGGCCGAGTCGCAGCTCGAGCGCAACGAGTGGACCGCGCGGCAGGCGAAGCTGTACGCGGAGCGGCTGAACCGTCAGGAGGACGCGGCGGACCTGTTCCTGTCGCTGCTCGCGGAGAACGTCTCCACCGGTGTGGTGGTGGGCGGCCTGGAGCGGCTGGCGGCCGGTGGCGTGCGCACGGTCGCGCTGACCGAGGCGCTGGCGAACCACTACGGTCGCACGGGCGACCATCAGCGTCAGGTGGCGGCGCTCCAGCAGCAGTTGGACTCCACGACGGACGCGGCGACGCGCAAGCGGCTGCTGACGGTGCTGGCCAGCATCCACGAGAAGCAGCTCGCGGACAGCCGGGCCGCCTTCGACACGCGGCTGCGCATGGTGCGCGAGGAGCCGAAGGACGAAGCGGGGCGCGCGGAGACGGCGCGACTGGCGCGCGACCTGTCCGCCCACGCGGAGCTGGGACGCGTGCTGCGCACGCTCGCCACCGAGGCCGAGGAGCCGACCCTGGCCGTGCAGTTGCTCTCCGAGGCGTCGGTGCTGGCGGAGGAGGGCGGGATGGCGGCGGAGGCCATCACCGCGCTGGAGGCCGCGCTGTCGCGCGCGCCCGAGGCCCCGCAGGTGCTTCAGCGCCTCGTCAGGTTGTACGGACGCGCGGGCCGCTCGGCGGACGCGGAGACGCTGCTGCGCAAGCGCATCCACGCCACGCGCGGGCCGGAGCGTCTGGAGTTGTTGCTGCGCCTCGTGGACCTCAACGTGGAGCTGGGCCGTCCGCTGCAGGCCGCGGAGGCGCTCCAGTCCGCCATCACGCATGGAGCGGAGGAGGGCCGGCACCTGCCGCGCCTTGCCGAGCTCTATGAGAAGGCGGGCATGGATCGCGAGCTGGGGGACACCCTGGCGCGGATGATTGGCCTCGCGGAGACGGCTGGTGACGCGGACCACGTGTCGCGGCTGAAGCTGCGGCGCGCGCAGTTGCTGCAGGGTTCGCAGGACGGCAGCGCGGAGGCGGTGCAGAGCTACGGGGACCTGCTGCGGCAGCGCCCGTCGGATCCGGACGCGCTCGCGGCGCTGGAGGCGATGCTGGCCTCGGGCCCGTCGCGCGAGGCGGCGGCGCGCGCGTTGATTCCCGCGTACGAGCGCACCAAGGAGCACCGCAAGCTGGTGGCGACGCTGGACGTGCTCGCCGAAGTGGCGCGCGACGACGCGGGCCGCGTGCAGGCACTGCGCTCCGCGGCCCAGGTGCACCTGGCGCACCTGCGGCAGCCGGAGCTGGCCTTCGCGTCGCTTGCAAGGGCGCTGCGCATGGCCCCGGCGGACGCGGGCCTGCGGGCCGCCGCGCGTCAGGCCGCGGAGGACGCGGACTCGCTCGACAGCTTCGCGGAGATCATCAGCGAGCTGACGGAAGAGGGCGATGTCGGCCCGGCCCGCGCGGCGCTGCTGCGCGAGCTGGCGGAAGTGCAGGAGAAGAAGCTCGACGACCGGCCCGGGGCGGTGAAGGCCCTGCGCGCGCTGCTGTTGCTGGAGCCGGGCAACCTCGACAGCCTGCGGGCCCTGCAGCGGTTGCACCGCGCGGGCGAGGAGTGGGCGGCGCTGGCGGAGGTGCTGGAGAAGCTGGCGGTGGCCACGCAGGAGCCCGCGGATCAGCTCGTGTGCCTGCGCGAGGCCGCGCTGCTTCATGAGACGAAGCTCACCGACAAGGAGAGCGCCGCCGCCGCGTGGCGCGCCATCGCGGAGCGCGACCCCGCGCAGCGTGAGGCCGCCACCGCGTTGGACCGGCTCTACACGGACCTCAACCGCTCCAAGGACCTGGCGTGGACGCTCGCGCTGCGGCGCAACCAGGAGGGGCAGAGCCCGCAGGGCCGTGAGGTATCGTTCCGCCTGGCGGAGCTGCTGCGCACGGAGCTGGACGACGCCAACGCGGCGCTGGGCCTCTACAAGCGCATCCTGACCGAGGACCCCGGCCACCCGGGCGCGCGCGCCGCGCTGGAGGCCTGGGTGAAGGCGGCGGTGCCCACGAGCGGGGCGGCGCTGGAGGTGCTGGACAAGGTGCTCCTGCAAGTGGGCGACCATGCCCGCCGCGTGGCGCTGCGCGAGACGCGGATGGAGTCCGCGCTCACGGTGGAGAAGATCATCCTCGCGGGGGAGATCCGCCGTATCTACGAGCGCGACATGCAGCAGCCGTCGCTCGCGTTCATGGCGTCGGTGAAGGCGTTCGCCAACGGGCTCGACCGCGATGGCGTGCGGCCGGACCTGGAGCGGCTGGCGCGCGAGACGGGCAGCCACGAGGTGCTGGCGGAGATCTACGAGAGCGCCGCGGTGGACCTGACCTCCGGCGACCCGGTGGCCCTGGACCTGCTGCGCCGGGCGGCGGAGCTGCGCGAGAGCCTGGATCAGCCCGAGGAGGCCACGCGCCTCTGGAAGAACCTGCTGTCGGATGCGCCGCAGGACCGTCAGGCGCTGGAGGCGCTGTCCCGGCTGTACGAGAAGGGCCAGAACGCCAAGAGCCTGTCGGAGGTCTACGCCCGTCAGGCGCAGCTCGCCACGGATCCGGAGACGCGGCTGGGCCTGCTGCTCAAGGCCGGCGAGGCCTACGCGAGCTCGGGCGAGGACGCGAAGGCCATCGAGGTCCTCCGCTCCGCGCTGGCGCTGAGCAAGGTGCCGGAAGGACTGCTCGCGCTCGACAAGTTGTACGCCAAGACGCGCCGCTTCGTGGAGCAGGCGGACGTGTTGGATCAGCTCGCCGAACTCGCGGCGGACGAACCGGGACGGCGCGCGTACCTGCTGCGCCGCGCGCAGTTGCTGGAGAAGGAGGTCGGCCCCTCCGAGGCGCTGCCCGTGTACCGGCGCCTGCTGGAGCTGTCGCCGGGCGACGGCCAGGTGGTGGCCGGCCTGGAGCGCCTGCTCGCGCATGACGCCCCCAGGCTGGAAGCAGCGCGTCTCCTGGAGCCCGTCTACCGGGGCCTCAACGACACGCGGAAGCTGGTGGACGTGCTGGAGGTGCTCCTGCCCGGAGTGCCGCCAGAGAAGCGGCTGGAGCGCCTGCAGGAGATCGCCATCCTGCGCGAGGGCCTGGGCCAGACGTCGCTCGCGTTCGTCGCGCGCCTGCGTGCGTTCAACGAGCAGCCGACGGAAGCCACCGTGCGCGACGAGCTGGAGCGGCTCGCGGCGGACTCGGGTTCCTTCGAGGAGGTGGCGGCGGCGTACGAGGATCAGTTGGAGCGCGACCCCGCGGAGCCCCTGGCGGGCGACCTGTGGCGGCGGCTGGCGGCCATCTACGACAACCGCCTGAAGCGTTACGACCTGGCGGTGCGCGCGTGGGAGCAGGTGAGCCGGCGCGACCCGATGAACAAGACGGTGCTGGAGGCCATCGCCCGCGTGCACCGGCGCACGGCCGCGCACCGGGAGCTGGCGCTCGTCATGCGCCGGCAGGTGGCCGCCGAGGGCAACCCCGCCTCGCAGGTGAACCTGCTCTTCGAGCTGGCGCATCTGGCCGAGGAGACGCTGGCGGACAAGTCGCTCGCGGCGCAGACGTACCGCGAGGTGCTGGAGCGCCGGCCGGAGAACGCCAACGCGCTGAAGCTCCTGGGCCGCGTGCTCGCGGACATGGAGCGCTGGGCGGAGCTCGCGCAGCACGTCGAGCGTGAAATCCAGATGGCGGATGCGCGCGATGCGCAGGAAGAGGCGTCCGACCTGCGGGTGCGCCTGGGCCGTCTGAAGGTCTCGCGCCTGGATGATCCGCGAGGCGCCCTGGAGCTGTACCAGGCGGTCCTGGCGCGACGCGCGGGCCACCCGGGTGCGGTGGGCGCGCTGGAGGAGCTGGCGCGCTCGGAGAGCCCGCTGCGAGGCGCGGCGGCCAGTGCCTTGGAGCCCGTCTTCGCGTCGGTGGGCAACCACCTGAAGCAGGTGGAGATGCTGGAGTCGCGTGCCTCCGCGGAGGCCGTGCCGCAGGAGCGCGCCGCGCTGCTGCGCCGCATCTCGGAGATCTACGCCACCGCGCTGGAGAACGCGGAGATGGCGTTCCTGTCGGCCACGCGCGCATTGCGTGAGCTGCCGGAGGATCCGCGCTCGCTGGAGCTGTGCGTCTCGCTGGTGGACAAGGCGGAGGCGCCGGAGGAGCTGTGCGCGGTGCTGATGGAGGTCGCGCCCAAGGCGGGCGACGCCGCCCGAGCGGAGCTGTACCGCGCGCTGGCGAGGCTCCAGGTCGACCTGGGCGAGCCGGCCGAAGCGCTGGCGTCGTGGAAGCGCGTCCTGGAGCTCAAGCCCACGGACAACGAAGCGCTGGATGGCACCGCGCGGCTGGTGGCGTCGCAGGGCCGTCCGTCGGAGCTGCTGGAAGTGCTGCGCCGTCAGCTCGCGCTGTCGGAGGAGCCGGCGCGTCGCGCCACGGTGCTCTTCCAGATTGGCGCGTTGCAGGAGGAGCAGCTCAAGGACACGCTGGGCGCGCTGGCCACGTTCCGGCGCCTGCTGGAGCTCAAGCCGGATGACGCCGCCGCGCTCGCGCGGATGGAAGAGCTCTGCCAGAAGCAGGAGCGCTGGCCGGAGCTCGCGGACGTCCTCGCGCGGCGCATCGCGCTGATGCCGACGGAGGAGGGACTGGAACTGAAGTTCCGCCTCGCGACGGTGCGCGAGTCCAAGCTGCTCGACAAGGTGGGCGCGCTGGCGCTGTACGGCGAGGTGCTGTCGGTGCAGCCCAACCACCCGGGCGCGGTGGGCCGGATGGAAGCGCTGGTGGCGCGCGAGCCCCAGAACCTGCTGGCGGTGGAGACGCTGCTGCGCGCCTTCCGCGCGAGCGGCGACGTCGCGCGGCTGGCGCAGTTGATTGAAACGCGCGTGGGCGTGTCCCCGGACGCGGTCGAGCGCAAGCAGTTGCTCGGTGAGCTGGCCACGCTGCGCGAGACGCAGGGGGAGAGCGAGCTTGCCTTCCTCGCGCTCTACCGCGGCTTCAAGGAGGACCCGAACGACGGCGAGGTGCGCCGCCGGCTGGAGAACGCCACCGACGTCGCGGGCAGCTACGACGAACTGGTGGTGCTCTACGAAGAGGCCCTGCCGCGCATCGCCGAGGCCGCCGACGCGGCCCAGGTGTGCCTCAAGCTGGGCCAGGTCCTGGAGACGCGCCTGCGCGATCCGGACCGCGCGGTGTCCTACTTCGAGCGTGCGCGCACGTTGCATGCCTCGGTGCAGGAGCGCTCGCTCATCGCGTTGGACCGCCTCTATCTCCACCTGGAGGCGTGGCCGGAGCTGGCCGGCGTGCTGGAAGCGCTGGCGACCGGGGCGACCACTCCGGCGGACAAGCTGGGCTTCCTCTTCCGCCTGGGGCAGCTTTACCAGGAACGGCTGGACAGCCCGGACCGCGCGGCCAGCGCCTACGAGGCCATCCTCGCGCTGGAGCCGGGGCACCTCGCTTCGGCGCGGCTGCTGGAAGGCATCTACGAGGGCGCGGGTGCGTCCGAGAAGCTCTACGGCATCCTGAAGCTCCAGGCGGACAAGGTCGTCGGCAGCGAGCGCGACCGCGTGCTCGGCAAGATGGCGCAGGTGTCGGCCGAGGGGCTGTCGGACCTGGGCCGCTCCATCGAGCTGTACCGCGAGCTGCTGGCGAAGAACCCGCGCAACGAGCAGGTCTTCTCCGCGCTGGAGTCACTGTACGAGCGCGCGGGCCGTCCGCAGGATCTGCGCGAGCTGCTCGAAGGCCGTCTGGCCATCACGTTGGATCCGCGCGAGGTGGTGCGCCTCAACGAGCGGCTGGGCCGTGTCGTCTACCGCCTGCTCAAGCAGCCGGACGCGGCGGTGCCCTACTTCAAGGCGGCGCTGGACCGCGACGCGCGGCACCGGGGCGTGCTGGACACGCTGCGCGAGCTGTACGACGAGACGGGGCAGCGCGAGGAACTGGTGGGTGTGCTGCGCCGCCTCGTCCCGCTGCAGGAGAACAGCGAGGGCGTGAAGGCGCTGCGCCTGCGCCTGGCGGAAGTGCTCGCGGGCATGGGCCGGCGCGAGGAGTCGCTGGACGCGGCCCGCCGCGCGCTGGAGGTCGAGCCGCACGTGGTCCCCGACCTTGAGCGTGTGTACGCGCTGTCCGTGTCGCTGCGCGCGTGGAACGACGCGGTGCGCGCCCTGGAACTCAAGGTCCAGGTGCACCTGCAGACCGAGGAGCGTGACCCGGCCATCGCCGCGTACTTCACCGTCGCGGAGCTGTGGGAAGGGCAGGGCGGTAAGCCCGAGCTCTCCGCGGGCGCGCTGGAGAAGGTGCTGGAGCTGGATCCGGCCAACCGCACCGCCTACGAGCGCGTGTGCGCGCTGTACCGCACGCACAACGACTGGCGTGCGTACGCGACGGTGATGGACCGCTACATGCCCCACCTCGTCACCGACGAGGAGAAGCTGGCGGCCCTGCGGGAAATCGCCCGTGTGCAGGAAGAGCGCCTGGGCCAGAAGGACGTGGCCTTCCTGGCGCTGTGCCGCGCGCTGCAACTGGACGCGACGGAGGACGGGCTGCGCGAGGAGGTCGAACGCCTCGCGGACGAGACGGGCAGCCACGAGGAGCTGGCGGCTGTCTACGAAGAGGTCGCGGACGAGCTGCCCCGTGGACCGCTCGCGGAGCGGCTGTACGCCACGCTGGCGCGCATCCACGACACGCGCCTGGATGATCCGCAGGCCGCCGAAGCGGCGTTCCGGAAGATCCTCGAGTTCGACCCGACCAACGCCACCGCGCTGGACGGGTTGGCTGCGGTGTTCCAGCGGCGCGGTCGCGACCGCGAGTACGTCGTCGCGCTGGAGCAGAAGCTGGAAGCGGCGGGCTCCATCGAGGCGCGCAAGGGCATCCTCAAGGAGATCGCCCGCGTCTGGGATGAGACGCTGGAAGACCCCATCGAAGCGGCCAGCGCCCTGTTGCGCGCGCTGGAGCTGGAGCCGGATCAGGAGACGCTCGGCGTCCTCACGAAGCTCTACCGGCGCGGAGGGGCCCACCGCGACGTGGCCACCACGCTGCTGCGGGCGCGCGACCTCGCGTCGTCCGCGGAAGAGCGTGCGCGCATCCAGGTGGAGGTGGCGACCGTCTACGAGCGCGACCTGAAGGACGACGAGTCCGCAGTCTCCGCGTTCCGGATGGCGTTGGAGTTCGACCCCGTCAACCGCGAGGCGCTGGAGTCGCTGGAGCGGCTGCACATCCGGTTGGATCAGCCGGCGGACCTGCTCGCCATCTACGAGCGGATGCTGGAGCTGAGCCAGGACTACCGCGAGAAGGTCCGCGTCCTCTTCCGCAGCGCGACCATCTGGGAGGACACGTACCAGAACCCGGCGAACGCCGACGCGTGCGTGGAGGGCGTGCTCTCCATCGACCCGCAGAACGTGCCGGCCATCAAGTCCCTCATCCGGCTGCGCCGCGCGCAGGCCCGGTGGGAGGACCTCCTCTCCGCTTACGAGCGCCAGCTCGCGCTCACCGTGAGTCCGCAGGAGCAGGCGGAGCTCTACGTGGAGATCGGCAATGTCCAGTACCAGCAGCTCAAGGTGGTGGACCGCGCGGTGAACAGCTACCACGCGGCGCTCGCCACGGACCCCGAGTCCCGCCAGGCCCTGCACGCGCTGGGCAACCTCTACGAGCGCAGCGGCAACTGGCCCTTCGCGCTGGAGATGTTGCAGAAGGAAGCGCAGGTCGTGGGCAACAACCCGGTGGCGGTGGAGCTGTGGCACCGTCTGGGGAAGATCAACGAGGACATGCTGTCGGACATGGCCAGCGCCCGGACCGCGTACCAGCAGGCGCTCGCCATCGACCCGGGCCACCTGCCCACCATCCGTGCCCTCAAGGGCATCCAGGAGCAGGAGAAGGACTGGGGCGGCTACGAGCAGACGCTGCTGCAGGAAGCGCAGCAGACGGATGATCCGGCCGCCAAGGGTCGCGCCCTGCTGGACGTCGCGCGCTACCACGCGGAGACGCGCGAGGACCGGGAGACGGCCACCCACTACTGGGAAGAGGCCCTCAAGAACATCCCGGACAGCCTGGAGGCGGCGCGTCCGTTGGCGGACGTCTACATCGCGCGCGAGGACTGGTCGTCGGCGGAGCGGATGCTCGACATCGTCACGCGCAAGATGGCGGAGAAGGCCATGGCGGAGAAGGACGCCGCCGTCGCCCAGGACCTCTGCCGCCAGTTGTACCGGCTGGGCTACGTGACGGAGAAGCTGGGCCGTCGCGACAAGGCGCTCAGCTCGTACGAGAAGGCCTACGGCCTGGACGCCACGTACCTGCCCGCGCTGGAGGGCTACGGCAACCTGCTGGTGCAGGCGAAGCGGTACGAGGACGCGCTCAAGGTCTTCCAGACCATCCTCATCCACCACCGCGAGGAGCTGACGGACCTGGAGGTGGTGGAGGTCTACTGGCAGTTGGGTGACGTGCACGCCGCGCTGGGCCAGGCGGACCGCGCGCAGAACCACTTCGAGAAGGCGCTCGCCATCGACCCGCAGCACGAGCCGACGCTGCGTGCGCTGGTGACGTTGATGGACAAGGCGGGCCGCTTCGAGAAGTCCGCGGAGCTGCGCCAGGACCTCGTCAACAGCCTGGAGGGCGAGGCGAAGGTCAAGGTCTACCTGGAGCTGGGCCGCATCGCGCGCGACGAGCTGCACGACCCGTACATGGCCATCGACGCGTTCAGCGGTGCCCTCAAGACGCATCCGGAAGCGCCGGAGGTGATGGACGCGCTCTACCGCCTGCTGCGCGAGACGCGTCAGGGCCAGAAGGCCGCGGACGTGTTGGGCCGCATGCTGTCGCTGCCCGAACTCGCGTCCGAACCGCACAAGGCCAAGCGCGTGTGGTTCGCGCTCGGAGAGATCCGCCGCGACGAGCTGAAGGACGTGGAGGGCGCGACGCAGGCCTTCAACGCCGCGCTCGACCTGGACCACCGCTTCGTGGAGGCCTTCAGCGCGCTGGAGGCGCTGCTCGGTGGCGCTCGCCAGTGGAAGGTCCTGGAGGAGAACTACACGCGCATGCTCTCGCGTCTGCCCAAGACGCCGGACACGCACCCGGCGCGCATGACGCTGTGGCGCGCGTTGGGCGACCTGTACCTCCAGGTGCTCAAGCACCCCGAGGGCGCGGTGGCCGCCTACGGCGTCGCGGCGAAGGGCCTGCCGGACGACGCGGCCATGCAGGAGGCGTTCGCGGAGGTCGCCGGTCAGATGCCGGGCCGCGAGGAAGAGGCCATCGTGGCGCTGCGCCGCGCGCTGCCGAACACGGAGAACCCGCGCAAGGTGGTGGGCCACCTGGTGCGGCTGTCCGCGGTGCGCAAGGACTACGACGCCGCGTGGCTCGCGGCGCAGGCCGTGTCGGGGCTCCTGGGAGAAGCAGGGGAGGATGAGCAGGAGATCCTCACCAAGCTGGGGCCCTACGCGAAGAAGAAGGAGCTGGCGCAGCGTCCGCTGACGGATCGGCTGTGGCAGACGGCGCTCTTCCACCCGAAGGTGCGCGGTCCGCTGTCGGAGCTGCTGGGCCTGCTCTTCGAGAAGGCGGGACACCTGTACGCGGTGCCCTTCCCGCAGTACCAGTTGGTCCCGAAGCGCCACCGCATCGACGTGGCGACGGCGCAGGAGTACCACGTCAACCACTACCGCTACGTCGCGCGGCTCTTCAACATGGAGGCGGTGGAGCTGTACTCACCGTTCCTCGTGGCCACGCGCGAGCGCCTGGCGAAGCGCTCCAATGAACCGGCCCCCGAGCCGCTCGTGAACGTGGATCTGCTCCAGACGCATCCAGCGTGCGTGCGTGTGGGCGGCAAGTACTTCGCGGAGCAGGGTCAGAAGGAGGTGTACTACCTCCTGGGGAGGACGCTGGCCCTGGCCCGTCCGGAGCTGGCGTTCAGCCAGCGCGTCGCGCCCGAGCGGCTGGAGGCGGTGGTGCAGGCCGCGCTCAGCCTGGTGGTGGGCAACGTGCGCTTCACGGTGGATCCGCGGCTGGTGGACGTGGAGCGGCAGTTGCTCCACAAGAGCCTGAGCGAGCCGGACCGGGCCGCCCTGGCGAAGGTCGCGCGGGCCTACCTGCCCACGGCGACGCCACAGGATGTGCGCTCGTGGCTGGAGGGCGCGGAGCTCACCGCGTCGCGCGCGGGCCTCTTCGCCGCGGGCGAGCTGGAGCCTGTTCGCCGCATGGTGCAGGGGGAAACGGGGTCGTCGTTCCGCGTCCCGTCCCGCACCAAGCTGCGGGAGTTGCTGGTGTTTGCGACGTCCGAGGACCTGCAGGAGCTGCGTGTGGCTGTTGGCACACACGTGGAAGTGCAGGCTCGAAAATAGTGCCCTCAGACCGGCGCGAGGGTTCACGCGTTGAAAGCAGGCGGGCGTTCAAGGCGGGTGTCCTTGATCTCACCCGGTGGCCACTCCTACGATTCCGACGGGATTTCGCCCGTCATTTCTGAGGCTTACGGGAACGATGCGTTTCGTCTGCGACAGCTGCCGCGCGCAGTACATGATCAGCGACGACAAGATTGGCCCGAAGGGGGTCAAGCTTCGTTGCAAGAAGTGTGGTCACACCATCCTGGTGAGGCCCGCCGGAGCATCGGCGGGGAAGGAGGGAGGGGCGGACACCCCCGCGTCCACGGAAGCCAAGAGCGGCGCCGCGGACTCCAATGCGCCACGCATCGTGGAGTCGTCCGGCACGGGGCTGCCCGCCACGCTGGGCACGCCGCCCGAAGGCGGCCTCTTCACCGACGTCGAAGAGGATGAGATTGGCGCCGTCTTCGACCAGGTGCTGAGCACCGGTTCGCAGAAGGCGCAGGCCCGCGACGCGGAAGCCGAAGCCGTGAAGGCCGCGAAGGCCGAGACGGTGCGCAAGCTCGCCGAGGCCGAGGCCGCCGAGCCCTCGCCCGACGACGCGAAGGCCGCGACGTCGCACGAGTGGTACGTCGCCATCGACGAGAAGCAGGTGGGGCCCTGGTCGGTGGAGAAGGTGAAGGACGCCTGGGACCGGGGCGAGGTGGGCCCCGACAACCTCTGCTGGCGTTCGGGCTTCAGCGACTGGATTCCCCTGTCGGAGACGGCGGAGCTGGCCTCCGTGCTGGCGCCGCGTCCGGCCAAGCCGGTCATCGTCGCGCCCGCGCCGGTGTCCACGTCGTCGCCGACGATCGCCGCGGGGCCGGTGGAGTCCGCCTTCAGCGCGGGCAGCAACCGTCCAGGGCTGGGCGGGGGTTCCACCGCGCCGGATGAGCCGGTGGGCTGGAAGCCCTCGGCCGCGAGCGTGCTGGCCTCGCTGGTGAAGGAGGAGAACGACGCCCTCACCAAGCCGCCTCCGCGTCCGGCGCCCTCGCTGGATCGCGAGCCGCTGTCGCAGTCACGGCTCCTGGATGTTCCCATGCCGCCACCGGAGCCGAAGTCGTCGCCGGCGATGCCGGTGGCCATGATGGGCGCGGCTCCGGGGATGTCCGCACCCCAGGCCTATCCGCAGCAGCCGCAGCAGGGCTATGCGCCGCAGCAGCCGGTGCAGCAGTACGCACCGCAGCCCCAGGCCTATCCGCAGCAGCAGGCGCAGATGCCCTACGGGCAGCAGCCGCAGGGCTATCCGCCTCCGGGCTACCCTGCCGCCTATCCGCCGCCCGCGGCGCCGCCCACGAGCGGCAAGGGCCGCACGGGGATGATGGTCGCGGTGACGGCGGGAGTGCTCGTGATCGCGGGTGCCGCGGTCGTCTACGTCGCGCGCGGCAATTCGTCCGAACGCCCCGTGGACCCGCCGACACAGGTCGCGGTGGCTCAGACGCGCCCGGCGGAGCTTCCGCCCATGCCGCCGCCCCCCGCGGTGGTGCAGCCTCCTCCCGCGGCTGTCGCGGCGACCGCGCCCGCCACCCCGCCGGCGGACAGTGCTCCGGCGGGGACCCCTGCCGCGGGCGCTCCCGTGGCGGCGGGAACTCCCGCAGGGACCCCGCCTGCCGTGGCGGCGGCTCCAGCGGCGGTGACGCCGCCTCCCGCCGTGGTGACGCCTCCTCCGGCGACCGCGCCCAACATGGCGACGGCGGTGGCGAAGGTCGAACCGCGCAACACGCAGCGTCGTCCGGGCTCAAGCCACAGTGGCAGCCGCAACAACGGCCAGCGTGACGATGACGAGGAGGCGATCACCGTGTCGAAGCCCTCGGCGGCGTCCTCGTCGAATTCCGGAGGCGGGGACGACGACTTCGACGAGCTGTTCGGCACGAAGAAGACGCCGGCCACCACGAAGCCCACGGGCAAGACGACGGCCACGGCCTACATCCCGCCCGAGCCGGGCGGCGGCACGCTGGAGCGCCTCCAGCAGTCGGACATCATGCAGGTGGTGCTGAACAACAAGCCTTCCATCGTGAAGTGCGTGAACGAGCAGAAGGCGAAGGATCCGTCCCTCAGCGGCAAGCTGGTGATGCGCTGGACGGTGCAGACGAGTGGCAAGACGAGCAGCGTGTCGTGCCGCACGGACGAGTTCAGCAAGAGCTACATGGCGACCTGCATCACCGGCCTCATCAAGGGGTGGTCCTTCCCGAGGCACCAGAAGCAGGGCGACCCCATCGACTTCCCGTTCACGTTCTGAAACGAAACGCCGACATCGCCGTCATAGCTGACGGCGATGTCGCTGTGCCGTGCGGCGGGATTGTGCGCTTTCGTGAACAGTGAATTTCCCCTGGGCGGTGTCGTTGGAAGGTCGGTCGACACTCGTTGACACGTCTGGAGCGAGGGGACTAAAGCCCGCTCGACTTCAATACCCGGTGCCTGGAGTTGTGGCCGGAGGCACCGGGCGACGTACCAATCCAGGAGGAAGTTCCGAATGCAGCTTCGCAAGATGATGGTGATGCTCGCCGCGGTGAGCACGATGAGCTTTGCGCTGACCGCCTGTGGTGATGACACGACGACGCTCGACTCGTGTACGTCCGACACGGACTGCGCCTCCAACTTCTGCAACACGTCCGCGGGTGTGTGCATGGAGACCTGCGAAAGCGCGGCGGACTGCCCGGACACCGAGAAGGAATGCGCTCCGCTCTCCGGTGCGACCAACACGGCGAAGGTCTGCCAGTGCAAGACCAACCAGCTGTGCAACTCCGATGATTCCACGTCCCTGGTCTGCGGCGCGGTGTCCAAGCGCTGCGAAGAGCCCGGCACGAACACCGGCTGCACCAGCAACAGCGACTGCGGCACGGGCGAGACCTGCGACACGTCCACCGGTCAGTGCGTCGGCGGCACGACGACGTGCTCCGGCGAGGGTCGTGCGACCTGCGCGTACGGCTCGGCCTGCTACAGCGGCACCTGCCAGGCGCCCACGGCTCCGACCTGCGAGAACTACGACAAGTTCAACAACAAGGCGGCGCTGGGCACCACGGGTCCGATCATCTTCAAGGTCGGGACCGGCGCTGTGACGACGGATACCGCTTTCTGCGGCAACTCGACCACCAAGCGCGTGAAGATCAACATCTCTGCGTACTCGAGCACCCCCTTCCCGGCCACCGCCGCCGAGCTGAACGGGTTCTTCTACGTTCTCGTCAATGGCCAGCCGACCAGTGTGTCGATCAGCTCCTCTTCGGGCAACTACACGGTCACCGGCACGAACCGTGATCGCGCGGACATCGTGGCCAACCTCTGCGTGCTGCCTTCGTCCAACACGGCTTCCCTGGGCTACTACTTCACGGGCGGCAACTTCTTCTGCTTCCAGTCCACCTACTAAGGACTGAGTGATGGGCGGATAAGGTCAGGGTCGCTCATCATCCGCAGTGCTTTGGAGCCCCGCCCAGGAATCATGGGGCGGGGCTCTTCGTTTGAGTCCATCAGGGTACTCACGGAGGGTCTGGTGCATCCTTCGGGAACGCGAGTGGGCTCGATGAATTTCGTTTAGCGCTTCCTCGTCTTGTCGGGTGCGCGCACGGGCATTCCGGCGACTTCAAAAGGAGACTCCATGCAGTCAAAGAAGCTGATGCGGATGTTCACCCTGGGGTTGGCTCTCGCTTCTCCTGTCGCTTTCGCTGGCGAGACCACCACCCAGTTGACCTGCCCCGCAGGGACCAAGCAGTCTGGTTCCAAGGAGGAGGGACTGTTCTGCCGCAAGCCTGAGCTCGCGGGGGGAAGCTTTGTCGCGCACGGTCCCTACCGCTCGTTCCACGCCAACGGGAAGAAGGCGGCGGTGGGGCAGTATGCGAACGGCTTCAAGACCGGCTCCTGGTCGTTCTTTGATGAGGCCGGCAACGAGTACGGCAAGACGGAGTTCCGTGAGAGCAACTACCACGGGAAGCGGCTCCTCTACTTCGCCAGCGGCAAGCCCCACTTCATCGAGGAGTACCAGAACGGGCTGAAGAACGGCGTGGTGCAGGAGCTGAGCGAGGACGGCAAGGTCGTCCACCAGGCCCGCTTCGAGAACGGCAAGGAAGTCGCGGTCAAGTAGTCGAGCAGGATGCGGCAACGAGGGCCCTTGCCTGCTCCCAGGCTGGGGCCCTTCGCATTGCGGGGCTTTCCCTTGGGGCTCCAGCCAGCTAGGAACAGCATCGTGAAGGCCCCTTCTCTCGTTCCCGTCCTCTCCGCCATTCCTGTCTGCCCGGTGCCGCAGATGGGATTGCGTGAGCTTGAGCGCATCCGGCTCATCCTGCGAGGCGGCTCCGTCATCGACTGGCGGCGCATGCACTTCCAGTCGCGCGATGAGGTGGACCGGTTCCTTCGCCTCTGTCAGTTGGACGTGTCGCGGTCCTTCGACGACGACTGGGCCCGAACGGTGCTCGCGGATGCAGTGGAGTACCTGCGCAAGACCTTCGACTACAGGGTCGCGGACGCGGTGGCCCAGCCGGAGGAGATCCACGACCTCTTCCTCTTCGCCTCCGGAGCGAAGGGCCTTGCGCGCTACCGGCGCATCGCCTGCATCGTCCTGAAGGTGATGCACGTCATCCAGCACATCGAGGGGCGCGATCTCCTCTTCCGGTTGGCCGCCTCCGAAGCCGAACTGGCGGAGATGGTCACGGAGAAGGTGCTGGGCGTTGCGCGCGAGATGCAGGAGCTGGGGCTTCCCATTGTCGAGTTCGCGCATTCCATCAAGACGCGTGATTCCCTGGTCACGAAGCTGATCGCGAAGAAGGAGACCGTGGCGGCCCAGGTGTATGACCGCACGCGGTTCCGGGTCATCACCCGCACCCGCGCCGACCTGCTTCCGGTGCTCTACTTCCTCACGCAGCGTCTGTTCCCCTTCAACTTCGTCGTCCCAGGCCAGACGGAGAACACCCTGCTGCCGTTCAAGGGGCTCCTCGCGGAGAACCCCCACTTCGAGCAGTTCATCCCCCAGCTCCACCTGGACCGGGACTTCGAGGACCGCGAAGACCGTATGGGGAATGCCTTCTCGGGAACGTCCTACCGGGTTCTCAACTTCGTCGTGGATCTCCCCCTACGCATGGATCCGTATCTCCCCCCTCCGGAGAGTGACACCCGCCTTCGTAAGGGGCGGGTCACCTTCGCATTGGTGGAGTTCCAGATCGCGGATGAGGAAACGGCCCGCCGCAATGAGGTCGGGGACAACGCCCACGAAAGCTACAAGCGCCGGCAGAAGCGACGAGTCCTCAACCGACTGAGTCGAGGACTGGTTGTTCCCAAACGGCAGGGCTGAGCCCCTTGCAAATCAAGCGCTGTCAGGATCAATCGTTGATTTGGTAGACGTAGATGTTCGCGGCTGTCGCATCGGCCTCGGCCCAGGCGATGATTGGGCGAGAATTCTTGTCCATTGCCACAGAAGGCGCGGAGGCGGGCGTTCCTGGGGCCGTCAGCGCGTCCAGGGGCGTTCCTGGTGGCTGCCAGACATCGTTCACGCAATGACTCACGAGAATGCTTCGCTCGGAGCCAACAACCCCGCTCCACGCAAGGACATTCGGGCTGCCGACGCCGAAAGCAAGGCTGGGGGCGCTGTTTCCTTCTGACGTCGTACTGACGAGGGTTGGAGAGCTCCAGTCGGCGCCCATCCAATGGGCTGAGTAGATCAACCCATCCACCAATGGGTTGAAAGCACCTGATTGAGCCCACGCCATCCAAGGGCGTGCATTCACGTCCACGGCGATTGTGGGTGTGTAGGCTGATTGCCCAATGGAAGTTCCTCCCAGGGGTGAGGCGTTGTTCGGGAGGACAGCGACACCTCTGCGTGAAAGCGCATCATCATAGGCCGAGTAGGCCGTGTAGACATTCAGACCTGATGTCGCGACGGAAGGGGCTCCCGCCTGGAAGTGATTGGATGGTTGCGCTGGATGCAGATCGATCCAGTTGGACCCTGTAGGAGGAAGCTTGAAACCCACCACAGTTGAATTGTTGGGACTTTGTTCGACGGCATAGAGAATTAGATTTTCGTCGGCGTCCATGACCAATTGGGCTGAACTCGCAAGCTGCTCCGCACCACTCGTCAAGGGAATGGACGGGAGTGCGGTCCAGGTGTTCCCTGTCCATCTCCTGGCGAATAGCTCTCGCCCCAACCCATTGCCAGTCGTCTCATCCCACGCGACGATTGGCTGGTTGGTGGAGTCGATGATCAGGCTGGGGTTCGCTGCGTTGGTTCCTGCTGCTACCAGACCGCTCAAGGGGGCGCCCAACATGCTCCAGTTTGTTCCTGTCCACCGCGTAACGTAGATGTTCTTGGCCGTTCCATCCGACTCAGCCCAGGCGACCACTGGTTGGTTGTCGCGGTCAATCTTCAAGACAACGTCCTCTGCCGACGTCTTGCCCGTGACCGCACTGATTGCCTCTCCCAGTGGGAGCCACGTCGGCACGGAGAAGGTCCAACCGAAGCCATTGCCAACGATGTTGCCCGCTAGGTCCGTGATGACATTCGACACTGGGGGGACCTGGACGGAGACGGTACCCGGGGCCACCAGGGGATTGAGTGGCTTGATGGTCAGGGTCTTCGCATCCACGGAAAGGCTGAGGGACTTGGGAATGCTAGCACCTGTACTCGTGAAGAGAATCACCGCATCATTGGTGAATGTTAGCGGATTCATGGGCTCACTGAATGTGAACTGGATCGACTCGTTCACTCCAACCGGTGAGCCGTTCCTGGCCGGCTGGATAGAACTCATCGTCGGACGTGTTCGGTCGACAATGACCGTTCGAGCCGCGCTGATGAAGGAGATGCCGCCACGGGTTGCGCGGACTGACAGTTGGTATGTGCCCTCCGCCTCCTGGGTCGTGTCCCAGGTGAATGAGAAGGGTGTTCCAGTCGGCGTCGCCAGCACACTGGCATCCTTCAGGATTTCCACGGCCTCCGCAGAACCACCCTCCACCGTGAACTGGAGCAGCAGCGGCCCACGGGTGTAGGCCTTGCCGGGCGCAGGCACGACCCAGTTCACGACCAGATCGCCAGCCTTCCCGACCGTCACACCGAGCGTGGCCTGCTTCGTGACCGCACCACTCCTGCCCTGGATCGTCAGCGAATAGGTCCCCGCCGCAGTGGAGGTCCCGATGCCAATGCTCAGCGACTTGCGCGCCTCCCCCGACGACAGGGTGGCTGGCTGGAGTTGGAGGCCGGCGGGAGGGTTGAGGAGGCTCAACGTGACGTCTCCTCCCTTCTCCCCAGTCCACAGCAACTGGACCTCACAGCCCAGTGTTCCCCCGGGAAGGACCTGTTCCTGGGCGGAAACCACGGAGAGCGTGAAGTCGGCGTTGGGATCCGGCTGCGAGTCCTCCACTGGATCTTCAATGGGCGGAATATCGATGCAGGCAGGGGCGAACCCTACGCAGCTCAACAACATCAGGAGTTTCAAACGGGGCATGGGGGCGCTTTGTGCAAGGGATGTTCCGGTCGGTCCCAACCCGGCACATTGCCATGGGCATCCGGGACGGGGGATCTCCATCCAGCCGGCGAGATGGACGGTCGCTCCGTCCCTGGAAATGCGTCTGCCCGCCGGCCCCCGGGATTCGGTGGGGACGGGCGGGCAGGGGAACAACGGGCACCGCTGAAGCGGACTACTTCTTCTTGCGGTTCTTCTTCTTGTTCTCCTTCTCCTTCTTGCGGCGCTCCTTGAGCGCGTCGCGATCCTCCGTCTTGCCCACCGCGGGCGGCGCGTAGCCCATCAGGCGGGCCTTGGCCATCGCGGCCTGGCCCATGGGGGGCGTGTAGCCCGGGGCAATCTGGGGCAGCTGCATGGGCATGCCGCCCATTCCGCCCATCCCACCCAGCCCCGCCATGGCCTTCTCCAGCGCCTTCGGGTCCTTCCCGAACATGCTGCCCAGGTCCATGTTCTTCATCTGGCCCAGCTGCCCCAACTGCTTGAAGCCGGGGATGCGGCCCAAGAGGCCCGGGTTCTGGCCGATGGTGCCCATCACCTGCTGCATCATCCCGAATTTCTGCAGCAGCTCCTTCACCTCTTCCGGCTTGCGCCCGCTGCCCTTCGAGATGCGGTTGATGCGGCTGGCGTTGATGAGGTCCGGACGCAGGCGCTCCTTCTGCGTCATCGAGTCGTACATCGCCTCGATCTTCGTGAGCTCCTTCTCGTCCGGGTTCAGGTGCTCCGTGAGGTCTCCGAAGAGCGGGAACTTCTCCAGCAGGTCCTTCAGCGGCCCCATCTTGCGGACCATGCGGATCTGCTCGACGAAGTCCTTCATCGAGAACTGGCCGGACAACAGCTTGCGCGCGTCGTCCTCGGCCTTCTTCTCGTCGACGACCTTCTCGAAGTCCTTCATCAGGCCGACGATGTCGCCGAAGCCCAGGATGCGGCCCGCGAGGCCCTCCGGACGGAACTCCTCCAGCTTGTCCATCCCCTCGCCCATGCCGAGGAACTTGATGGGCTTGCCCGTCACTTCCTTGATCGACAACGCAGCGCCACCGCGCGCGTCACCGTCCAGCTTCGTCAGGATGAAGCCGTCCAGCGTGAGGCGCCGGTCGAACTCGGCCGCCGTGCGCACCGAGTCCTGGCCAATCATCGCGTCGCACACCAGCAGGATGGTATCCGGCTGCACGTTGGACTTGATGGCCTCCAGCTCCGCCATCAGCGTCTCGTCGATGGCGAGCCGACCCGCCGTGTCGATGATCACCACGTCGCACTTCTGCTCGCGCGCGGCCGCGTAACCCCGCTTCGCCAGCTCCGGGGGCTGCACGCCGGGCTCGTGGTAGACGGGGACCTTCAGCCGCTCGCCCAGCACCTTGAGCTGATCCACGGCGGCCGGCCGGTAGATGTCCGCCGCGACCAGCAGCGGCTTGCGCCCTTCCTGGAGGAGCCGGCTGGCGAGCTTGCCCGTCGTCGTCGTCTTACCGGAGCCCTGGAGGCCCACCATCATGATGCCCGACAACTGGCCCTTGGGCTTCAGGTGGAGGCTCGTGTCCACCGGCCCCATCAGGGCTTCCAGCTCGTCGTGGCAGATCTTGATGAAGTGGTCCATCGCGCTCACGCGGCGCTTCTGGCCCCCTGCGTCCGTGACGGTGGTCTGCACCACCTCGCCCACGGCCTTCTCACGAACGCGGGCGACGAACTTCTTCACCACGTCGAAGGCGACGTCGGCCTCCAACAGGGAAACGCGGATGTCTCGCAGCGACTCGTCCACCAGGTCGGGGGTGAGTTCGCTCTTGCCGGCGAGGCGGTTCTTGGCGGCCCGGAAGCCCTTGGTGACGGTCTCAAGCATGGGGGGCGCTTTATAACAGGGCCTCGCCGGATGCGACGCCCTCGGAAGCCCCGGCCGTCCAGCAGTGGAGGAAT
>NZ_RAVZ01000579.1 GCF_003611635.1 Corallococcus terminator | reverse complement strand
CCGTCGCGGCGGCCCCCGAACCGCGGGCGCCAGCCCTGGCCGCGGCGGCCCCCGAGTCCGCCTCCGAGTCACAGGAGGGTTATGCGCCCTTTGGCGAAGAACGTGCGGAAGAGCCCACCCTCAAGCTGCGCCAGCAGCCCGTCGTGGTCATCCACCTGGGACTCGCGGGCTTGATGGGAACGGGTCCCACGACCTATGGCGGCGGCCTCATCGTCGAGCCCAAGTGGAACATCACGGACAAGATCGCCGTGGGTGCCCGGCTCGAAGTGGGAATCTCCGGCGGCGGCAGCGCCGGAAATGGCAGTGCGACGGTCTCCACGGCCGTGGCCGTGGCCAGCCTCCTCAAGGGCGAGTACCTCTTCCGTGACAGCGGCGTCCGCCCGTTCCTGGGCCTGGGCGCCGGGGCGTACACGCTGGCCAACCAGTCCGTGGCCGCAGGCAATGGCGGCGCGGGGGTCGGCCAGTCGGGCGGCAGGTTCTTCGGCGTCGCGCCCCAGGCGGGCATCGACTTCGGCGGCGTCCGTCTCGCCGCGTCCTACAACCACATCCTGGGCGCGGACATCGTCGTCGAGCAGAACGTCAACGCGGGCATCGAGCCGGAGCGCTTCAAGCGCAACTACTTCCTGCTGGAGCTGTCGTTCCGCATCGCGAAGTTCGGCAAGGTGAACAAGCCCACGCCCACCGACCCGTACCACTGACCCGCTTCGCCGACCTCGCCCACCCTCCTTCGTGAAGGGGGGGTGGGCTACGTTCACCCGTGCCATGGGCATCCGCCTCGCCATCCAATGCCTTGGAGTCCCCTTCCTGCTCGCCCTGGGGGCCTGCTCGCCCAGCTATGTGCAGCGGACGGCCCAGGTGCGGGTCCTGACGGAGTCGGCGCGATACACCGAGGCCCGCCAGGAGCTGGCCGCGGAGGCTGAACGCTCCTCACTGGATGCGCTGCTGGTCGCGGTGGATCAAGGAGCGCTGCTGCACCGGGCGGGTGATTGGGAGCAGAGCGCTCGGGTGTTGAACGAGGCGGCGGCGCTCGCGGATGCGCGCGAGACGGTGTCGCTGTCCCAGGAGCTCTTCGGCAGTGCTCCCTGGCGGATGGGAACGCTGGAGCGACAGACGCTGCATGTCTTGAACGCACTCAATCAGCTCCAGTTGGGGCGGCCCGAGGGCGCGGCGGTGGAGGCACGCCTCACGAACGCGCTGCACCTGCGACACCATCTGGAAGCACGTCACCGGACGGAGCTGGAGCGCAGCCTCGCGCTCGTGCCCTTCGATGAGGACTTCCGCGCGTACCTGGAGCGGCTTTCCATCGGGCTCTACGTGAGCGCGCTCGCGCACGAGCTTGCGGGCAACGAGGACTCCGCGTTCATCGACTACCTGGAGGCCTGGCGCATCACCCGGATGGCGCCTCCGGGAGCGCCTTCGTCCCTGACACACCTGTTGCCCAGGCTCGTCGCGGAAGCGCGGCGGCTGGGGCGTCCGGAGCTGCCGGAGCTGGAGCCTCTGCTTCCAGGGCCCGGGGAGCAGGTCGGCCCGGACCAAGGGGAGTTGGTGGTCTTCGTGGAGGCAGGCCGGATTCCCGAGCGGTGTCAGGTGCCGAGAGCGGGAACGCAGGTCTGGTCCGTCTGCACCCGGAGCTGGTCGCACGCGAAGGCGCGAGCGGAGGTGGCCGGGCGGTCGCAGGTGGCGGAGACCGTCACCTCGATGGAGAACCTGCTGCTCCGCCGGGGTGCATTGGGGGCGATGGCCGACACCGAACGGGCGCCCTCGCTCGCGGTGAATCTGGGCGCGGCGGCCAGCTACGTGCTGGTTCCGCCCCTGGGCGCGGCGCTGATCATCCGCCGCGTCGTCGAGGTGAACACCCGAATGGAGCAGGGCTGGCTCAGCCTCCCCGCCGAATTCCAGGTGGCGCGCCTGTCGCTGCCCCAGGGCCGACAGACCGTGACCCTCCACGCGGGAAACAAGGAGCAGGTGCACGAGGTGGACATCGTCCCGGGCAGGCCCCAGGTCCTCGTCGTGCAGATGGAGTGAGGGGAGCTACCGTGCGCGCTGCCCGGCCCGCCGCGCGCCCTCCTGGAACCTCCGAGCCTCCTCGGGATGGAAGCGCGCGAGCAGCTTCAACTCCAGGTCCGAGGCCCGCGCCCCCAGGTCGTCGGAGCGAGGGACCGGAGCGCCGTACCGTACGTGGAAGATGTGCAGGTATCCGCGGCCGTCCCGCTCCCAGCCACGCATGAGGATCCCAGGAAGCTCTTGGGGAGCGGTGTCGCCCTCGGCGGCGCCCATGCGGGCCGGGATGAAGAAGACCCGGACACCTTCCTCTGACCGCTCTTCGCCGTGCGCCACGCCCGCCACCGCCTTCGCCTCCGTCCAGAGGGAGTCCAGCGGGATGTCGTAGGAATGGTCATACAACTGCTGTTGCAGGTACCCCTCTTCCGCGAACCGCTGGCGACCTCCCCCACAGCCGACGAGGAGGACGACGCCCGCGAGGGTCAGACACCGGAGGACGTGGCGCATGCGCGGGAAGTGAAACCCGTGCCAGCCCTGGCAACAAGCCTCCAACCCACCAGGTCTCTCACCCGACAAGACGACCGCTGGAGCATCCACGCCCATCCCCGCGCGTGGACGCCGCGTGCGTGCGTGCACGGTCCCTCGCGAGTCCCCCCGAGGAGGAAGCTCCTGGCACGCGGACTGCTCAAGCCCGAGCCGACCTCAGGCGGTCGAAGCCAGCGAGGTGCCCGGGCCGTGGTGGCGCGGGCGTGAAGGGGAAGGGTTGAAGAAGATGCTGACGGCGGGGAAGCGGTTGGCGGTGTTCTCCATCCGCGAGGGCAAGGGCGGGAGCATCTGGGTGCGCGCCGGCAGCGCGTTCGTGAACAAGGACGGTTCGCTCAACGTGCTGTTGGACGTGCTGCCCCTGGACGGGAAGCTGCACGTGCGCGAGGCGGCGGAGAAGCGCGACACGGCGGCGGGGGGGCGCTTCGCGGGCGAGTCGGGGC
>NZ_RAVZ01000578.1 GCF_003611635.1 Corallococcus terminator | reverse complement strand
GCCGTCGTCCAGGTACGTCTTGAGCGTGCGGCCGCGGATGTACTCGGTGACGATGAAGGCGTCGTGCGCCTCCGCCGAGGAGAAGTCGAAGACCTCCAGGATGTTCGGATGGTGCAGCTTCGCGACGGCGCGCGCCTCGCGGGCCAGCCGCCGGCGGGACTCGTCCTTGCCGGCCAGGTGCGGGTGCAGCACCTTCACCGCGACCTCGCGGTCCAGGGCGGTGTCGAGCCCCTTGTACACGACGCTCATGCCCCCGGAGCCCAGCTCCTCCAGGATGCGATAGCGACCGATATGGCGGCCGACGAGCGACATGGCGTGGTGCGCTTCCTCCCTCAGTCCCCGAAACCGATGCCCATGCTCCGCGCGAAACGCACCAGGTCACCCCGGGGATCCACGCGGCGCTCCTTGCGCGACTCACTCAGCGGAACGCTGACGATGTCATTGTTCCTGAGCGCCACCATGTGCCCCCACTCGCCATCCCGCACCAGGTCCAGCACCTTGCAGCCGTAGCGCGTCGCCAGCACGCGGTCCGCCGCGCTCGGGCTGCCACCGCGCTGCAGGTGGCCAAGCACCGTGACACGAATCTCCGCATCGATGTGGCTGGCGAGCAAATCCGCGCACACCTTGCCGGATCCGCCCAGCCGCACCACGCCCCGGCCCGGGATGTCCGCCGCCTGCGCCAGCACGGACAGCACCCCGCCTTCCGGGTACGCGCCCTCGGAGATGGCGATGATGGAGAAGCTGCGGCGGCGCGTGGCCCGGCGACGCAGCGTGTCCAGGATGGCCTCCACGCGGTAGGGGATCTCCGGCAGCAGGATGAGGTCCGCGCCGCCCGCGATGCCACTCTCCAGCGTGAGGAAGCCCGCGTTGCGGCCCATGATCTCCACGATCATCACCCGGTCATGCGACTCCGCGGTGGAGTGCAGCCGGTCCAACGCCTCCGTGACGATGAGCCGCGCGGTGTCGAACCCGAACGTCTGGTCCGTGCCGCACAGGTCGTTGTCGATGGTCTTCGGACACCCGACGACCTTCAGCCCCTTCTCCGCCAGCCGGTGCGCGATGGACAGCGTGCCGTCCCCGCCAATGGCGATGAGCCCGTCCAGCGCCAGCTCTTCGCAGCGGCGCATCGCGTGGTCCGACAAGTCCCGCTCCACCCAGGCCGCGCCCTCGCGCACCGGGTAGGAGAACGGGTTCGCCTTGTTGGACGTACCCAGGATGGTGCCGCCCTTGGGCAGGATGCCGCGCGTGTCCTCCACGCCGAGCGGGCGGACGAGCTCCGGCTCCATCAACCCCATGAAGCCGTTTTCGATGCCGACGAACGAATGCCCGAACTCGTGCGCGCCGCGCCGGACGAGTCCACGGATGAGCGCATTGAGTCCCGGGCAGTCGCCACCGCCGGTGAGGACTCCGAGTCGGAGAGGTCGGGTCATAGGGCCAGGAAAAGTCGGACGTAGGTGTCAGTAGGGACGGGCGACACTATGACAGCAACGTCGGTGCGGATTGTAGGTGCCACCTCCAGGGTGCGCAACGCACGAATCACGCGTCGCGTCGGATCCCGCTCGGACGGACGAGGGGGACACCCCTCAGTCGCGCTTGAGGCGGCGCCGGGAGGCCAGCCGGTCCAGGAGGGCCTGGAGCCGGTCCTCCTTCTGTGGGGGCAGGGCCTTGTCGGTGGGGGACTGCACGGGCATCTCGCGGGCCATCCGGTACAACTCTTCCAGACGTTCCTGGACCAATTCATTGCCCGGACGTTCCTGGAGCGCGCGGCGGTAGGCGGCGGCGGCGCCCACGTAGTCGCCCAGGGTGAAGAGGCGCTCGCCCTCCTGCATGGCGGACGCGGGGCCCAACGGGAGCCGCTGGGGTTCCCGCACGCGGTTGCGCAGGTGTTGCAGCTCCTGGGGCAGGAGGGAATCGCGCAGGTGGGCGAGCTTGAGCGCCAGGGCCTCTTCCTGGGGGAAGGCGCGCGACAGGTCTTCGAACAGCTCGAACGCCTCGACCAGCTCACCCCGGCGCAGGGCGCGGTCGGCACGTGCTTCCATGTCGGCCCGGACGGCAGGAGTCATCTCGCGCGGGACAGTAGCCGGTGCCCGCCCGGGATGTCACACGCTCAAACAGGAGCGCTCGGTGGGCCGCAAGGCCCCACTCCACGCGTGGGTGCGTGATTCGAGACGTGCGGTGTGATCCACCGCGAGGCTTCACGGTATCCTTGCATTCGTGCTCCTGCCCGTCCTCACCGGCGTCTGGCTGTCGCTGTCCGGTGCGCTGGGCACGGAGCTGCGGCGGGACGGCTACAGCTTCCGTCCGCCGGATACGTTCCGGATGACACGCTGGGAGCGCTACGCCGGCTCTCACGCGGGCGCGGTGTCGGAGGATGTGACGCGCACGCGCGGACTGTCCGCGGCGCTGGCGGATGGAGAGGGCCCGGACGCGGCCACGTTCCTCATCGCCGTGGTGGACGGGGGCTTCTCCGCCAGTCCTTCGGAACGCGACGCGTTCTCCACCGCCGTGGTCCAGCACTTCCAGCGCGAGCTGGGCGTGGCGCTGACACCGGAGCGGGTGGACCGCATTGGAGGGCCGGTGCCCCGGGTGGAGGTGCTGGGCACGCTGCGCGAGGCGGGGCAGGTGCGCACGGTGCTGGTGACGGGGCTCGCGTCGGAGGGGCGCCACGCCGTGGTCACGGTGAGCGCGCCCGCGGCCCGCTGGGATGCCATGGCCCCAAGGGTGCGCGCCTCGCTGGAGACCTTCCGGATGGAGGCCCCGGTGACGGGCGTCATCTCCAAGCGGCTCGCCGGAGCGCTGGCGGGCACCCTGGCGGGGGCGTTGCTCGTCTCCTATGCGGCCTGGCGACGCCGTCGGCAGGGGGAGGGGTCCGCTTCCGCATAGCCCGTGCGACGCATCCCCGGTGCGGCTCGCGCTGGGATACGGTGCCGCGCCCATGTTCTCCCTCCTTCTTGTCGCCGTGCTCGCGCAGGGGCCCCTCGTGCCCCCGGGCC
>NZ_RAVZ01000577.1 GCF_003611635.1 Corallococcus terminator | reverse complement strand
CCCGTAACCCAGCTCCCCGCCCGCCCACACGAGCGCCACGCGCTCCGGGGCCTCCGCCACGCGCTGCTCGAAGCACGTGGCCACGTCCGGCGCGGAAGCGGGCACAGGTGCGCCAGCGTTCCACGCGGCCAGCCTGCGGGCCTCCGCGCGGGTGAGCAGCGGCAGGGCTTCCACCCGCTGTCCGGGCGCGTCCACGGCGGCGCGGGCCAGCAGGAGGAAGTGCTCCCACAACAGGTCCATCCGCGCCGCGTCCAGCACGTCGGTGTTGAACTCGGCGGCGACGCTCAGCCCGTGCGCCTCCGGGGTGAAGATGAGCAGCAGGTCCCAGCGGGCCAGCCCGTTGGCCTCGCCCTCCATGACCTCCAGCGTGAGGCCCGGCAGCGCCAGGGCGGGCATGGGCGCGTTCTCCAGCACCAGCTTCGCCTGGAACAGCGGCTGCCCCGTGCCCGAGCGCTGCGCGCGCAGCGCCTGGACGAGCTGCCCGAAGGGCGTGTCCTGGTGTGCGTAGGCGTCCAGCGCCACCTGCCGCACGCGGCCCAGCACCTCCTGGAACGTGGGCTGGCCGGACAGCGACGTGCGCAGCACCAACTGGTTGGTGAAGAAGCCCAGCAGCCCCTCCAGGGCCGCGTGGTCGCGGCTGGCGATGTCCGTGCCCACCACCAGGTCGTCCTGGCCGGTGTGGCGCTGGAGCAGCACGTTGAACACCGCGAGCAGGGCCATGAACAGCGTGGCGCCCTCGCGGTGCGCCAGGGTCTCCAACTGGCGGGCCAGCTCTCCCGGCAGCACGTAGCGGCGGCCGTCGCCGTGGGAGCGCTCCCCGGTGGGCCGGGGCACGTCCGTGCGCAGTTGGAGCGTGGGCAGCGCGTCGAGCTGCCGCGTCCAGTACGCCAGGTTGCGCTCCAGCACGCCCGACTCCAGCCACGCGCGGTGCCAGACCGCGTAGTCGGCGTACTGCACGGTCGGCTCGGGCAGGGGAGACGGCCGCTCGTCGCGGAAGGCGCCGTAGAGCGCCGCCAGCTCGCGCAGGAACACGCCGCCGGACCAGCCGTCGGAGATGATGTGGTGCTGCGTGAGGCACAGCACGGCCTGCGTGTCGCTCACCCGCACGAGCACCGCGCGCAGCAGGGGCCCCCGTGCCAGGTCGAACGCGTGGATCGCCTCCTCGCGCGCCACCCGCCGCGCCTCCGCCTCGGCGTCGGCCAGGGGCCGCTCGCGCAGGTCGACGACGGGAAGGGCCACGGGCCGCGCGGGCAGGACGACCTGGACCGGCCGGCCATCCACCTCGCGGAAGACGGTGCGCAGCGCCTCGTGGCGGCGGACCAGCTCTGTGAGGCCGCGCTCCAGCGCCGGCACGTGCAGCTCACCGCGCATCCGCACGGCGGCGGGCACGTTGTAGATGGGCGAGCCCGGCGTGCGCTGATCCGCCAGCCACAGCCGCTCCTGGGCTGGCGACAGCGGCGCGGGCCCGGCGTCCTGCCGGGGCTTCAGCGAAGGCGGCGCGCGGAGGCCCGCGCCGGCGTCCGAGGCGGCCCGGGCGACGGCGGCGTCCACCACCCGCGCCAGCGCCTCCACGGAGGGCGCCTGCGTCAGGAGCGCCGTCAGCGGCAGATCCACGCCGAAGGCCGCGCGGATCCGCGACACGGTGCGGGTGGCCATGAGCGAGTGGCCGCCCAGCTCGAAGAAGCCGTCGTGCACGCCGACCTGCTCCACGCCCAGCACTTCGCGCCAGACGGCGACCAGCGTGCGCTCGGTGTCCGTGCGCGGTGCGACGTAGGCGCCCGCCAGGGAGCGCTGGGCGTCCGGCGCGGGCAGCGCCTTGCGGTCCAGCTTCCCGTGGTGCGTGAGCGGCAGCGCGTCCAGGGACACGAAGGCGGACGGGATGAGGTACTCCGGCAGCCGGGGCTCCAACTGGCCGCGCAGCTCACGAACCACGCCCGGGGGCGCCACCACGTAGGCCACCAGCCGCGGGCCCGTGGGACCGTCCGTGCGGGCCACCACCGCCACGTCGCGCACGCCGGGAAGGCCGCGCAGCACGGCCTCTACCTCGCCCGGCTCCACGCGGAAGCCGCGCAGCTTCACCTGCTCGTCGATGCGGCCCAGGAACTCCAGCCCCCCGTCGGGCAGGCGCCGCACGCGGTCGCCCGTGCGGTACAGCCGCTCACCGGGCCGGGACGCGAAGGGATCCGGCACGAAGCGCTCGGCGGTGAGGTCCGCGCGGTTGAGGTATCCGCGCGCCAGGCCCACGCCCGCGATGCAAAGCTCGCCGGGCAGGCCGTTGGCCACGCGCTCCAGCGCCGCGTCCAGCACGTACACCCGCGTGTGCGTCAGCGCCCGGCCCAGGGTGGGGCGCTCCGGAAGGACGGCGGTGTTGAGCGTCGCGCAGACGGTCGTCTCCGTGGGGCCGTAGGCGTTGATGAACCGCACCCGGTCCACCCACCGCCGCGCCAGCTCCGGCGAGCACGCCTCGCCGCACGAGAACACCGTGCGCAGCTCCGGCAGGCGCGCCGGCTCCAACTGGGCCAGCACGGAGGGCGTCAGCGCCACGGTGCTGATGCGCAGCTCGCGCAGCGTCTCCTCCAGCGGAGCGCCCGGCGTCAGCTTCTCCTTCGGCGCGATGCACAGCGTGGCGCCGGACAGCAGCGCCATGAAGACGTCCGCCACCGCCGCGTCGAAGCCCACCGTGAAGAACAGGAGCTGCCGGCTGCCCGGCCCCAGTCGCGCCGCCTCGCCCTGCCAGTGCGCCGTGTTGCACAGGCCCCGGTGCTCCAGCAGCGTGCCCTTGGGCCGGCCCGTGGAGCCAGACGTATAGATGACGTAGGCCAGGTTGCGGCCCTCGGCGTCGCCCGAAAGGGTCGTGTCCGCCTCCTTCGCTGCCTCCAGCTCCAGGTCCTCCAGGCACAGGGCCCGGTCCGCGCGCTCGCGCAGGCAGTCCTTCAGCGCCGCGCTCGTCAGCACGCGCTGGGCGCGCGAGTCCTCCAGGAGGTACGCGAGCCGCTGGGGGGGCAGGGTGG
>NZ_RAVZ01000576.1 GCF_003611635.1 Corallococcus terminator | reverse complement strand
CTCCTCCGCGAGCCGCGTCTTGCCGCTGCCGGGTTCGCCGGAGATGAACAGCATCTGCCCCGCCTCCCAGCCGGCCTCCAACTGTCGCCACGCGGCATCCCGGCCCGCCAGCACCGGAGGGCGCAACACGGACAGGGGCAGGACCGCGCGCGGGGCCGTGGTGGGGGAGGGGCGCTGCGTGCCCTTCTCCACCTCTCGCACCAATGCGAGCGTCTCCGGCATGGGGGTGACGTGCAACTCGCGGGAGAGGACGCTCCGCAGTTGTTCGAAGGCCGCGAGCGCGGCGCCCCGGTCTCCCTGGAGGTAGTGCAGGCGGATGAGGTGGCGTCCTGCCTGTTCGGATTCGGGCTCCTGCCGCGCCCAGGCCTGCGCGAGCCCCAGGGCGGCGGTCCAGTCCCCTCCGGCGGTGAGGTGCCCGATGCGAGCCTCGCGCGCCTCGCGCACCCAGCCCTCGACACCCGCGCGAGCCCCGTCCAGCCAGCGCGCGAGCTCCGGGCCATCATCGAAGTCGAAGCCCGCCAGCAGCGTGCTGCCTTCAGCCCCGACGGACTCCAGGGCCCGCTCATACGCCCGGGCCTCGGTGGCGGCCTTGAGACTCGCGACGTCCACGTTCGCCAGGTCCACCAATGCCAGACGTTCGGTGTCGCCCTCCACCAGGGGCTCGCCACCGCTGGCGAGCCGCAGGCGCCGCAGCAACTGGCGCATGTTGTTGCGCGCCGTGGTGGGCGAGGAGTCCGGCCACAGGAGGGCCGCCAGCGCGAACTTGGGCGAAGGCCCCTGCAATCCCAACCACGCCAGCAGCGCCGCGGCGCGCCGCTCCAGCCGGACCCGCTGTCCTTCGGGGCCCCACAGTTGCGCCAGCCCCAGCACCTGCACCCGCCATCGCGTCCCAGCCACCTGCCGTCTCCCGAGGCTCCGCGCACCCGCGCCTGTTGGTGCCCTGGAGTCTACGGGGAGCGCGCCCGGTGATTTCCGCAAACTGCGCTCTCCGTGGTTTTCCAGCGTGGGTGTCTGGCCATGGAACGACTGGAAAATCCCGGAGCGGCGCGGTCCGCTCAGGCCGGGTCCGGCGCGGGCAACCGGGGCGCGTGGACGCACACGCGGGTCCCACCGGAGAGCACCCGCGAGGGCGCGATCCCGAAGAAGTGCCGGAAGGCCTTGCTCAGGTGCGCCGAGTCCACGAAGCCGGACTCATGCGCCGCGAGCGTGAGGTTTTCGCCCGCCGCGAACCGCCGCGTGACTTCGCGCAGGCGCTGCCAGGTCCGCAGTTGCCGTGGCGTGACGCCGAGTTCGGTCTGGAAGAGGTGTTGGAGCCGGGAAGGGGAGACGCCCGTGCGCGCCGCCAGCGCGTCGAGCCGCCAGGGGAGCTCCGGCTGACGGGAGATCAGCACCGCCACCTCCTCCACCCGGGCATCGGACCCGTAGCGTCCCGGAGGAGGCCCCACCTGCCGGGTCATCCACGCATCGAGTTCCTCCTCCGGGAGTTCGCCCGCGAGGATGGCCCCCAGCGCCTCACGTCGCCGCCGGGGCGACCCGAGCACGTGGACGTTCTCGAAGGCGGGCAGCTCCGCGTGTTCGCAGAGCTGTCGGTGGTCGACCTGCCCCGGCGTCAGGAGCAGGACGCCCATCAGGGTGTCGCCGCAGTCCAACTCATGGAGGCAGGCGGGCGCGACGACGAGGTGTTCGACGGAGCGCCACGGCGCACCCGGCAGGGCCTCGCGGAATCCGAACGGACCGTCGATTCCCACGAGCAGGGCCGAACCCGTGTGCGCATGGACCGCCACGCGGCCCAGCCTCGCGATGGACAGCACCCGGTCCTGCCACACGTCGATGCGCGCCTGAGACATCCTCTCAGCGTAGCCGGTTCGTACAAGCCCCGGGGGACGCGCAGCCTCCACACTCGCGAGCATGGACTTCGCACAGAAAATCGCGGTCTTCGCGGCCGGTGGCTTCTTCCTGGCCGGCCTGTCCTTTGGCGTCTGGAAATACGCACAGATGGCTCGCAGCGCCCGGGCCCAGGCTTCCCCCTATGTCGACATCGCGCACCGGGCCGCGCTGATGTATGCGTTCGCCTGTCTGGTCGTCGAACGCTTCGTCGTCCTCAGTGCGCTGGATGCGACCGTCGAGCTCATCGCCGTCGTCGCGCAGGTGGGCTTCTTCGCGTTCGGGCTTTCGACCTATGTCATCCACGGCCTGCTGCGAGACACCGACAACCAGTTCGCGCGTCCCCACAAGCTCGGGCGCTTCGAACTTCCTCCCGGGGTGATGGTCGCCGCCATGGTGGCGCTCATCGCCGGTGAACTGGGTGGCTTCGCGGTGCTGTTCTGGGGCGCGCTCATCGCCTGAGCCGGGCGGATAGGGGGCCCGGGATGGCGCCCTCCCGTCTTCATGAGAGGCGGTGGTTCACCGCGGGAGGCACCGTGGCGCACCGGGTCAAAGCGGGGCTTCGTCATGGTCGGGTCATGGGTCGGTCATGTCCTGGCCGGGGTGCGCCCGCCCGGACGAGATGGGCTAGCGTCCCCTGCATGCCATTGCTCCGCGCTTCCACCCTCCTGTTGCTGATGGGGATTCTCGCCTCGGGCTGCAAGCGGGACTCCGATGCTCCTTCGCCCGATCCAGCCACACCCACCGCGCCGAATGCGGCCCCGGTGACCCCCATTCCAAGCTCGGCGCCCGCGCCCTTCGCCAAGGCGGGCCTGGCAGCCCCTGTCACCGCCGCGGGCCAGCCGGACACGGGCGAGGTGGACCTCGCGGCGCTGCGCGACTCCGTGGCGGATCCGAAGGTGCTCTCCGAGCTGGAGTTGCTGGCGCTGTCGGATCCCCACGGCCGGCGACGGGAGGACCGCGGGGGTGACGAACTGGCCGCGGGCACGGGCGCCGCCGCGCCGTCGGGAATCGATTACGAAGAGACGCCCGGACTGGGCGAAGAGGCGGCCCTGCCCCAGCGAATCCCTGCCCCTTCGCGCCGCGAGAGGCCCGCGAGGGACCTGGCCATGCAGCTCCCCCGGTCCGAGCCTCCTCCGGCCCCGCGTGATTCCGACGCCCCCAGCGTGGAAG
>NZ_RAVZ01000575.1 GCF_003611635.1 Corallococcus terminator | reverse complement strand
TTCATGTGGTTCCGGGGCGGGGCCGGCCAGTGCCGGCGGGGTGGATGCGCTCGCGCAGGTGCGCGGCGGAAGTGGCGAGGGCCTGCAGGTCGGCGTCCCTCTGCACGGCGTCGGACTGGCGGGCCACGTCGACGAGCCCGTCCGCCAGGTCCTGGCGTCCCCGCGCGCGAAGCCCTTCGGCGACGGCGGCGACAGTGGAATGGGAGGGCAGGCCCGCGAGTGGTGCCAGTTGCTGCGTGAGGCCCCGGGAGATGAGCCCGGCGGCGAAGGCGTGGTGCCGGCCCTCGCGGTACAGCCGGCTCATGGCGAACAGGGCGTCCGTGGCGCCCACGCGCATGGCCTCCGGAGGCGGCAGGGGGCGGCCGAAGCGCTTCAGGGCGCCCGCCCACAGCACGACGCCGAAGAGCAGTTGCGCCACCGCGAAGTGCAGGCCGTAGCGGCGCGCGAAGTCCACGAGCGAGCGCTCGTTGGTGAAGCCGTGGTGGAACTCGTCGAAGGCGTAGGGGCCAGGGCCCAGGGCGCCCAGCGCGCTCAGCCAGAACTGGGCGTTGTCCGCCCGCGCGAGCGCCTGGTTCATCGCGAGCTCCGGGGCGCCCACCACCAGCACGCGGCCCTCGCCCAGGGGAATCACCGCCGCCACCGGCAGGCCCATCCGCTCATCCTCCAGCACCGGGATGGCGTTCTCCGGCAGCCGCAGGTAGGTCTGGACCTTCGTCTCCACGCGCTCCACGCCCAGCGTGTACGGCGTGGGCAGCGGCGCCACCAGCGTGCGCATGGGCAGCGACGTGTCCGCCTTGTCCAGCTTCACGCCCAGCTCGTCCAACAGCGGGTTCTCGCGCGAGCCCCAGGGCACGTACACGAGCGAGTGGCCCGAGCGCACGTGCGCGAGCACCCGTTCGAGTTCGGCGTCGTCGAGCTGCTGGGCCCGCATCGCGTTGAAGCCCAGGTGGGGGGCCTCCTCGTCGTTCACGCCCGCGTCCGGATCCGAGGCGAGCCGCGTCTGATCCGGGTCCTCCTCGTGCGAGCCCTCCACGTCGACGGCGAGCAGCACCAGGGCTTCCGGGCCGGACACGATGCGCAGGTCCGCCACGTTCCGCGTCACCGGCAGGCCACTCTCCTGGGCGAGCAGGAACAGGGCCCGCGCGCCATCCGGCTCCGCGCGGAAGGTGGACAGCGGATCCGCGAACCCGCCGCGCTGGGCCCCGCGCACCAGGAACGCGCCCAGGACGCCCGCGAGCAGCAGGGCTCCCAGCACGAGCAGTGGGAAACGGTCACGCACCGGGGGCCTCCTTCGCGAGGAGCGCGGCGTGCAGCACGAGCGTCTGAACGTGGCTACGCACCGGCGGCCTCCTGCATGGGCGGCGCGGCGAGGAGCGGGGCGGTGATGGCGCGGAACTCCGTGTAGCCCTCCTTGCCTACGGGCACGTTGCCGTACCAGGCGAAGTCGAAGCGGCGCGTCAGCTCCCGAAACGGAGCCTTCACCTCCGGCCGGCCCCGGAACGCGCGCAGGTAGTCCCAGTTGCTCAGCGTCTCGTCGTACAGGATGGCGCCGTCGCGATGCAGGCGCGACAGGAGCGCCAGGTACAGGTTGCGCACCGCCTCGCGGTACTCGCCCCTGGCCGCCAGTGCGTCAGCCAGATGCGCCCAGCCCTCCGGGGGCCGGGACAGCGCATGGTCCGGATTGCCCGCGAGCGCCGCTGCGTCCACCGTGCTCACCTCCAGCCCGGGGCCTGACTCCACGCGCCGCCGCTTCAGGATGCTCACCACCACCACGCCCAGCACGGCCAGCGTCAGCGCCACCAGCGCCACCACCACGATGTCCGCCGCCGCGCCGCCACTCAGCGGCAGGGCCGTCTCCCGGGGCTTCGGCAGCGGATCCCTCCGGCGGAAGAGCTCCTCCAGCCACTTGCCCACCTTGTCGATGAACTGGCGCCACCAGCCCGGTTCCTCGGGGGCCTCTTCTTCCTTGGGCTCCTTCGGATCCTTCTCCGGACGGTCCTGGAACTCCGGCCGCGCGAGGATGGAGCGCGCCCGGTCCGTGGCCGCCCGCGCATCCACGCGCGCCTGGGCCTCCGCGGTGGCCGCCACCTGCGCGAGCCCCGTCTCCAGCGTCACCGCCGCCGACTCGCAGTCATCGTCGTCGTAGGCCTGCTGCTCCAGGTGGCGCACGAAGCGTTCCAGCTTCGCGCCTTCGGACGTGCCCAGCGCGTCGAAGTCCTTCAGCGCGGTGCCCTCCAGCATCTCGGGCATCTCACAGGCTTCCGCCAGCTTCTCCAGCCGCGCGCGCACGGCCTGACGCTCGGACGTCTCTGGCTTCTTCGCCGGCGCGGCCTCGGCCGGGGTGGGGCTCGCGAAGAGCATGCCCACCGCCACGAGCAGCGCGGCAGCGATCCCCTTCGCGTCCCCTGCGCCCACCGCGCCGCGCTTCACGTTGCGCTCCGGCAGTTGCTGCACGGCGGCCAGGAGGTCCAGGCCTTCCTGCCGCACGCGTCCGTCGACGAGCAGCAGCGTGGCGGCCGCCGCGCGCAACGGTTCGAAGATCGCGAACGTCGTCGCCGCGAGGAACATCAGCCACGGCGGGTTGTCCAACGAGGCGAACCGCTCCGTGAACGTCAGGTCGATGCCCACCAGGTGCCGCGCCAGGTACAGCAGGAAGTTGAGCCCCACGTGCAGGTTGAAGAACACCAGCACCTGCACGCCCATCAGCCACCGCACCCCCGTGGCTGTCCCGCGCGATGGGCCCAGCAGCCGCGAGCACAGGCCGTACAGCTTCAGCGGGCTGCCCCGGCCCTGCATCGTGGCCGCGTAACCCACCCCCTGCGCGGAGAGGACGATCAGCGCGATGCCCAGCGACAGCGTCACGGTGATGAGGTTGAAGAAGGTCAGGTACACCGCCGCGATGCACAGACTGGGCAGGCGCCCCAGCGCCGCTCGCATCGACGGTCGCACGGACGGCTCCGCGTGCGTGCCCAGCAGCACCTCCTGCACGTAGTGGCACGCCGCCCCCTGGCCCACGCCCCTGAGCAGCCACGCGAGCGTCAGGTACAGGGCGGGCAGGG
>NZ_RAVZ01000574.1 GCF_003611635.1 Corallococcus terminator | reverse complement strand
CGCACCCGCCGCCGCCTCGCCCTGCAAGCACCCACCCACCCATCCAGACTTCACCCGAGACCTCCGGCTGCCAAGCCCGTCCGCCTCCGCCAGGCACCCGGGCCTTCCTGCCCGGGTCACCCGCGTGTCCCTGTACGAGAGCAAAGCGTGTGCCCCGGAGATCAAGGACGCGGGCGGACCTCTTTTCAGGGGGTTGCGACACACCCGACGCAGTGGACGCCCGGAGGGTCGGAAGACGTTGCAGCTTTCAGGCACGCGCCCCCGGTAGGAATTGCCGGGCGGGGGAGCCACGGGGGCCTGCCTCGAAGGGCGGCCGTCACGACGTGGCTCGAGGGTTCATCCGCCCCGGACGGCGCTGGGGATCAGCGCCATCAACGGGGCCCGGGCATCGTGTTCGGGGACGCCCTACCGGACTTCGGGGTGGCTTCAATGTCAGCGGGAAACCGGGCCCGCGAAGCCTCGCGTTGCTTCCACCGCGCTTCGACGAACCGACGTCGGGCTTCAGCGTCGCTGGGTGAACTGGACGCGCCGGCCGCCGCCGCCCATGGGGGGCATCATCGGCGGGGCTTCCAGGCCGAACTGCCACCAGAGCGGCTCATAGGGCTTCATCTTGAGGCGCTTGTCGTTCTGCAACTGGGCGAGGCTGCCCTTGAGCTTCTCATCGGACGGGTTCTGCTCCACGCCCCGGGCGAGCACGCGCTGGGCGGCGTCCTTGTCCTTCTGCTGCAACAGGCACCAGGCGTACACGGCCCAGACGATGGATTCCTTCTTGCCGCTCTTCACCGCGGCCTCGAAGGAGGCCTTCATGGCGTCCTTGTCGTTGAGGCGGAAGTGCAGGGCGCCCTCCATGGCCTTGGCCATGTAGTTGCGGCCGCTGGCCTGCTTCAGGTGAGGCTTCGCGCCCTCGATGTCCTTCACCATGTACTTGAGCATGCCGATCTGGGCGTGGATCTCAGGACCGATGAGGAACTGCCACTTGTCCCAGACGAGGCCCTGCTCCAGCGTCTTGACGGCCCGGTCCACGCGGCCCTGGGCCTCCTTCTGGTTGGCGGGCTGGCCCTGGAGATCGTTCTGGACCGTGGACATGAGGGCCTGGACGCGGGTGGAGACCCGGCGGGCGAGCACGATGTAGGCGGCGAAGAGGGCGATGACGCCGGGCACGATGCCGGCCCACCAGGAGAAGCCGCCGACCAGCTTGACCAGCACGGCGACCGCCAGCCCGATGGCCAGGGAGATGAGAAGGTTGTACATGCGCAGCCCCTTTAGCGGTGTGCGTGGACCGCCGCAATCTTCGGATGCACACGAACCGAAGGCGCGATATACGTTCGGCCGCCTCGCTTTCACCCGAGGGGCCCTCTGTCGAAATTGGTAGACGAGGCGGACTCAAAATCCGCTGCGGCTGACCCCGCGTCCCGGTTCGAGTCCGGGGAGGGCCATTCCCCCAAACGCAGCACCGGCGTCCGAGATGCCGCCTCCTTCGGATGTCCGCCCGTGAAAGCACCGATTTGTCCTCCGCGCTGGGAGTCGCGATGAAGGTACTTCTGGTCGAGGACGATCCGAGCCTCCGCGAGGGCATGGGAGAGTTGGTCTCCGAACTGGCGGACGTCCAGGCGGTGGGCACCATCCACGAAGCCCTGGCCGCCCTGAAGACCGACCGTTTCGAGCTGGTGATGACCGACCTGCGCATCGCGGGCGGCCACAATGACGGCCGGGGCATCCTGGAAGCAGCGCGTCGTCGGCTGCACCCGGTGGCCATCGTCAGCGCCGCCGGCCCCGACGAGGTCGTCCAGGCCCTGCACCCCTTCGAACCGGACGCCCTCCTGATGAAGCCGTTCCAGGTGGACGACATCATGGGGCTGGTGGAGCGCTTCCTCGACTTGAAGCGTCAGGCGCTCGCCGCCTCGGAGTCCCCGCTGGCGCCAGACTCGCCGGCCTGGACGGAGTTCGCCCCGGGTGCGCGTTCGGCCACGCCGGCCTCGGAGGCCCCCCGGACCTGGGTGCGGCTGACGTCGGAGACGGACCATCGCTGGCCCCCGCCTCATCGTGGCCAGGGGATCCTCCTCTTGGAGGGTGACCTGGAGCTGGACGGGGAACGCTATGCCGCGCCCTGCTACCTGTTCCTCGGCCTGGGGGCGTCACCCCAGACGCGGACGCGGACGGGCGCGCTGGCGGTCTGCGTGCCGCTGCGCGACTGAAGCGAAGAAGAGGACACACCCCCGTGGAGATTCCCCTCTGGCCTTCGCCGCATGATCCGTCGCGTCTGGGGCGTCCGTCCCGGCGCGCGGCCACCGCCGCCCTGGAGACCCACATCGCGGTGCTCAAGGGGGATCCGCTGAAGGCGGCGCTCGCCAACGCGCTGCGGGATGCCGAAGGGCTGGGCGGACAGGAGCGGCGGTTCGTGGCGATGGCGTCGCGAGAGCTGTCCCGGCACATGCGGTTGTTGGACCTGGCGGCGCGCCTCCTGGGCCATTCGCACGCGAAGATCGTCATGACGGAGGACCAGGCGCTGGTGCGCTACACGCTCTGGCGCCGGCTCTTCTGTGGCGAGGGCTGGACGCGCATCGGCCCCGAGGTGCGATTGCCTGGGCCGGTGCGGCCCCGCACGCTGCATGACGCGGTGCTGGAGGGGCTCGCCACCAAGCCCCTTCCGGAGGCGCCCGCGTCGGAGTCCGTCGTGGACAGGCTTGCCACCCGGTACTCCTTCCCGGGGTGGCTCACCCAGCGGCTCGCGGACGTCTACCCGGAAGACACGCTGGCGGGCCTGATGGCGTCGCTGGATGAAGAGCCCGCGCTGCACTTCCGCGTGCGGCCCGCCGGGACCCGGGACGCGGTGCTCGCGGCGTTGGCGGAAGAGGGCGTGGTGGCGGAAGCCGTGCCGTCCTCGCCGGACGCGCTGCGCGTCGCGGATGCCAGCCACCGCATCTTCGAGACGCGGGTGATGAAGTCCCGGCGGCTCCAGGTGCAGGACGTGGGCAGCCAGCTCATCGTCCAGGCGTGCGTTCCTCCGGGGGGCAGCCTCGAAGGGCTCACCGTGGCGGACATCTGCGCGGGGGCCGGGGGCAAGACGCTGGGGCTGG
>NZ_RAVZ01000573.1 GCF_003611635.1 Corallococcus terminator | reverse complement strand
TGCTGCTCGTCGTCGATGCCGGGCCGCAGGCTGGGAAGCCAGACGCCGGCGTCCTCGGGCAGGCACTGTCGCCCCATCCCGAGCAGGGTGGGCTTCGGGCCCAGCTCCAGGAAGGTGTCGCAGCCTAAACCGAAGTTCGTGATCCTCGATCAGGCTGAGGAGCAGGCGGGCGTGAATTGGGCGGGAAGAAGTGGCAGGGGCACCTCTCGTTCGGCTCTGTGTGCGCAGAAAACCTGAGAGCGAGAAGGCCCTGCCCAAGGGCAAAGGTAGGAAGTGGTTGAAGAGGAAGCAGCGCCAGGCGCTGCTGCGATGGGGCGAGAGGAGCGGCTGCCCGCTCACCATGCGGCGGTGCATGGCCGTGGCGGCGGTGGGGAGGGGAGCCTCGTGCAATGCCGCAGCCCGGGACCTGGGCTGTGCCACCTCCACCGTCGTCAGCGCGGTGCGTCGCTACCGGGAGGCCGGACGCGGAGCGCTGCGAGACAGGAGGGAGGGTAATGGACAGCGCAAGGTCGACGAGCGATTCCGAGAGAGGTTGACGCGGGTGCTGCAGAGAACGCCCGAGGACTGGGGCTGGTGCCGGCCTACCTGGACACGGGAGTTGCTGTGCCTGGAACTTGAGCGCCGGGGGCTGCCCCAGGTGTCCGTGGCGACCATGGGACGTGCGCTCACCTCGCTCGGCGCGCGGCGCAAGGCAGCCAGGCCCATCGTCCAGTGCCCCTGGCCTGCCTGGAAGCGTCGGCGCCGGCTCTACGAGTTGAAGTGCCTGCATGCCCACAAGCCCCCGGAAGAGCCCGTGCTCCACGTGGATGAGGTGGACATCCATCTCAACCCCAAGGTGGGACACGACTGGTGTCTTCCGGGGCAGCGCCGGGTGGTGGTGACACCGGGCAACAACCAGAAGCGCTTCCTGGCCGGAGCGTTGAATGTCCGGACGGGGAAGCTGACGTGGGTGGAGGGCAAATCCAAGGCCAGCGACCTCTTCATCCAGTTGCTCTGGCACCTCGCGGGTGAATACCGGCGCGCTCGCCGCATCCACCTCGTGCTGGACAACGCCGCGGTCCACACCAGCCAGAAGACTCGCAAGGCCCTTGCTCAACTTGGAGGGCGCATCGTGCTCCACTTCCTGCCACCCTACTGTCCCCAGGGCAACCGCATCGAGCGCGTGTGGCTGGACCTGCACGCCAACGTCACGCGAAATCACCGCTGCCGCACCATGGACCAGCTCATGGTTCGGGTGCATGCCTACCTCGCCGCACGCAACGCCCAACGCTCTGCCAGTCCATGCCTACGTCGAGCCGACCTCAGGCGCACCGCCTGAGGTCATGCGGGAATCGTGGTCGTTGGTTTAGCAGCGCCTCGCAATGTCAGATGTGGATGGTAGGTATTGAAGCGCGGTGAGGGCTTCGCGCCCTCGCCGCACCGCCCGGGTTGCCCCCGAGCGCGACACCGCCGGCGATAGCCGGCACCGAAGGACTCGACACCATGGCGCACAACATCAACCAGATGGTCTACGCAGGCGCAACCCCCTGGCACAAGCTGGGAACCCAGCTTCCCGGCAACGGCACGTGGGAGGACATCCGCGATGCCGCCGGCTTCTACACCGCGCACGCCGTTCCCCTCTCCATGCCCGACGGCTTCCAGGTGCCGGACCGCAAGGCGATTGTGCGCGGCGACACCGGCGCGTACCTCGCCACCGTCAGCGAGGGCTACCAGCTCCTTCAGTTCGAGGACCTCGCCCGTGCCGGTGTCCTCGCTTCGCAGGGTGTCCAGGCCATCTGGCACACCGCCGGCACCCTCGGGGAGACGGGTGCGCGCGGGTGGATGCTCGCGGAGCTGCCCGGCCGCATCCACGTCCGCCACGACCCGAGCGAGATTCGCAAGTACGTCCTGCTCACCACCGCGCACGACGGCACGGCCGCCGCCGTCCTCGCCAACGTCGCCACGCGTGTCGTGTGCCAGAACACGCTCGGCGCCGCGCTGCGCGAGCGCGCGGGCTCGCGCTGGAGCATCCGCCACAGCCGCAACGCCAAGGAGCGCCTGGAGAACGCCGCGCAGGCCTTCGCCCTCATGTCCCAGGAAATGGCCGACTTCGAAACCCTGGCCAACGTCCTCGTCGCGCGCCCGTACACCCTCCAGCAGCACCGCGAAGCCATGGACATCCTCCTGCCCCTGCCGAAAGAGGACGTGAAGAAGAAGCACCCGCGCATCGAGGCCGACCGCCGCGAAGCCTCTCGCCTCTTCTCCGAGTTCGTGGGCGCCGCGCCGGGCCTCGTCGGGACGGCCTATGGGGCCTTCCAGGCGTGGACGGAGTTCAGCGACCACCGCAAGGACTCCCTGTCCGGCATGACGTCGCTCTCCAACAAGCGGACGGCGCGTCGGATGCTGTCCGCAACCCTCGGTGACGGCGCTGTCCGGAAGGCCAAGGCCCTCTCCCTCCTGTTGAAGCAGACCGGCACCTACGCCCGCGACGCTTCCGCCCTCCCTGCCCTGGCGTAGTCCTCCTGACGGCGGGCCCTCGGGCCCGCCGTCGTCCTGTCAGACGCCATGAAGAAGCCTTTCCCCGCCCCAGCACGTCCACCGCAGTCTGATCGCCGTAGCGCCATCGCGTTGATACGGGTGCTCGTGCGCAAGAAAACTCCAATTGCCCCGCTGCTTGTCATGCAGGAGCTGCTTCCGCAGTGTCCAACCGTCACCGCCCGAATCGACGAACTCAACGTCATCTTTGAACGGTCCGTGAAGGCTCGCCGGATGACCCAGGCGGATGCAATGACGGTTGTCCGCATCACCGACGCGACGGTGACGGCGCTTGGATTCGACCCACGCACCGAGCCCGACCCGTCGGAGGTGGTGCCCCTCCATTCCAGTGTCCGCGCCGCGATCCTCGAGGGTGACAACGCGGCCCTGTGGCGGGCAATCCTTGCCGCGCAGCGTGACGGCTCGCCGTGGGCGCCCTCCGCCCCCAAGGAGCCCGCCTAGTCCGTCCGCGAGGCGTGCCTCCCCTGGCACGCCTCGCCTCGCAGCCAGTAAGGCCGCTGGGGCTGTCGCCCCCTGCCCGAGCCCCCCGACGGCCTCGCCAGCGT
>NZ_RAVZ01000572.1 GCF_003611635.1 Corallococcus terminator | reverse complement strand
GCTGGGGCGAGGCCGTGACATGGGAAAAGGAATCCCCGCGAAGCAAAGCAGCCAGCCGAGCGGGGGCAGCACGTAACGGGATGTTTTAATGACCCCCGGTGCGCGCGGTACCCTCCCCCGATGGCCGGCGAATCCATGAGCACTCCAGGCGTTCCCGACCCGGTGTCGTCCTCCGAGCCCCCCTCGCCGGAGCACTCCCCCACACCGTCCGTGGATCCGCTGCTGTCGATGCGGCTGGGCGAGTTCATCATCGAGGAGCGCATCGGCGCGGGTGGGATGGGCGTCGTCTACCGCGCGGTGCATCCGCTGATTGGCAAGCACGCGGCCATCAAGGTGCTGCGGGCGGAGCGGATGGCGCGGCGCGGGGAGCAGCAGCTTTTGCTGGAGGCGAAGGCGGTGAACGCCATCCGGCACCCGGGCATCCTGGACGTCTTCAACTGCGGCACGCTGCCGGATGGGCGGCCGTACATCGTGATGGAGCTGTTGCAGGGGCGGACGCTGTCGGAGGTCTTGCTCGAGAAGGGAAAGCTGGACGTCGAGCTGACGGTCTGGGTGTTGGATCAACTGTTGTCGGCGCTGGGCGCGGTGCACCGGGCGGGCGTGGTGCATCGCGACGTGAACCCCGAGAACGTGTTCCTGAGGGAGTTCCTGGACACGAAGCCCACGCTCAAGTTGGTGGACTTCGGCATCGCGCAGGTGCCCCGGGAGGAGTCGCCGGGAGCGAACGGCGCGATGACGGGGACGCCGGAGTGCATGTCCCCGGAGCAGATCCGCGGCGGCACGGTGGGGCCAGCGGCGGACCTGTACTCGGTGGGCATCCTCGCGTTCCAGATGCTGACGGGAGCACGCCCGTTCCAGGGCGAGCACATGCAGGTGATGTTCGCGCAGGTGGAATCCGTGCCGCCCGCGCCGTCCACCAAGGCGGAGGGGATTCCACCGGCGCTTGATGCACTGGTGCTCCAGTTGCTGGAGAAGAAGCCCGCGCGACGTCCGGACTCCGCGGAGGCTGCGCGCCAGCAATTGAGCGCCATCGAAGCCGCGCTGCGCATCCCTGGCGCTCCGCCCGTCCAGGCGGAACCGGTCGTGGTGGCGGCGGTCCCCATCGCGATGCCGACGGTCCTCCCGGTGGCGCCACCGGTGCCGCGGAGTCACAAGGTCGTCGTGGGCGCGGCGGTGCTCATGGCCTTCGGTGTCGGAATCGTGGGGGGACGGGTTCAACACAAGGTCGTTCCGGAGCATGCGCCCACGGTTCCGGCCGCGCGACGCCCCGTCCTGAGGGAGCCGGCCAGCATTCCCAGTCCCGCGCCGGTTACTCCACCCGAAGGAGGGCCTCCACGGGAGGCCCTGGACGATGGCGCGCTCCAGGACGAGGCGCTGCGGGAACTGCCCTCTCCGGCCCAAACGGGGTCGTCCCTGGCGCCTGCGCAAGGGATTGGCGCCACGGCCTCGCCTTGAGCAGACCTACCTGATCCGTTTGTCAGGCGTCTAAGCAAGACGAACCTGGAAGGTCAGTTTCGACCCGTCTGGATCATCAGGAGAATTGGAAGCGTTGGGATTGCACGGCTATTGTCCGCCGGCCGCATGCCCCCTCCATGAAAACCAACCGTCCGTCCGTTCCAGACGATGCGGCGACCGCCTCGCTACGACCTCCGTCGTCCGTGAGGTCTGCGTCTTCCTCCTCCGTCCCCGCCGCGGATCCACTGATCTCCTCCCAGGTCGGGGAGTTCATCATCAACGAGCGCATCGGTGCCGGGGGAATGGGCGTTGTCTATCGCGCCACCCATTGCCTGATTGGCAAACAGGCGGCCATCAAGGTGCTGCGGGCGGACATCGCGTCACCCCGGTTGCAAGAGCGGCTGTTGGTGGAAGCCCGCTCGGTCAACGCCATCCAGCATCCGGGCATCATCGACATCTTCGGTTTCGGCGCCCTCCCGGATGGGCGGCCCTACATCGTGATGGAATTGCTGCGGGGACGGGCGCTCTGCGACTTCGCCCCCACCCCCCAGCGCTTGGACGTCTCCACCACAGTCTGGGTGTTGGACCACATGCTGGCCGCGTTGGGGGCGGCACACGCCGCGGGCGTGGTGCACCGCGACCTGAAGCCCGCGAACGTCTTCGTGGTGGAACTGCCGGGAGCGGAGCCCAGCCTCAAGCTGGTCGACTTCGGCATCGCCAAGCTGCTGGAGTCCCGGGACGGGCCAACGACCCTCGACGGCTCCATCCTGGGCACGCCCGAATTCATGGCCCCCGAGCAGATCCGTGGCGGCGAGGTGGGTCCGGCGACGGACCTCTACGCGGTAGGTATCATCGCGTTCCAGATGCTCACCGGCACGCGTCCCTTCCAGGGCGATCCCGTGCAGGTGATGTTCGCGCATATCGACCGAATCCCGCCGATGCCATCCTCGCGAGCGGAAGGCATCCCGCCGGAACTCGACACGCTGGTCCTCCATCTGCTGGCGAAGGACCCCGCCCTGCGTCCGGCCTCGGCGGAGGCCGCGCGTCAGCAACTCCAGCGAATTTCCCCTGGAGCGCGGAAGGGCTCCTCGCGACTGACGGCACGAAGCGCCACCCGGACGGCAGCCCCTTCCAAGCCGCAGCCAACGCCAGACACGATGACCCTCCTGGCTCCGCGACGCGCGGGAAGCCCTGTCTGGTGGGTGGGGGGCGTGGTCCTCCTCGCGGGACTGGGAGGGGCGTTCTGGTTCAGCCGTCCGGCCTCATCCGAGGCGCCCGCACTCGCGATGTCAGAACCCGCGCCGGAGCCCCAGACGAACGTGGCGCCCTTCCCTGCGCCGCCCCCGACAGAGAGCGATCCCGCCGCACCGACGCAGCCCCCCGTTGAAGGCCCCGCGAAGATCGCGAGCGCGTCCACGGGACAGCCATCGTCTGCTCAGGAAACGACGTCGCCCGAAGACGACCAGGAGCCTGTCCCGCAGGCGGGGAAAGCATCGGTGCGACAGACCTCCCGACGCGGCAAGGACGGAGCCGTCTTGCTGCCCGGGACGAACCACGGGTCCCCGGCGTCCGGAGCGGCGACCCTCGCGTTCATGCAGAACGCCACGAGGCTCACGGAGGTCGTCGGCCCTGAAGC
>NZ_RAVZ01000571.1 GCF_003611635.1 Corallococcus terminator | reverse complement strand
GCCCGCCCGCCCGGTGTGGAGAGGGCGGAGCGCCAGGGGCCCGAGGCGGGAATGGAGCGCAAGGCGCCCCCTGCCCTACCCCTGCTGTCGGAACGTCTCGCGGGCGATGACCACGCGCTGCACCTCGCTGGTGCCCTCGTAGATGGTCTGCACGCGGGCGTCGCGGAAGTACCGCTCGACAGGGAACTCGTCGATGTAGCCGTAGCCGCCGTGGAGCTGGACGGCCTTGTCGGCCACCTTGTTGCTCATCTCGCTGGCGAACAGCTTCGCCATGGAGGCCTCGCGGGTGAACGGCTGCTTTGCCTCCTTGAGGGCCGCCGCGCGCAGGGTGAGCAGCTCCGCCGCGTCCAACTGGGTGCGCATGTCCGCCATCATGAAGCGCGGGCCCTGGAGGTCCGCCACGGCCTGGCCAAAGGCCTTGCGGTCCTTGGTGTAGGACACGGTCGCTTCCAGCGCCGCCCGGCCCACGCCGCACGCCTGCGCCGCGATGCCGATGCGGCCACCGTCCAGCGCCATCATCGCGAGGCGGAACCCGTCGCCCTCCTTGCCCAGGAGGTTGTCCAGGGGGACCTCGCAGTCCTCGAAGGTGAGCCCCACGGTGTTGGACGCGCGCAGGCCCATCTTGTCCTCGTGCTTGCCCACGTGGAGGCCCTTGCTGCCGCCCTCCACGATGAAGCAGGACAGACCCTTGTTGCCGGCGGCGCCCGTGCGGGCCCAGACGACCATCACGCCCGCGTACGCGCCGGAGGTGATCCACTGCTTGCTGCCGTTGATCACGTACTTGTCGCCGCGCTTCACCGCGGTGGTGAGCATGGCGCCGGGGTCGGAGCCCGCGTGCGGTTCGGACAGCGCGAAGGCGCCGACGATGGCCTCACCGGAGGTGAGCTTCGTGACGAACTTCTCCCGCTGCGCGTCGGTGCCCACGGCGTGGATGAGCTCCGCGCACATGTTGGTGACGGCCATGGCCACGGACACGGAGGCATCCGCGGCGGCCATCTCCATCATGGCCAGGGCGTAGGAGACGACGCCTGCCTCGGCGCCGCCGTACTGGGACGGCAGGTTCACGCCGAGCAGGCCCACCTCCGCCAGCGCCTTGAAGACTTCCGGGTCGAAGTGCTCCGCGCGGTCCGCGGCGCGGGCCTTGGGCGCCACCCGCTCCTTCGCGAACTTGCGCGCGGTGTCGCGGATGAGCGTCTGGGTCTCGGTGAGGTCGAAGTTCACGGGCGCGGGTGTCCTGTTGTTATTCGACGGCCTTGAGGTTGATGGGGTACTCGATGGGGTGGTCGCGCCCGTCCGGAGGCCGGGGGAAGTCCAGCACCATGAGGACGGACACCACGCAGTCGTTGAGCCCCGCGTCCTTCAGCGTGCTCTGGACCTTGTCCACCTTCGCGCTGCGCACGGCGCCCTCGGCGGTGATGGTGAAGGTGGTCATGAGCTTGCCCTCCACCTTCTTGTCCTTCTCCACCATGTGGCTCTCGTAGCACTCCTGGATACGAGGGGCGTTGTGCACCATCACCTGCCGGATGGAGTCCGGGGTGAAGGGCAGCTTGCTGACGTCCAGGCCGTCATCCTTCGGCGCGGGCTTCTTGGGAGCCTCGTCCGACGGGGTGGCTTCCGGGGCGGGCTTCGTCGCCGCCGGCTTCTTCTTGGAGGACGTGCCCTGCGCGGTGGCCACGGACGGGGCCACGAGCAGCATCAGCACGGGGAGGAGCGCGCGCTTCATGACGGGGACTACTCCTTGAGCAGGTTGGCGGAGATGACGATGCGCTGGATCTCGCTCGTCCCCTCGTAGATTTCGGTGATGCGCGCGTCGCGCACGTGGCGCTCGGCGTCCATTTCCTTGCTGTAGCCCATGCCACCGTGGATCTGCAGGGCCTTGTTGGCCACGCGGCTGGCCATCTCGCTGGCGTACAGCTTGGCCATGGCGCTCTCCGGGCTGTGGCGCTGGCCCTTGTCCTTCATGAGCGCCGCGCGCCACACCAGCAGGCGGGCCGCGTCGATCTCCATGGCCATGTCAGCGATCATGAACTGGATGGCCTGGTGGTCGCGGATGGGCTTGCCGAACGTCTTGCGCTCGCCCGAGTAGCGCACCGCCTCCTCGAAGGCCGCGCGCGCGATGCCCAGCGCCTGCGACGCGATGCCGATGCGGCCACCGTCCAGCGTGGACATGGCGACCTTGAAGCCCTCGCCCTCCTTGCCCAGGCGGTACTTCTCCGGCACGCGCATGTCCTCGAAGAACATGGAGCAGGACCAGGCGGCGCTGATGCCCATCTTCTTGTCGGGCTCCGCGCGGGTGAAGCCGGGCGTGTTGGTGGGCACGAGGAAGGCGGTGATGCCCTTGTTGCCCGCCTCGCGGTTGGTCATCGTGATGAGCACGATGGCGTCGGCCTTGGGGCCGTTGGTGATCCAGTTCTTGGAGCCGTTGATGACGTACTCGTCACCGCGCTTCACGGCCACGGTCTTCTGGGCGGCCGCGTCGCTGCCGGCCTCCGGCTCCGTGAGGCCGAAGCAGCCGAGCTTCTCACCGCTGGCGAAGGGCTTGAGGAACTGCTCCTTCTGCTCGGGGGTGCCGAACTTGGAGATCGGATCGCAGTAGAGCGAGTTGTTCACGCTCATGATCACGCCGGTGGAGGCACAGCCGCGGCTGATCTCCTCCATCGCGATGGAGTAACAGACGTTGTCCAGGCCCGCGCCGCCAAACTCCTCCGGCACGGCGATGCCCAGGAGCGAAAGCTCCGCCAGCTTCTTCACCGCGTCCGAGGGCCACGCGTGCTGTTCGTCCCACTTGCGGGCGTTGGGGGTGAGTTCCTTGGCGGCGAACTCGCGGCACAGGCGCTGGATCTCGCGCTGGATGTCGGTCAGCTCGAAGTTCATGGTGGGACTTCCATAGTATGGGCCCCGCCCTGGGGCTACTTCGAAGAAGGCCCGGCATCCTCGGGGGCAGGAATCCGGGTCCCGAAGAACATCGCCAGGGGCACCGTCACGTCGAGGGACACGTCCGTGCGAGCGCCCGCGTCCGTCCACGTCCGGCGCACCACCACCGACACCGTCCAGGGTTGGGTGTCCCGGTGCCGCTCAATCAGGTCGTAGGTGAGGCCCACCC
>NZ_RAVZ01000570.1 GCF_003611635.1 Corallococcus terminator | reverse complement strand
GGCGGGGGTCGCGAAAGACGCGCGGCCGTGAACTTGCCGCGAGGGGAAGAAGCGGGGAAAACGGACGTGTCGCATGGACACTTCCCTCCCCGTTGCCTTCGAGAATGAGCTTGCGCGGGTGGTGAACGCCCAGCGCCAGCGCGTGCTGGGCGCCGGGGCGGTGGTGCGGCTGGTGGGCACGGGGGTGTTCTTCGCCGTGAGCCTGGGCCTGTGGCTGACGGGCGCCCGGGACTGGGCCCACTACCCCCCGCTGCTGCTCTGCTACGGGGGCGTGGTGGCGCTGCTGTTCGCGCTGCGCTTCCGGCCCGTCACGCAGCAGTTGAGCATCGCCCAGTCGGTGGTGGACGTGGCGCTGGTGTTCGGGCTGCAAATCATGGCGCTGCCCGTGTCGCCCTTCCCCGCCGGCGTGGCGGGCTTCAGCCTGGGGCTCTTCGCGCTGGTGGTGGCGCTGAGCGGCCTGGAGCTGATGCCCCGGCTCGTCTACGGCACGGCGGGCCTGGCCGCCCTGGCCCAGGCGGTGCTGATGCACACGGTGGGCGTGGGCCCGGGGGCGGTGGCCGTCGCCGCGGTCACGCTGTTCCTGGTCGCGGCGGTGAGCCACTACGGCACCGGGCGGCTGCGCCAGTTGGCCATGGACCTGTCGCGCGCGGAGGTGGCCCGGCAGTTGGAGGCCCGCCGCACCTCCGAGGTGGAGGACGCCCACCGCACCATCGAGCGCATGCTGGCGGAGGCCCACGCGCGCAACGTGCAACTGGAGACGCTCCAGGCCCACCAGGAGCAGCTCATGCAGTTCCTGGTGCACGACCTGCGCTCGCCCCTGTCCGCCGTGACGCTGTCGCTGTCGTGGATGGAGCAGGAACTGCCCGTCGGGACGCCGCTGGTGGAGTCGGTGCGCACGGGGCTCGCCGTCACCGCGCGCCTGGACCGGATGATCTCCGACCTCTTGGACGTGCCCCGCCTGGAGCAGGGCCGGCTGTCCCCGCGCAAGCAGCCCTTCCCGGTGGCGCCGCTTCTGGACGAAGTGCGCCGCTCGCTGGATGGCGCGGCCCGGCTGCGAAAAATCAGGCTGGAGCTGGCCTCCACCCCGAACCTCCACATCGTGGGCGACGCGGGCCTGCTCATCCGCGTGGTGGAGAACCTGGCCACCAACGCGCTCCGCTACGCGCCGTCGGGCGGCCGGGTGCGCCTGGAGGCGGGCGAGGCGGAAGGGTTGCAGTGGCTGGCGGTGCGCAACGACGGCATCGCCATCCCGCCCGAAGCGCGCGAGTCCCTCTTCGACAAGTACACGCAGGGCAGCCGCGAGAAGGAGGGCCGCCGGGGCTACGGCCTGGGGCTGTACTTCTCCCGGCTCGCGGCGGAAGCCCACGGCGGGCGGCTGGCCGTGGAGGACGCGGACGGCTGGTCCACGTCCTTCGTCCTGCGCCTGCCCCGCTAGCTCAGCGAAGCTTCGCGCGGGCGAACAGCTTCGTCGCCTGCGTGCGGGCGTTGGCGAGCACCGCGTGGGCATCCATCGTCGTCAGCTCGCCCTCGCGCAGCACCAGCTTGCCGTCGATGAGCACGTGCGACACGTCCGTGGAGCGCGCCGAGTACACCAGCGGCCCCGTCACGTCCTCCGGCAGCGGGCAGAAGTGGAAGCCGCGCGTGTCCACCACCGTGAGGTCCGCGCGCTTGCCGACCTCCACGGAGCCCACCTCGTCCTCCAGGCCGAGGGCCTTCGCGCCGTTCAGCGTGGCCATTTCCAGGACGTGCATGGGCGTCATCGCCACCGGGCCCACGCGCGGGTTGTGCAGCACGGAGGCGAGCCGCATCTCGTGGAACAGGTCCAACGTGTTGTTGCAGGGCGCGCCGTCCGCCCCCAGCGCCACGGGGATGCCGTCCGCCAGCAGCTCCGGCACGCGCGCGTAGCCGGACGCGAGCTTCAGGTTGGAGCCCGGGCAGTGGCACACCACCGTGCCCGACTCGCGCAGCAGCGCCTGCTCCTTGCCCTCCACCCAGACGCAGTGGGCCAGCGTGACGTTGCTCCCGGTGAGCCCCAGCCCGTGGAAGAAGGCGATGTTGTCCTGGCCGGTGACCTGGCGGACCACGTCCGTCTCCTTGGAGTTCTCACTGGCGTGCGAGTGGATCCGCACGCCCTTCTCGCGCGACAGCCGTCCCACCTCGCGCAACAGCTCCGGCGTGCAGGACAGGGCGAAGCGCGGCGCGAACGCATAGCGCAGGCGGTTGTCGTGCGTGCCGTGCCAGCGCTCCAGCAGCGCCAGGCTCTCCGACAGCGAGTCGGCGGTCGTCTCCCGCAGGCCCCGGGGCACCTCCGCGCCGGAGTCCATCATCGCCTTGCCACCGACGAGCCGGAAGCCGCTGTCGCGCGCGGATTCGAAGACGGCGTCGTAGTGGTGCACGGTGCCCATGTCGAGCGCCGCCGTGGAACCGGAGCGGATCAGCTCCGCGAACGTGAGGTCCGCGCTGGCGCGCAGGGACGCCGCGTCGTGCGCCGCCTCCATGGGCCAGATGCGCTCGCGCAACCAGTCCAAGAGCTCCAGCTTGTCCGCGTGGCCTCGCAACAGCGTCTGGCAGGCGTGCAGGTGGCCGTGGATGAGGCCGGGCATCACCACCTGGCCGGACAGGTCCAGCAGGCGGCGGGGGCCCTTCACCTTCAGGCCCCGGCCCACCTTCGCGATGCGACCGTCCTGGACGAGCACGTCCGCGCGCGGAAGCACCTCCCGCTCGCGGTTCATGGTCACGACGGTGGCATTGGTCAGCAGCAGGTCCACGCGGGGGAGCCCTTAGAGGAAAGCGCGGGTGAAGGCGTGCGGCAGCAGTTCGCCGAGCGAATAGCGCGCCTCGCTACCGTTGAGGGTGCGGCTGCGCACCGGAAAGTCAGGCCCGGCGAACTCGGCCATCACCTGGCGGCACATGCCGCACGGAGGACAGGGCTCCAGGGTGTCCACGACGACGGCCACCGCCACGGGCTTCTCCTTGCCCTGGGCCACGCCCGCGGCGAACGCATTGCGCTCCGCGCACACGGTGAGGCCGTAGGTGGCGTTCTCCACATTGCAGCCAGCCACCACGGAGCCGTCCGCGTACAGCACCGCGGCCCCCACCGGGAAG
>NZ_RAVZ01000056.1 GCF_003611635.1 Corallococcus terminator | reverse complement strand
CCCCTGGCGCGACCCGCCCCCGCCCGTGGCCAAGGCGCTGGAAGGCTGCCTCGCGGCGGTGCAGCGCGACCTTTCCCGGCTGGAGAACGCGGACCTGCTGCACTACGACTCTGGCATCGTCGGCACCGGCCGCTGGTCCGTCCACCCCGTGTACTTCTCGGGCGAGCGCCTGGACCGCCTCCTCTGGCCGAAGCTCGCCATGGAGGAGACCGCGCAGGCCGTGCACTCCCTGGAGGGCGAGTGCACGGCGTTCCCGCTGGCGGACGTGCTCTTCTCCTCACACGCGCCGGGCACCACGCTGACGCCGCATTGCAGTTGGGACGGCTTCCGGATGCGGCTGCACCTGGGGCTCAAGATTCCAGAGGGCTGCGGCATCCGCGTGGGCACCGAGTCACGGCACTGGGAACAGGGCCGCGTGCTCGCCTTCCACGACTCGTTCGAACACGAGACGTGGAACCGGGGCCAGGAGCGCCGCGTGGTGCTCATCGTGGACTGCTGGCACCCGGACCTCACCCTGCCCGAGCGCGAGGCCCTGCTGGGACTCACGCGCAAGTTCGAGGTCCGCGCGCTGCTTGCCCAACTGCGCATCCCCGAAGCCATGGCGGAGCCCTTGATGCTCCGCTTCGCGCAGGAAGAGCGGACGGACGCCCAGGTGCGCCGCTACTGGCGCACCTGAAGCGCCGCCCACCCGGCCGTCACATGTCCTTGACGAGGTCGAACAGGCTGCCGGCCGTGTCGTAGCTGAAGTACGGGCCCTGCCACTTGTAGACGTGGCTCGGATCCGGGTTCCAGAACTGCCAACTGTTCACCGAGTACAGGTACGCCCAGAACTGCTGGCCATAGCTCTCCAGCCAGGGACCGCCGCTGGCGCCGCCCGTCATGGAACAACTGATGGTGGGAAAGCCGCCCTCATTCCACGTGGCGCCCGAGCAGTAGTACAACTGCGACCCGTTGTAGGGAGCGTAGGCGGGATAGCCGAACTGGTAGATGGTCTGGCCGTAGCCGATGCCCCACTTGATGCCCTGGCCGCCCACCGCGTCCACGATGCGCACGCCGTTGAGCGGGTTCATCACCGCCGCCGCCACGTCATAGGCGCGGTCCGCGCTGTTGATCCATCCGTTCTTCGCCCACAACTGGTACGCCGTCCACGTGCCGTACGGAGACCCCGCGTGGTACGCGGGCACGAACACCCAGTTGGTGTGCCAGCCGCGCCCCGCACCGCCACCGTGGACGCAGTGGCCCGCGGTGAAGACCACCCGCTTGCCATTGCTGTTCACCGTGCTGGCCGAACAGGAATAGTTCCCGCCCTGGTCGCCCGTGTAGAACACCCGGCCGCTCATCGAATGGATGTCGGCCGCCATCATGGGCACGCCCCCACGCGGCTCCGCGCCATCCACGCGCCCCACCTGCTTGTCCTCCGGCACCCGCCGCAGGCTGATGGGCGCCTTGCCGGACGTCATCGGCACATCCGCGGGCACCGCCGCCGCCATGCGCTCCGGCGTCCAGTACGCCACCACCCTCGCGATGTCCGCCTGGGCCGCGAACGTCAGCGACCCACCGTTGTCCGTGGGATCCGCCGAGCCGCTCGCTCCGGGCGACTCCGCCTGGGCCGTCACGCCTCCCATCAGCACGGCGAACACGGCGGAGGCGAGGAGACCCCGGCACTTCAACAGACGCTGCATCATGGTGTCAGCCTTTCGGATGTGACTCCGGGTGAAGGCAGGCACCCTAGAAACACCGTCTGACATCACTCCTGGTTTCCGCTTGGGATTGAAATTTCCGGGCGGTACTCCTGGATCCAGACCTTCTCCGGCCCCCAGGTGAAGAGCATCCAGCGGTAACTGTGTCCGATGAAACCCTCCGCCTGGATGGGACGCGTCACCGTGATGATGCGCGTCCCGGGCTGGCACGTGCGCAGATGCGCCACCAGCCGGGCCTTCGTCTCCGGAGTGAAGGCCACCCAGTTGGTGAAGATGTGGGTGGCGTCCGTCAGCGGTTCGCGGGTCATGTCCCCCACCGTGAGGGTGATGCCCGCGGGCTCGAGCCAGGGCGCGACGCGCTTCACGTGGTCCGCGATGAGCTCCACGCCATGCGATTGGGCCCTCAGCCACCGCGCGGCGATGAGCACCCGCCCACGCCCCGCGCCCAGGTCCACCACGCGGCTGCGGGAGCCCACGCCCGCGCGCCGCAGGAAGAGCAGCGCCGTCAAGAGCGGCGTCTCCCCGTAGATGAGCTCGCGGAAGGACTGGCCGGTGGACTGGAGCGCCCGGACCATCTCGAAGGTGCGCCGCGCGCTGTAGGGGGTGAGCAGCAGGCGCTGCCACCAGAGCCCCAGGTACGGCCGCAGCAGGCTGGGACGCCATAAGAGGAGCAACAGGTCGGTGGAGCGCACGATGATGGCGATGACCAGCCCCTGGAGCTGGATCGCGATCCACTGGAAGAACGGCAGCTCGAAGTCCTCCAGCGAGTCGTCGCGTCGAGGGCCGGGCGCTGGGGGCGTGGGGTCCGTCATCCTCGTCGCTACTTGTCCAGTCCGCTCACGCGAACATTGGAAGGAAGGGCGAAGCGGGCGACCTCGACGTCCTTCTCCTTTGCGATGGGGATGCCCTCGTCCTTGTAGCGCTGGAGGACGACCACCGCCTGGCCCTTGCGCACCATCTTCACGTCCGAACCCCCACCGCCGTACCAGACACTGAATGCCTGCGGCGTGCCCTGGGGCACATCGCTGTCGGCGAACCGGTCCTTGAGGGGGCGGAGCTCCTCGCTCCCGTCCGCGTGCTTCAGCACGGCGGTCGCATTGAAGGTCGGGGCCGTCCCATCTTCCGCGTGGGGGTTCGCCGTGAAGCGGAAGAAGGCCTGCCAGACCTCCGCGCACTTCTTCTGTCGGGCGGCGTCCCCGTTGGCATACGCCCCCGACTGCCGCACGGAGGAGGTGACGCCCAGGGCCTGGAGCTTGCGGCCGTAGTCCTCCGCCTCCGCCTTCGACGCGAAGCTGTTGGCGACGAAAATCTGGAGACAGGGATTGAGGCCCGCGAAGTCCGTGGAGGACAGGCGGGCGAAGTCCGTCTTCAGGTCGGCCTGCTTGGAAATCTTCGCCTGGAGTTCATCCTGGGGACCCAGCTTCGGCTCCGCGGCGAGGATGACGAGGTAGCGCTTCGCGAAGCGCTTCTCTGTCGAAGAAGGCGGCGGCCCGGCCCACGCGGTCGCCGTGAAGACGCTCCCCGCCACCAGCACCGCCGCACAGGTGCGCCTCCAACCCGTGGATGACCTCGACGCCTTCATGAACACCCCGCTTCGCCCCCTGGGCGAGGCACGCACTCGATGGGACCGCACCACCCGAATTCACCCGAGCCGGCCTGAGCCCGCAAGCCTCTCGTCAGAAAGCAGACGGGCGAGCGAGCCGGAAGGCCCCCACGAGCCGCTTCCGCGTCGGAGCAGGACGCGGCGGCCTTCCACGGGGACGCAGCCGGGAACGCCGCACGGGGCGCCTTTCGCCAATGCCCTGGAATTCATCGGGAATCGGTGTTCCCAGGGTGATGGTGCGCGGCATGCAGAAGGGTCCGGACACCGTGGAACACTCCAAGCCTCCAGGGAGCAACGGCCCTCCACGGACCGAGGAATGCCCATGTGCACTGACTTCCTGATCACCGGCACCGACTCGCGCATCTCCACGAACTACGCGGTCAACGGCCGCAGCATGGAGTTCGGCGTCGACCTCAAATCCCAGCTCATGGTCCACGCCAAGGGCGAGTCCTTCCAGTCGAAGGGCCCGGGCCTCAAGCCCGGCCTGAAGTGGACGTCGACGTATGGGTATGTCGGCCTCACCGCCCTCACCGACGCCATCACCGTGGATGGCATGAACACGGCGGGCCTCTGCGTGGGCGCCCTGTGGCTGCCGGGCTCCACGTACCCGTCCGTCACCCAGCCGGCGCAGGCCCTGGCGCTGGTGGACTTCGTGAACTGGGCGCTCGGCACCTGCGCGACCGTCGCGGACGTGAAGGCGGCTCTGAGCAGCGGGAACGTGCAGGTGTGGGAAGGCGACCTGCTCGCGAAGTTGCTGCCCCTGCACTTCCCCATCCACGACGCGGGCGGCAACAGCATCGTCGTGGAGTGCACCCACGGGACGCTCAACGTCTACGACAACCCCGTCGGCGTCTGTACCAACAACCCTCCGTTCCCCCAGCAGTTGGAGAACCTGGGCAACTACGCGAACCTGTCCCCCTGGGACGCGAAGCCCACGGAGCTGGGCCTCCAGTCGTTCTCCCCCTCTGGCCACGGCAGCGGCATGCGCGGCCTGCCGGGTGACTCGACGCCTCCCGCGCGGTTCGTGCGCGCGACCTACCTCAAGCAGTACGCCCAGCCGCTGTCGTCCTCCGGGGATGCCACCACGCTGGCCTTCCACATCCTCAACACCGTGGACATCCCGCTGGGCACCAGCCGCTCCGTGGACAAGCAGGGCAAGGACGCCGTCGACTACACGCAGTGGGCCACCGTGAAGGACCTCACGGGCCTGACCTACTCCGTGCGCTTCTACGGCAACCCGTGCGTGTACTCCGTCAACCTCAACACGCTGGACTTCAGCACGTCCGCCGGCAAGCCGTTCCCCGTCCCGACGACGCCCACCAGCATCGACCTCACCGCCAGCATGTCGAGCTGATCCGCGCACCACCAGGACACCCGAAGGCCCACCGCCACGAGCAAGGCGGCGGGCCCCCGGCTTCACCCCAGGACCTTCTTCGCCAGCCGGGCCAGGGCCTTGTCCCCGGACACGGCGGGAAGCTCCAGGAGGCGCGCGGCCACCTGCTTTCCGACCGCCGCGTTCTGGGCCGCCAGCTTCAGGTACACGGCCGCCCGGTCCACGAGGTCTGGATGTCCGAGCGACGCCTCCACGCGCGCGAGCAGCTCCTTCGCCAGGGGAGCCGTGGGGAAGGTCTCGAAGAGGCCGCGCAGGGCCTGCCGCTCCAGCACCTCCGGACGCGACTCCGCCAGGTTCAGCGCGGGCTGAAGGAGCGCCAGTCCCAACGTGCGCATGGACTCCGCGACGACGCCGGGCTTCCACCCGTCCGCGAACGCCGCGAGCAGGGCCTCCGCGCCCCGCACATCCCCCAGCATGCCCAGCGCGTACACGGCCGTCTTCGCGTCGTCGTCATTCGCGCTGCGGGCCTGCACCATGTTGACGAACCGGTCGATGACCTCCGAGTCCCCCATCCGCGCCAGCGCCTGCGCCGCGTCCCGCCGCACCTCGCGCGAGGGGTCTCCGTACAACACCTGGCGCAGCACGGGCATCGCCACGGCGCCATGGTCCGCCAGCGTGTTCACCGCCGCCGCGCGCGCCTCCTTCGTCGACTCGGACAGCGCCGCCTGCGCGAACGGCTGCACCTTCTCGCGGCGGATGCGCATCAACTCCGCCACCGCCGCCTCCCCCGACTCCCGGGAGCGCACATCCTCCAGGGTCTCCTTCGCGAAGAGGCGCAGGCCCGCGTCGTGGCCACCGCGGGTCATCGCATCCAGCTCGCGCCTCGCCTGCGGTCCTCCCATCGCGCCCAGGGTGCGCAGGGCCGTGCGACGCACCATGCGGCTGTGGTGTTCGGCCAGCGCGCCCTTCACGGACTCCAGCGCCGCCTCGCCTCGCGTCGCCACCACGCGTGCCACGAAGGCGCTCGCCGCCCCGTCGCTCCACGTCGGGTAGTAGTCCCGCATCAGCGCGTCCACGCCCAGGCTGGCGTAGTAGCGCGCCGCGTGCGCCGCTGCCTCGTAGCGCGTCAGCTCCCCGCGCGCCCGGCGCACCATCGCCTCGCCCGGTGACAGCGCGACTTCCGGGCGCTGCACGTGGATGCTCGGGTGCGTGGGCACGGACTCCAGCGCGGAGACCTCCACCTGCACCGCGCCGGACAGCCGCACCAGCGCGATGCCCAGCACCTGGTAGACCTTGATGAAGTCGTCCAGCCGCTCGCCCGGGTCGGGCCGCTGCGCCAGCGCCTCCAGCAGCGCCCCCGGCTTCTCCAGGCCCAGCTCGCGCAGCCGCGCCACCAGCGGCTCCACCGTCCGCGTCCCCACCGCCGCGAGCCCGCTGGCGAACGCGTCCGCCAGCTCGTCCCGCACCTCCGCCAGCGCGATGGCCGCGCGCGAAGCCCCCGCCGCCCGGGCCGCCTCCGACCACCCGCTGCGAGGCAGGGCGCTGGGCGTCACCGGAGGCCGCACCCGTCCCCGCCGCCGGGACACCACCGGCGCATCCTCCGCCCGGCCCAGCGCGCGCAATCCCAGGCCCTCCGGCGTCTCCACCACCACGGCCAGGGGGAACAGCGTGGGCAGCGCCGCTTCCAGGCCCACGTCGCCCAGCACGGCCAGCAGCTTCGAGCCCTCCAGCGCCGCGGACAGCGGCTCCTCCAGCGAAGCATCCGCGGGCAGGAAGAGCGCCCGGCCCGCGCCATCCACGAACTGCGAGCGGGACCCGCTGGCCAGCAGCGTCTCCACCCGCACCACCACCGGCAGCAGGTCCGGCGCGAACACGTCCTTGCGGTGCTCCTGGAAGGCCGCCATCGCCGCGCTCACGTCCGGCAGCGCCACCTCCAGCAACCGCTCCAGGGGCTTGCGGTCCACTGGCGAACCGCCCGTCCACTCCTCCAGGTCCAGCCGGTGCGGCGCGAAGCCCGGGTACTGCCCGCCCGTCGCGCCCTGGAGCACGTAGCCCGCGTGGCTCTTCTTGGGCACCACCGTCTTGAGCATCGCGGGGAGGATCTGCTTCTCGCTGTAGTGCCCGCCCGACACCAGGTCCACGAAGCGACTCTCGCGGATGAGGAACCGGTCCGGCGTGACGCGCGAGGAGAACGCGTACTCCACCAGCGTCAGCCCCGTCACCGGCGCGCGGTCCTTCTTCGTCCACGTCTTGCCAATCAGCTCCTCGACGTGGCGGGACTCCAGCGCGTCACCGCCCAGGTGCTTCTCCACCTTGCGCGCCGTGAGCAGCATGTCCGCCACCAGGTCCGTGAACGCCGGGGCCTCGAACGTCCCCGTGCGCGCCACCGCCGCGTCCAGCAGGCCCGCCAGTTCCACCGCCCGCGCGGACAACCGCCGCAGGCCGTTGGCCCTGAGCGCCTCGCCCAGCGCGCGCACCTGTTCGGGCCGCTCCGCGCCCAGCGACGCCACGCCCGACAGGCCCAGCTCCCGCACCAGCGTGGACACCTGCGCCACGCCCGCCTTCATCAGCTCGCCGGTCTCCGCCTTGCCCTTCTTCACGCTCTTCTTCGTGCCGGTGCCGCCCGGCGCCACCGGGGCCGACTCCGCCGTCACGAAGGCGTCCGGCGCGCGGGCCCACGCAACCAGCAGCGCCGCCGCGTGCTTGCAGAACGGGCGCGAGCGCGCCGCCATGCACGAGCAGCGTCCCTTCACGTCCGAGCGCGCCTCGCCGAACACCAGCGAGACCTTGTAGGGCGTCGCCCCGGAGCCCGCCGCGTCCGCGAACAGCCGGTTCTCATAGCGCGACAGGTTCGCGAGCAGCTTGCGGTCGAACATCTCCGCGCCCTTGGCCAGTTCCGCCTTGTCGCTGATGATCTCCAGCAGCGCTCCCATTCCAATCACGGGCCGCACGTCAGCCATGACGGTCCTCCTTGTTCGTGGACGCGATGAGCGGCGTCAGGTCCTGGTTGCGCATCACCCGCTCCACCACGTCCACCAGCTTCTTGGGCGTGCACCCGAAGCACGGAATCCCCAGCGCGGTGAGCTGCTCCGCCATCGCATGGTCATACGAGGGCCGGCCGCTGTCCGACAGCGCCAGCAGGCACAACACCCGGGCGCGCGAGTCCACCAACTGCCGCAGCCGCGCCACCAGTTCCTCCGCATTGCCGCCCTCGTACAGGTCGGTGATGAGGATGAAGAGCGTCTTCTCCGGCCGGCGCACGTAGTGCTCCTGCGCGTAGGCCACCGCCCGGTTGATGTCCGTGCCGCCGCCCAGTTGCGCGGAGAAGAGCACCTCCACGGGGTCCGCCAGCACCGGCGTCATGTCCGCGATCTCCGTGTCGAACAGGACCAGGCTGGTGCGCAGCACGTCCAGTGACGCGAAGATGGCCGCCATCACGGAGCTGTACACCACGCTCTCCGCCATGGAGCCGGACTGGTCCACCACCAGCGTCACGTCCCACTCGTGGTGACGGCGCTGGTTGGGCCAGAAGTAGAAGCGCTCCGGAATGAGCCGCTTCTTCTCCGCGTCCCAGCCCTTCAGGTTGGAGCGGATGGTCCGCCGCCAGTCGATGTTGCGCGCGATGGGGATGGGGCTCGTCCTGTCCCTGCGCAGCGCGCCCAGCACCGCCGTGCGCAGGGGGGACTCCAGCTTCTTGCGCAGGTCCTCCACCACCTCGCGGATGATGCCGCGCGCCAGGTCCTTCGCCTGGTCGGGGATGAGCCCGCGCGCGCTGACGAGCGTCGTCACCAGCTCCACGTTCTTGTCCAGGAACGGCAGCGTCTCCGGCTCGAAGAGAAGCTGCGTGAGGCCCTTGCGCTCGATGGCGTCCTTCTGCACCAGCGCGATGACGTCGTCCTTGAAGAAGTCGCGCAGCGAGCCCAGCCACTTGGGCAGGTAGGGCTTGGAGCCGCCCCGGCCCGCGGACCGCTCGCCGTAGACGAAGGAGAGCGTGTCATCCAGCTCCTCCAGGTCCCCGTCCGCCAGGCCCAGCGCGGTCGCGCCGCCGCCCAGCCCGCCCAGCGACGGGCACGACCCCGTCTTCTCCGCCTCCGGGCCCAGCGCCAGCCGCCAGCGCAGGAGCGCGTCGCGGTCCTTCGGTTCCAGGTCCTTGGGGTCCACGCTCATAGCAGGTCGTCCAGGTCATCGAGCGCCTTGCCCAGCTCCGCGCTCATGTCCTTCAACGTCTCCTTGTCCTTCTGTTCCAGCACGGCCTTCACCGCGCGGCCCTTGTCCTTCAACTGCCGCGCGCCCATCACGTTCTCCATCAGGTAGCGCCGCTCCGTGGCCCCCAGCGTGCCCAGCGCACGCCGCAGCACCGGCAACGTCTGCACGAAGCGCTCCGGCTCCACGCCGCAGAGGAAGTCGTCCAGCGCCTTCACCACCTCGCGGCTCTTCACCAGCACCAGCGCGTTCACCTGGAGGAAGCCCTCCAGGTACGCCGCCGCGTCCGCCGGCTCCACCGCCAGCGACAGCCGGCGCCCCACCTCCAGCGCCACGTCGGACTCAGGCAGCTCCCGCGCCAGGTACAGCAGGCCCGTCGCGAGCCCCGACGTCGCCGGGTGCACCGCGTGGCTCTCCATCAGCCCCCGCGCCTCCACGTACCAGCCCGCCTTGTCCGCGCGCGGCTGGGACAGCGCCACCTCGTGCAGCGTGCGCAGCGCCTCCAGCACCCTGGGCACCGCTTCGGCGTCGCACACGCTGGCCTCGCGCACGCGCAACAGCGCCCGGCCGAAGGTCTTCTCACCCAGCGACGCCACCGCCTCGTCCCCCACCTCCGAGTGCGCCCGCGAGGTGCCGTAGGCCATCAGCCCCGACAGCGCCCGCGCCGCCGACGCCAGCGAGGGCAGGTCCGCGTCCGTGGCCGCGTGCGCGTCACAGGCCCGGAGCGCGGACGCCACCGTCTGGGGACAGCCGGTGATGACGGACTCCAGCAACACGTCCGCCGCCTGGGCCGTCGTCTTGGCCAGGTTCAGCCGCTCCTGGAGCACGCGCGTCGTCACGCCCTCCAGCGAATCGCCCAGGACGATCTTCTCCACCAGCGCCACGTCCGTGGACGGCGTCCACTGCGCCTGCCAGGACTCGCGCACCCGCGTCAGCGCCGCGTAGCCTCCCGCCTCCGTCGCCGCCTGTGAACGCGAGCCCGTACCCGACAGCGTCGCGTAGGGAATCCCCGCCACGCGCAGCCGGTGGAGGAACACGGAGGAGCCCACCTCCACGTCGTTGTTGAGGCGCAGCGCGAAGCTCTCCGGGCTGTCCGTGCGCGGAAGCCTCCGCTCGCCCACTTCGCGCCAGAACTCCGCCTGCAACGAGTTCTGTCCGATGCGGCTCGCCACCTGCCCCACCTGATGGCCGATGACGCTCTTCCACAGGAAGCCGTCCACGTGCGTCGCGTCGCCCCGACACAGCGTGGCCACCGTCGCCTCGCGCAGCTCATCCAGGCCGGGCGCGCTCTTCTCGCGCAGGTCCGACAGCATCACCGCAAGCCGGTACGCCTCCAGCACGTCCGACAGCGACGCGGTGAAGCCGCGCATCCGCAGGTGGCTGGCGAAGTCCAGCAGCACCTCCAGCGTGGCCCGCCGGAAGTCGCAGTGGGCATCGTGGGCCTTCTGGTAGAACTGCGGCGCCCGGTTGCCCGCGCCGTAGCCCAACTGCTCCGCGAGCCGGGGGAAGCTGAACGGAATCACCGTCACCGCGCAGGGCACGCCCGCCGGCAGCTTCTCCTCCAGCGCGGGATCCACGTCGTTGGCCAGGAAGGCCGCGATGTGCGCCGCGCCCGCCACCACCACCACCTTCTCCGGAGGCACGCCGCTGGCCAACACCTCCAGCACCTTGCGCGCCATGAAGGCGTCGCGCTGGCGGTGGTAGTCCTGCCGGGGACCCGCGTTGATGACGTCCGCCCAGGCCAGCAGCACCGGCCGGAACTGCTCCGGGCTCCAGTCCGGCGCCTCGAAGGCCGCCTCCCAGAACTCCTCGAACGAGCGGTAGCCCTGGGAGCGCGCGAAGGCGTCCGTCAGGGGCACCGTGTCATCGGGAGCCGCCGGGCCTCCCTCCGTCGCTTCGGCCTCCAGTCCCAGACCGGGCGCGTCGCGGTCCAGCGCAAGGCTGACGCCCACCGGGATGTCGATGAACTCCACCCACGCGTCGTTCGCCCGGGCCCACTTGAGCGCCTGGTACTCCGGCGAATAGGCGGCGAAGGGCCACAGCGAGGATGAAGGCGTGCCGTCCGTGCGGTAGCCCAGGATGGCCACGGGCGGCCGGGTCTGCGCGTCGCACAGCACGTCCACCATGCCCGTGGCGTCGCAGGGCCCCTCCACGAGGACGACCTCGGGCTTCACCCGCTCCAGCCAACGCTGGAGCACGGCGGTGGTGCGCGGCGAGTGGTGACGCACCGGGAAGTGCTGCACCCGGGAGAGCAGGGCGAAGTCCATCAGCCCCTCAGGAGCTTCTTGCTCGCGGTGTACAGTTCCTTCCACGGACCCGGCCGGCCCTTGGCCACCGTCTCCATGTACTCGCGCAGCGCCTTCACGTCGTCTTCCTGCTCCTTCACCACCGCGCCCACCAGCGAGGCCGCCAGCTCCTGCGACGTCACCGTGCCGGAGCCGAACTGCTGCGCGAGGATGGCGCTGTTGAACAGCACGCTGATGGCCTCCGCCGTGGACAGCACCGCCCCCGGCGTTCGCACCTTCGTCTTGCCGTCCTTCGTCACGCCCTTGCGCAGCTCCTGGAAGAGCGTCAGCAGCACCCGCGACAGCTCCTCCGGCGGGGGCACGCCCACCTGGTAGTCCGTGCGCAGCTCCGCCTCGCGCTTGGTGACGATTTGAATCTCCTGCTCCAGGTCCTCCACCACCGGCACCGTGACGAAGTTGAAGCGGCGCTTGAGCGCGGCGCTCATCTCGTTGACGCCCCGGTCGCGCGTGTTCGCCGTGGCGATGAGGTTGAAGCCTCGCTGCGCGCTGGTGATCTCCCCCAGCTCCGGCACCGACACCTGCTTCTCCGACAGGATGGAGATGAGCGAGTCCTGAATCTCCGGCGACGTGCGCGTCACCTCCTCGAAGCGGGCGAACTTGCCCGTGCGCATCGCCCGCAGGATGGGCGACGGCACCAGCGCTTCCGGTGACGGCCCCTGCGCGAGCAGCAGCGCGTAGTTCCACGAGTACTTGATGTGGTCCTCGCTGGTGCCCGCCGTGCCCTGCACGACAAGTCCAGACGTGCCGCTGACGGCCGCGGAGAGGTGTTCCGACAGCCAGCTCTTCGCGGTGCCCGGCTCACCCACCAGCATCAGCGCCCGGTCCGACGCCAGCGTCGCGATGCACACCTGCACGATGCCCCGGTCGCCCACGTACTTGGGCGTGATGGTCACGCCGCCCACGGGCTTGGGACTTCCCAGGATGTACATCTCCACCGCGCGGGGCGACAGCGCCCAACCCGGTGGGCGGGGCTTGTCGTCATGCGCCGCGAGGGCGTCCAACTCGTTCTTGTACTTCGCTTCGGCAGGCAGGCGGATGTCCGGCATGGACTGCACGCTATCCACTCCGTCTGACATCCGGCAAACGTCCTGGCTGCCTTCGTGCGTCGTCGCAAGGCGGGTGGATTTCCTACCGGGCGGCTCGGGCACCCGGCAGGAACCGGCCAACGTCCTGACGACTCAGGCGGCGCCGGGCGCGTGCATCCACTGCACCAACTGGATGATGACGCCATTCGCGTCCGCGACCTGGAAGTAGCGCTCGCCCCAGGGCTCCGTCTCGATGGGCGTCACCACCTTCACGCCCTCCGCCTGGATGCGTGCGTACTCCGCGTCGATGTCGTCGACCACGAAGGCGACGATGAGCCCCTCCGCCCGGCGCGTCTTCAGCGATTCGGGCTTGAGCGACTTCAGGCCGGTGCGCAGGTAGCAGACGTTGAAGCCGACGTCCGGCCGCGCGAGCGACACGAAGCCGTCCGCGGACATCGCCTCCGTGAAGCCGAAGTGTTGCTTCAGGAAGGACGCGGAAGCCTCCACGTCATCGACGTTCAGGGACACGGCGGAAGCAGTGACTCGCATGGTCATCCTCCAGCAGGGTTTGACGGACCGCCGAATCTACGTACGACGTACGCAGTTGCACGTCAAGGTCGCGGCGTTGGAAGAATCCTCCGCATGGCATCGCATCGCAGCAGCGCGGGAGACCCCACACGGACGCTGGAGCTGTTGTGGCGGGAGGCCGCGCCCTTGAAGGGACAACGTGGGCCGAAGCCAGGCCTCACCGTGGACACCGTCGTCGCCACGGCGGTGGAGTTGGCGGACGCGGAAGGGCTGGACGCGGTGACGATGCGGGCGCTGGCGGGGAAGCTCGGCATCGCGCCCATGGGGCTCTACACCTATGTCCCCGGCCGGGCGGAGCTCATCGACCTGATGCTCGACGGCCTCTATGCGGGCATGGCCCGGCGCAAGCCGAAGACGCGGGACTGGAGGGCCCGCCTGGAGGCGGTGGCCCATGACAACCGCGCCCTGTTCACCAAGCACGCGTGGCTCGCGGATGTGTCCACCACGCGCCCGCCGCTGGGCCCGGGGCAGTTGGCCAAATACGAGTACGAACTCCAGGCCCTCGAAGGCGCGGGCCTGGGCGACGTGGAGCAGGATGCCGCGCTGACGTTCGTATTGGGCTTCGTCGAATCCTGTGCCCGGGCCGCGTCGGACATGCGCGCCGCGCGCCTCGAATCCCAGATGAGCGACGCGACGTGGTGGCAGGCGAACGCGCCCCTGCTCGCGCGCATGTCCGACCCCGAGCGCTACCCCACCGCCTCCCGCGTGGGCACCGCCGCGGGCCAGGCCCATGGCGCCGCCTACAACCCCGAACACGCCTTCCGGTTCGGGCTCGAACGCGTGCTGGATGGACTGTCCGCGCTCATGGGACAAGCCCCGCCCCCGAAGCGCTCCCGGACCGTCGCCAGGAAGACGGCCCGGTAGTGGCCAGACAAAGGACCCGGGGCGCCCTGTCCCCCTCAGGATTCTGTCGCCCTGCTTGGGTTTTCCGCGCACGCGGCGTCGCACCGGCAAGGGCGCCTCCTCGTGACGGAGTGCTGGCATCGCTGTTGCTGTAGCGCCCGGCACCTCTTTCCAGGAAGGCCGCCCATGAACGCTCTTCGCCTGCGCCACCTCTTCTCACGGGCCTTGCGCACCTCGCTCGCCACCCCGCTGGTGCTCGCGGGCTGCGGCTCCTCCGCGGACCTGGAGGGCTACTCGCAAATCGCCTGCGACAACGGTGTCCCCGCGCTCAGCGACCTGAAGATTTCGCCCCCACCGGACTTCGTCGAGCTTCGCTCCACCAACAGCCCCTCGGACCCCACGAACGCCCATACCCGCACCAGCTCTGGCCAGCCCTGCGCGACGGCCACCGACGTCCCTGCCTGCCAGACCGCCCTGGCGAACGCGACAACCACAGAGGGCTTCGCCGATACCTGCCAGGGCTTCTGCCCCCATGTCATTACCCACACCTTCCTGGTCACCACACGCGGCGATGAGGTGAAGACACACCCGACGCCGGAGGCCCTCAAGTCCCTGCTGGGCACTGTCGACACCGAACAGGAGGCCGCGCTCCTCGCCTATGCCTCGGGCCACCCCCTGAACTGCTCGACGCTCGAACAGGGCGCGGTGAAGAAGAACGCGAACGGCACCTTCAGCGTCATTTCCTACGAGGGCGACACCTGCGTGAAGGATTCGCAGTTGGATCAGCTCGTGCTGGAGGTGTCCGCATCCGGGGAGCTGCGCGAGGTCGAGCGCCATGTCCTGGAGAAGGGCAGCGACCATTGCAACATCGGCCGGCGCCCCGTGGGCCTCCAGGGCGCCCCCCCTTGCGAGAGCATGGACGCGCTGGGGCACTACTTCGCGGAAGCCGCGCATCTGGAGGCGGCTTCCGTCCACGCCTTCCTGCGCCTGCGTGAGGAGCTGGCCCTGCACGGCGCCGACGCGAACCTCCAGGACGCGGCCCGCCGCAGCGCCGTGGATGAAGTGATGCACACCGACGTGACGGGCCGCATCGCGCGTCGCTTCGGCGCCACGCCCCAGCACCCCGTCGTCACCGCCCTGCCCCTGCGTCCGTTCCTCGATGTGGCGCTGGACAACGCCGTGGAAGGTTGCGTGCGAGAGACGTACGGCGCGCTGGTGGCCCACCACCAGGCCCTGCACGCGCAGGACACCGAGGTGCGCGAAGCCATGGTGCGCATCGCCGAGGATGAGACGCGGCACGCGGGCCTGTCCTGGGACATCGACCAGTGGGCCCGGCCGCGCCTCTCCGACTCGGAGCGGAACACGCTGCGCGCAGCCCAGCGGCAGGCGGTGGCGACGTTGCGCGCGGAAGTCGCGGTAGCGCTGGACCCGGGCCTCGTCACCGCCGCGGGCCTGCCCACGCCCGAGGTCGCCCTCGGCCTGCTCGACACGTTGGAGCAGGAACTCTGGGCCTGACGGGCACATCGCGCTGCCCCATGACCCAAGGGGAAGGCCTCGGGTGTTGAAGGACGGGCCTTCCCATCGCTGTCGTCCCCAAGACCTCCTTGACCGTGAGTCCGTCCATGAATGCCAACCGACTGCGCCACCTCTTCTCGCGGGCCCTGCGCGCCTCGCTCGCCACCCCACTGGTGCTCGCGGGCTGCGGCTCCTCCGCGAACCTCACTGGCTACTCGCCCGTGGAATGCGACAACAATTCTCCCGCCATCAGCGACCTGTCACTGTCCTTCGCGCCGGACTTCGTCCAGGTCCGCTCCATCTATAGGGACTCGCCAGCGAGTGAGTCCCAACCCGTCTCCTCTTCCGGTCAGGCCTGCGCGACCGCCACCGACGCCACCGCCTGTCAGAGCACCCTGGCGGAGCTGCGGGTCGAGCAGGGCCTTCGCTCGTACTGCGTGGACTTCTGCCCGGACTACTTCCTGGTCACGACGCTCGGCGACGAGGTGAAAACGTATCCAACGCTGGAGTCCCTCAAGGCGCTGCTGGGCCCCATCGACACCGAACAGGAGGCCGCCCTCCTGACCTTCGCCTCTGGCTATGCACTGAGGTGCTCCGACATCGTTCAGGGTGCCGTGAAGTCGAACGCGGACGGGAGTTTCAATGTCATCGGTACCCAGGGATACGCCTGCGGGGAGGGCTCATCCCTGAAGCAACTCGTGCTGAGGGTGTCCGCCTCCGGCGACATCTCAGAGGAGCAGCAACACACCCTGGAGAAGGGCAGCGGCAACTGCTCCATCGGCCGGCGTCCCGCGGGCCTCCAGGACGCGGACGCCTGTGAAAGCACGGACGCGCTGGGGCACTACTTCGCGGAGGCCGCGCACCTGGAGGCGGCTTCCGTCCACGCCTTCCTGCGCCTGCGCGAGGAGCTGGCCCTGCACGGCGCCGACGCGAACCTCCAGGACGCGGCCCGCCGCAGCGCCGTGGAGGAAGTGATGCACACCGACGTGACGGGCCGTATCGCCCGCCGCTTCGGCGCCACGCCCCAGCGTCCCGTCGTCGCTTCCCTGCCCCTGCGCCCGCTCCTCGATGTGGCCCTGGACAACGCCGTGGAGGGTTGCGTGCGGGAGACGTACGGCGCGCTGGTGGCCCACCATCAGGCCCTGCACGCGCAGGACTCCGAGGTGCGCGAAGCCATGGTGCGCATCGCGGAGGATGAGACGCGGCACGCGGGCCTCTCCTGGGACATCGACCAGTGGGCCCGGCCGCGCCTCTCCGACTCGGAGCGGAACACGCTGCGCGAGGCCCAGCGGCAGGCGGTGGCATTGCTGCGCGCGGAGGTCGCCGTGCCGCTCGACGCGGGACTCGTCACCGCCGCGGGCCTGCCCACGCCCGAGGTCGCCCTCGGCCTGCTCGACACGCTGGAGCAGGAACTCTGGGCCTGACGGGCCCCGGTCAGCGAAGGGGAACGGGTGGACCGTTCCGTAGGCGCGCGCTTGCTTCCGGGAAGAGAAGCCCGGAAGCATGTGCGGCGCACCCACGCCCCCCAGGCCCCATGACCGCGAAGACGCAGAAGCCCTTGAAGCCTCCGACGTCACGCAAGGCCACCCCGCGAAGGAAGCCTCCGGCGAAATCCCTCTCGATTCGCGGTGACGAACAAAGCCTGTCGGCGGCGGCGGACAGCGGGGACTGCGAGAAGCTGCGAGCCCTGCTGGCGCGCGGCGTGGACGCGGACGCGAGGGACCCCGTCACCGGGTACTCCGCGCTGCACTACGCTGCGATGAACGGACGGCTCGAAGCCGCGAAGCTGCTGCTCGCCTCGGGCGCGGACGTGGGCGCGAGGCTCCGCAACGCGAGGTCGACCCCGCTCGACATGGCCGCGGCGAATGGCCGCGTCGCGGTGGTCAAGGTGCTCCTGGCCGCGGGCGCGCCCCTGGGCCAGCCCCACGGTCGGTTCGGTTGGACGGCGCTCCACTCCGCCGTGGCCCATGGACACGCGAAGGTCGTCGAGAAGCTGCTCGGCGCGGGCATGGATGCGGACACGCCCGCCGAGCACGGCATGACCCCGCTCGGCACCGCCCTGCTGCACGAGGAAGCCTGGAAGGGTGTCGTCCCGGTGCTCCTGGCAGCGGGCGCCCGCCTCACGCGCATCTCCCGGACGCTGCTGCGCGAAATCGCCAACGATGAGAAGTACACCCTGCTGCGTCCCATCCTCCAGCCCCACGGACTGCCCGCCCCGAAGAAGCCAAGGCCGCCACCGGTCCTCCCTCCGCTGCACGAAGCCGCCGCGTCCGGGAACGCCGCACGCGTGAAGCGGTTGCTCAAGGGCGGAGCCAGGGTGAAGACCAAGCTCCGCCGTTCCGGGACGACCGCGCTCCATCTGGCGGCCCGGAACAACCACGTGAAGGTGATGGACCTGCTCATCGCCGCGGGCGCCCCACTGGATGGGTTCCACAAGCCCTACGAATGGGCGCCCTTGCACGAAGCGGTGTTCCACGGGCACCGGGAGGCGACGCAGCGGCTGCTCCTCACCGGGATGGACGTGAACCTCCAGCACCCCGAAAGCGTCATGCCCCTCTTCCTCGCCCTCGACGAGCCCGGGGTGCGCGTGCTGCCGCTCCTGCTCGAAGCCGGCGCCAACGCGGAGCGCATCTTTCCCGCCGTCCAGTACGACCCCAAATACGCGAAGCTGCGCCCGCTCTTCCTCAAGTACCTGAAACCCGCGCGCAAGCGATGACGCAAGCCGACGCCGCACGTCGGACGCACACTCGTACGCCACCGGACTTTCCTGGTTTCCACCTTGTGAGCCCCCACGCGCGTTTGAGAGAATCGCGGGTGTGAACGCCCGCGCTCGCGTCTTCTCCGCCGTCCTGTTGGCCTCGTTCGTCTGGGCCTGTGCCTCCTCGCCCTCGTCCCCGTCCCCGGACGCCCCACCGACGCCGGAAGCGGGTTCTCCCGCCCGCCTGTGGCAGCGCGGCGCGGCGACGGGCGACCTGGCGCGCTTCACCCGCGATGGCACCCGCGTCGCACCGGACGGCGCGCTGGAGTTGGACACCACCGCGAAGCAAGGCAGCGACCCGTTCCCCGCGGGCGGCTGGCTGGACGGCGGCAGCTTCTACAACGGCGGCACCTTCCGCTTCGGCACCGCCACCTCCGAAGTCCAGGCCGTCCCCGGCGGCTTCGACAGCATGGTGCCGTCCTTCGACGCGCAGACACCTCCGGGCACGTGGGTGAAGCTCACCGTCGCCGCGCGCATCGAGGGCACCTGGACGAAGGACTACGAACTGGGCGTCTGGGCCTTCGACGCGGACACCGTCGCGCGCCACAGCGTGGACGGACAGGGGGACGCGGACGGCAACGTGCTCACCGACACGCTCAACCTCAAGCGCCGCGCGGACGCCCTGCGCGTCACCGTGTTCCTCTTCTCCGAACGTCCGGATGCAAGCCCGCGCCTGCGCTCACTGGCCGCCGCCGTCACCGACACGCGCCGCAAGCCCGAGGACGCCACCGCGGACCGCACCGCGTGGGGCACCGTGCTGGAGGTGCCCGGCTACTCGCAGATGATCTACCCCGATGGCGGCGAGGTCTGGTGCTCCCCCACGTCCACCACCATGCTGCTCGGCTACTGGAGCCGGAAGCTGGGCCGCGCGGACCTGGAGCACCCCGTGCCCACCGCCGCCGCCCACACCTACGACTGGGTCTACAAGGGCACCGGCAACTGGAGCTTCAACACCGCCTACGCCGCCAGCATGTCCCAGGGCGCGCTGCACGGACTCGTCGCCCGCTTCGACTCCTTCGCCCCCGTGGAGCGCCTCATCGCCGCCGGCATCCCCGTGAGCATCAGCATCGCGTATGAGCCCGGAGAGCTCTCCGGAGGCGCCTCCCGCCGCACCGACGGCCACCTCATCGTCGTGAAGGGCTTCACCGCCGACGGCGATGTCGTCGTCAATGATCCTGCTTTCTCCTCCAACGAAACCACCGGCACCACGTACCGGCGCGCCGAACTGTGGCGTGCCTGGCAGCACTCCCGGGGGGCCGCGTACGTGCTCTGGCCCGCTGGCACCGTCCTGCCTCCGCAGGGGATGGAACCGCTGCCCTAGCCGCGCGTCCGAGGGAGGACACGGGGACGACGCATCGCGGCGCGCAGTGTCCACTGGCCGGGGCGTCAGGCCCCCCGTCCCTTGACGTAGGGACGTTCGTGGCAGTCCCGACACAGCCTTTAACCTTCAGTCCGCAGAATTTAGGCTTGATTTCGAGGCGCGGAATGTAAATACCTGCGCGCGAGATTTTGATGTCCCTTCGCCGGGAACCCGGTGGGGGGACGCAGCCTGGAGGCACGGACATGGAGCAGAAGCCGCTGCGGGACTTCCTTGAGATTCCCTACGACGAGCTGGAGGAGCTCAACCTCCGGGTGAAGGAACAGCGCATCCAGCGCGTGTCGCCGGAGAAGATGCGCGACGAGCGCATCAAGTACCTGACCGACGAGAAGCGCATCAAGGCCATCACCGTGTGCTTCACCGACCTGGAAGGTCGGCTGCACATGCTGGACTACGACAAGAAGTTCCTGCTCAAGAGCGCGGACAACCTCACCTTCGACGGCTCCTCCATCCGCGGCTTCTCCGCGCAGGCGGAGAGCGACCTGCGCCTGAACATCGACTGGGGCGCGTTCTACTGGCTGCCCTCGGACATCTTCGGGCCCGGCAAGGTGCTGGCGTTCAGCGAAGTGCTGGAGCGCGACGGCACGCCGTACCACTCGGACATGCGCGGGCAGCTCAAGCGCGCCACCGACGCCCTGTTCCAGAAGGACGGCACCGTGTTCCACGCGGCGCCGGAAATCGAAGGCTTCCTCTTCAAGAGCCGTGACGCCGAGCGCCACTACCACGAGGAAGGCAAGTTCGAGTTCATCTCCATCGGCGGCTACTACCACGCGCTGCCGGGCGACGCGCTGCGCACCTTCATCGACAAGGCCGCCGAAGCGCAGCGCGCCATGGGCTTCCAGAACGAGAAGGACCACCCGGAGGTCGCGCCCAGCCAGTTCGAGATGAACTTCTCGTACAGCGAGGCGATCATCGCCGCGGATCAGATCCAGCTCTACAAGCTGCTCTGCCGTCAGGTGGCCGCGCAGTTGGGCCTCACCGCCAGCTTCCTGCCCAAGCCCGTCACCGGGGTGAATGGCAACGGCATGCACATCAACATGTCGCTGTCGAAGAACAACAAGAACCTGTTCCACGACAAGGCGGGCCAGGACGGGCTGTCGCAGATGGGGTGGGAGTTCATCGATCGCATCCTCACCAACGCGAACGACATCTGCCTCGTGCTCAACTCCAGCGTGAACTCGTACCGCCGGTTGGATCCGCACTACGAGGCGCCCAACCAGATCAAGGCCTCCGCGAACAACCGCGGCGCCATGGTGCGCATCCCGTTTGGCAATGAGCGCAGCGCGCGCGTCGAGTGTCGTTCGGTGGCGCCGGACGCCAACCCGTACATGGTGCTCTACACGCTGATGAAGACCGGCCTGGAGGGTCCGCAGCCGCAGGAGGACGCGGAGACCAAGCGCAGCCGCACGCGCTTCCTGCCGGACAACATCTACGACGCGATCCGCTTCTTCAAGGGCAGCCAGTTCATCGCCCAGACGCTGGGTGAGGCGGTGCAGGGCAAGTACGCGGAGCTGAAGGTCGGCTCCGCGGACCGCTGCCCCAAGCAGTTGGGCACCCGCGTGAAGGAAGCGGAGATCCAGTTCCATCACGAGGTGACGAACCAGTACCTCTGGAACCTCTTCTAGAGTTCCCGGTAGCGCGCCTGGAGGAACAGGTAGGCGGCGTAGGCCACCAGGCCCGCCGCCACCACCCCCAGGAGCACGTCGCCCGCGGGTTGGCGGGCGACGACGGCCAGGGCCTCTCCCAGGCCCTTGGCCTCTCCCGGGTTCGCGTCCACGGCGGAGCGGACCAGGAAGATGCCGATGACGGAGAACACCACGCCGCGCGCGGCGATGCCGAAGCGCGACACCCGCTCCACCCAGTGACGCTGCTGGGCCGCGAGGCCGGTGAGCGTGAGCTTCTCCAGGAACTTGCCCTGCCACGCCTTGTGGAACTGCTTCACCGCGAAGCCGATGATGCCCAGGCCCACGAGCGCCACCAGGACGCGGCCGAAGGGCTGCTCCATCAGCGTCGCCGTCCAGCCCTGCGTCCCCTTGCTCCGGCCCTGTGAAGCGCCCACCACGGTCTTCAGCGCGAACAGGGCCAGCGACGCGTAGATGGCGCCGCTGAGGAAGTACATGGCGCGCGTGGCGATGCCCTTGGCGTCGGAGCCCTTGTCCTCGGTGTCCGCGAACGCCTGGGCGAAGCGCCAGACGACGAAGCCCAGCAGGCCCACCACCAGCACCGACAGCAGCACGATGCCGAAGGGCCCCTGCGCCACGGTGCTCACCGCTCCATGGCTGTCCGTGGCGCGACCGCCCTCGCCCGCCGCCAGCTTCAGCGCGAGCACCCCGATGATGGCGTAGACGGCGCCCTTCGCCGCGTAGCCCATCCGCCCCAGCTTCTTCGCCCACGGGTGGTTCGCGGCCTCCTTCGCCCCACGCGACAGCCGCTCCATCCCTGGCCCGCGCATCACGTCCATCGTCGCCATGCGAACGCTCCTCCCGTCCCCGAGTCGGGACCGAGGACAGGGTGCGCATCCGAAGGCCCGTCCGGACGGAAGGCCCCTGTGCCCCGTCTGGGCATCAGGCGGGACACGGGGGGCTCGGCTGGCTGGCTGCTGTCACGAGGGGTGCGCGGGCGGTGGGCGCGGCGGCAGGCCCCAGTGGTCCGCGTCCACCTCCTCGCGGATGTCGCGGCAGGCGCGCACGATGCGGACGAGCTGTTCGGCCGTCAGTCGGCTGTGCATGGAGAAGCGGATGAGCGCGCGGTCGGGCGACGTGGCCGGTGCGCAGAACACGGAGCCGAAGATGCCCCGCTTCTGCAGCGCGTCCCGGAAGGTGACCGTGCGTGGCTCCAGCCCGGACTCCAGGGAGATGATCTGCGAGGCGCAGCCGTGCAGGTCGTAGCCCATCGACGCCAGCTCATGGCGCAGGAAGCGGGCGTTCGCGTGGAGGCGGGCGCGGCGCACGTCGCCCTCCTGGACCAGGGTCAGCGCCACGTCCAGCCCCGCGATGTCCTGGGGCACCAGCGTCACGCTGAAGACGGCGGGCCCGGAGCGCATCTTGAAGTAGGGCGCGAAGCGCTTCGTGCAGGTGATGAGGCCCGAGCGCGACACGAAGGCCTTGCCCAGGCTGGCGGTGCGGAAGTGCACCCGGTCCAACAGGCCCAGCTCCACCACCATCCCGGCGCCGCGCGGACCATGCGTGCCCAGCGAATGCGACTCGTCTACGACGAGGACACAGCCCTCCTGGGCGGCCAGGTCCGCCACCTGCGTGAGGGGACAGACGCTGCCGTCGGAGCTGTAGACGGAGTCCACCACGATGACGCCCGGCCCGTGGGCGCGAATCTGTTCCTTCAGGTGCGCCACGTCGTTGTGGCGGAAGGGCACCGCCGTGGCCCCCGCGCCCCGGATGCCGTCCCAGAGCGACATGTGCGCCCGGCGGTCCGTGTAGACGGGCACGTCCTTGTCCGCGATGCACATCAGCAGCCCGACGTTGGCGTTGTAGCCGGACTGGCACAGCACGGTGGTCTCCGCCCGGAGGAAGTCCGCCAGACGCTCTTCCAGCGCGGGCTGGGGCTCCTTCCCATGCAGGAAGACGCCCGACACCAGGACGCCCTGGCCATCACGCCGCAGGGCCTCCACCTCGGCTTCGACCAACCGGGGGTGGCGCGCCAGTCCCAGGTAGTCGTTGCCGTTGATCATGATGGCGTCCGGTCCGGGCGCGATGCTGGACAGGATGTGACGGGAGCTGCGCCAGCGCTTCGTCCGCTCCTCGTGCGCGGCCTGTCGCGCCTGGAGGAACTCCGGCTCGGCGGGATGAGGCAGGGGGTTCGGGTCGCTCCCGGTGTGCGGCTCCAGCATGTTCGGCCTCCATCAGCGGTTTCGCGCGGACAGCCGGCACGGAACCGCTCGCAGCCCCCTCTCCGGGGAGACTGGCGATGCACTGCCCCGCGCGGTACCGGCCGTGGCAGGCGCTCAGCGCAGGGTCCGCACGGCCTGCACCACGCGGGGCCACTCCTTGGAGCGTGGATCAATGAGCTCGAAGTGGCCCGCGCCCTTCAGCGGCACGAGGTGCACCGGATCCTTCTGCTGGACGCCCCGGGCGTGGAAGCCCTCGCTCACCGTGAGGGGCACGGTGTCGTCCTCCGTGCCGTGCAGCAGCACCTGCGGCAGCTTCAGTGGCTGGAGGGCGGCGGGCGACGCGACGGCGTAGCGTTCGGGGACCTGCTCCGGCGTGCCGCCCATGAAGGTCTTCACGATGCCATTGCCCAGGTTCAGCTCGGCGCCCCTTGCGAGGTCCACCACGCCCGCCAGGGACACCACGCCCTTCAGCTTGAGGGGTGCGTCGCGGTAGAGCGGCTGACGCGCGGTGAGCCGGTGGCGGGCGGCCAGCCACATCGCCAGATGACCGCCGGCCGAGTGGCCCATCGCCACCACGCGCGTCAGGTCCAGGCCCAGCGAGGGCGCGGCGTCCACCAGATGATCCGCCGCGGAGGCGACGTCCTCCAGCGTGCCGGGGAAGCCTCCTCCATCGTGGCCCACGCGCCGGTACTCCACGCTCCACGTCGCGAAGCCGCGCTTCGCCAGGTCCGCGCACAGGTGGCCCGCGTGCTCCAGGCCGTACTCCGCGCGCCAGAAACCGCCGTGGACGAAGAGCACCACCGGGTGGGGGCCCTTGCCCTTGGGCTTGCGCAGCTCGGTGAACTGCTGCGGTGCCTCACCGTAGGCGATGCGCGCGTCGGGCGGTGGCTGCGGCGTTTCCAGGACCCACATGGAACTCATGCGCCCATCTTGGGAACGGGCGGCCCGCCGCCGCAAGCCGTGGCGCGTCCAGCATGTGTCCTCGCGTGGGATGCGCAGCGACAGGTCCCTCCAGTACGCTGCCCTTCCCATGGGGGCCTCTTCGCGTGCATGAGAAGAACGAAGCGGAGCTGAAGCTCGCCCTGGCCGAGGGACTGCTCTCGCGTGAGGACGTGGAGGCCCTGCGCGAAGAGGCCGCGCGGCGCGGTGTCGCACCGCTCCAGGTCCTCGTGGAGCGCGGACGGCTCTCCGTCGATTCGCTCGTGGCGCTGCGCCGGGAGCTCGTGGCGAATGCGGCCTCGGAAGAGGTCATGGAGGCGGAGTCCCCCGCGTCGGCCGAGCCGCGCGAGGACAGGGCCGACAGCGATCGTAAACAGTCCGCCCCGGCCCCCTTGTCTCCCGAGGGCGCAGGGTCCGGCCCCGACGACACCCTGCCTCCGGGCGGTGCTCCGCCCACGAGCGTGGACGGCCCCGCGTTCCCGGTGCCGTACTGGGAACGCTACCGCCCCGTGCGCTTCCTCGGACAGGGCGGCATGGGGCGCGTGTTCCTGGCGCACGACGTACGACTGCACCGCGACGTGGCGCTGAAGTTCGTGCGCGACGAAGACCCGGAGCTGTCACGACGCTTCGTCGCCGAAGCACGGGCCCAGGCCCGCGTGGACCACGAGCGCGTCTGCCGCGTGTACGAGGTCGGCGAAGTCCAGGGCCGCGCGTACATCGCCATGCAGTACGTCGCGGGCCAGCCGCTGCAGGCCCTGTCCGGTCTGCTGTCCGTGGAGCAGAAGGCGCTGGTGCTGCGCGACGCCGCGCTGGGCGTGCACGCGGCCCACCAGGCGGGGCTCATCCACCGCGACCTCAAGCCCTCCAACATCCTGGTGGAGCGCGCGGAGGACGGCGCCCTGCGCCCCTACGTCATGGACTTCGGTCTGGCGCGCGACTGGACCGGGAGCGAAGGCTTCACCGCCACCGGCACGGTGATGGGCACGCCCCAGTACATGGCCCCCGAACAGGCCCGGGGCGAAGTCACCCGCCTGGACCGACGCGCGGACCTCTACAGCCTGGGCGCCACGCTGTACCACCTGCTCACCGGCCAGGCCCCCGTGCCCGGTGCCAATGGCCTGGAGGTGTTCAGCCGCATCGCCACGCATGAGCCCCGCCCGCCGCGCGAGCTGGCCCCAGAGGTTCCCGCCGACCTGGAGGCCATCGTCCTCAAGTGCCTGGAGAAGGACCGCGCCCGTCGCTACGACTCCGCGCGAGCGCTGGCGGACGACCTGGAGCGGTTCCTCGACGGCGAACGGGTGCTCGCGCGCACCGGCCCCGCGTATCGCGTCCGAAAGTGGGTGGCCCGGCACCGGCGCGCGGTCGCGGTGGCCAGCATCGTCGGACTCGCGGCGGCGGGCGCCGCGGGCCAGGGCGTGATGGCGCGGAGGGAAGTCTCCCGGCGCGAAGCCCTGACCCGGCGCTTCACCGAAGGCGTGGAGCGCATCGAGGCCCAGGCCCGCTACTCCGGACAGGCACCCCTGCACGACACGCGGCCGGACCGCGAGGCCATGCGCTCCCGCATGCGCGACATCGAAGCCTCCATGCGAGAGGCCGGCACCGTGGCGGACGGACCGGGCCACTACGCGCTGGGACGCGGGTTCCTCGCGCTGGGAGACGACGCGGCGGCGCTCCAGCACCTGGAGGCGGCCTGGGCCGCGGGGAACCACGAGCCCCGCGTGGCGTACGCGCTCGCGCTGGTGCTGGGGCATCGGTATCAGCGCGAACGGCTGGAGGCGGACCGGATCCCGGACGCCTCTCAACGCGAGGCGAAGCGGAAGGAGGCCCAGGCGCGCTCGCGCGACCCGGCACTGGCATTCCTGAAGCAGGGCCAGGGCGCGGAGGTACCCGCGCCCGAATACGCCGACGCGCTCCGGGCCTTCTACGAAGACCGCTTCGACGAAGCCCTGAAGTCGCTGGACGCACTGGGCACGCGCCTGCCGTGGTTCCATGAAGCCGCGCTGCTCCGGGGCGACATCCTGCTCGCCCGCGCCGTGCGCCACGCCCTGGCGAGCGAGCGCGACCAGGCCCGGAACGACCTGGACGCCGGCCGCCATGCCTACGACACGGCGGCCGACATCGGACGCAGCGTGTCCGCCGTGCACCGCGCGCGGGCGGAGCTGGAACAGGAGGCCCTGCTGCTGGAGCTCTCCGGCCAGGGCGACGTGCAGCCCGCGTACACGCAAGGCATGGAGGCCGTGTGGCGCGCGCGGGTGGCGGCGCCGGACGAAGCGGACACATGGGTGCTCGAAGCACGCCTCCACCGCCGGCTCGCCCAGGTGCGCGTCAGCAGCGGGGGCGAGGTGGAACCGCTGCTCACCCGCACCCTGGACGCGGCGAAGGAGGCGCTGAAGCTCGCGCCCGACAAGGTGGAAGCGCGCCATGCGCTGGCGATGGGCTGGTGGCAGTGGGCCCGCTACCGGCAGGGCCGGGGCGAGGATCCCCGCGAGCAACTGCACGCCGCGGTGGCCGCCTTCGACACCATCCCCGAGTCCGCGCGTGACTACGACTTCCACCTGGACCTGGGCCTCGTGTTCAAGGTGTGGGCGGACTCCGAGGACGGACGCGGCGGGGACTCACTGCCCTTCCGGGGGAAGGCCATCGACGCCTTCCGGGAAGCGCGGAAGCGGGACGGCCAGCGGCTGGAGGCGTGGATCAACCTGGGCACCGCGTACGTGAACCGCGCGAACCATCCCCAAGCCCTGGAGCCGGACAAGGACCTGGAGGAAGCCCGGTCGTCGCTGGAGCACGCGAGCCAACTGGACCCCGGCCATGTCGTGACGTGGTTCTACCTGGCGGACGTCCACCGCACGCTCGCGCTGCGCGTGCGCGACCACGGCGGCGACGCGGGCCCCGGGCTCGCAAGGGCGCTGGAGTGCTACCGGAAGGCCGTCGCCATCAACCCGCGACTGCCGCCGCTCCTGAACGGCGTGGGCACCGTCCTGCTCGACCAGGCGCGCGAAGCCTGGGACAGGGGCGACGCGCCGGAGCCGCTGCTGGACGAAGCGGAGCAAGCCTTCACCCAGGCCATCACCACCGCCCCCACCGTGGGCTTCGCGCACAACAACCTGGGCGAGGTCCGCGCCTGGCGCGCCACCTGGAGGTTGGCGCGAGGAGAAGACCCCACCGCGAGCGCGAAGCAAGCGCAGGCCGCGCTCCAGAAGGCGACCGCGCTGCTGCCCGGGCTCGCGCAGCCCTGGGCCAACCTGGGGCAGGTGCACCAGACGCTGGCCGCGTTCGCGCTGAAGCGCGGCGGGAATCCCGGGCCTGACACCGCACGCGCCACGGAGGCGCTGACGAAGGCGCTGGAAATCAACCGGTCCCTCGCGCAGGCGTGGCGCTGGCTGGGAGAGACCCAGGCGGTGGACGCGCGCTGGAAGGCATCCCGGAGCTCGACGTCCGACGAAGGCTTCCAGCTCGCGGCGGACTCCTTCCAGAAGGCCCTGGACCTGGAGCCCACGAACCTGGAGCAGCGCCTGGCCTATGGCGCCTTCCTCCGGGACCGGGCCACGTGGCGGGAGGCCCCCGGACAGGACGCGCGGAAGCAACTCCAGCAGGGACTGTCACTCACCGAAGCGGTGCTCACCGCGCGCCCCGGATGGAAGGACGCGAACCGACTGCGCGAGGACCTGCGCCGCGTCCTCGCGCGCCTTCCGCCGGATTAGGGCGCCATCAATACCAGGTGGTGGCGGACAGGAACGTCGAGCCATCGGAATAACGCACCCGTCCCCACTGGGTCGTCACCGGAGGGCAGAACGGCGGGCAGACACCGCTCACCGCGTAGTACCGGTACACGATGTCGGCCTCTCCATCGCCCGTCACATCCGCGACCCAGGTCGGGAGATTCCCGCCCAGGGACGAAGCCCAATACCCGCTTCCGAGGAAGGCCGTGCCGCTCGACGCCCGGACCTGCACACCATCCGTGTTCTCGACGATGACGTCGGCCTTTCCATCCCCCGTGACATCCTGGAACCAGACGCCCTTGGTGCCATTGAACCCCACCGAGAGCCACGTCGAAGCCGTCCCGAAGGCACTTCCCGTCGACGGCCGGACGAGGATGCTGTTCGTGTTGTGGGCAATGGCGTCCGCGATGCCGTCCCCCGTCACATCCTCGTAGTAGATGTGCCGCTCCGCGACGAAGTCGACGCTGGTCCAGGCCGTTCGGGTATTGAACCCCGTGCCGCTGGAGGTCGCGACCGAGATTCCGCTGCCACCCACGATGTTGGGGTTCAGGATGAAGTCTGCCTTTCCATCCCCCGACACGTCCTTGAAGTCGAAGCGCGTCCAGCCACTCCAGCCGACCTCCGAATACCACTCCTCCTCGGGAAGGAAGGAGGAGCCATTCGAGCGCCTGACAATGACGCGAATGGCACCGCCATCCAGGTACTCCCGAACAGCGATTGCGTCAGCGCGGCCATCTCCCGTCACATCCGCGAACCAGACACCGTAGGCCGTGGGAAAGGCCGTGGAACTCCACGTCGAAGATGTCGAGAAGGTCGAACCATTGGAAAGCGCGACACGGAGGGTGCCGGCCGACTCATACCAGATGAAATCGGCGCGCCCGTCCGCGTTCACGTCCGCCATCGCATCGCCGCCCGGACTGATGCCATCACGGGCTTCACTGGGGAAGAAGGGGGCCAGGAACAGCGCGACAGCCATTGCCTTGTTGAACAATTTCAATGCTCCCGTAGCGATTGGGGTTCCACGCCGGACCTTCACCAGACAGAGCCCGGCCCGGCGCATGTCTAACTACTATTGCATCCCCAATCACTCAAGACTGGCTTTCCAAAATCTCTCAACAACTTCAAACCCTGAAGCTCTGGCCTGCCCTTTGACTTTGAACTTGACTTGTCTGAAGTTACCCTTGGAAAGAGAGCGGCACACGGTCCCCCAGGACCGGCACCGCTCCCTCTCCCGGCGCCGCTAGTTCTCGCCGCGCCCCGTGACTTCCAGGGTGCCATTGATGGTCTCGGTGATGCCCTGGGGCTCATTGCACTTCGAGCAGTCGCTCATCGGGCAGGACCACAGCTTGTGGCTCCCCTGGGGATCCTTGCCACGCAACGTCCACGAAGCGCTCTGGCAGGCAGGCACCAGCAACGGGTTCTGCGAGCCCTCCTTGAAGAGCGACTCGCCCGACACGCCGATGCACCGGTCCTGCTGCACCTGGGACACGAAGGTCACGGTCTGTCCGGCCTGCACCTGCACGGTCGTGGTGCTGAAGTGGACCTTGCCCTCCGCGTTGGCGGTGATGAGCACGTCCCCGGGGTTTCCCGGAGGGGGTGTCGGGCAGGGCTGCACCGGCGTGCTGTCATTCTGCGCGGCCGCCGCGGTGTCGGTGGAACGAGAGGGCGTGGCGCAGGCCAGCAGCCCGGTGAAGCACAAGGGAAGAAGGGTTCGGATTCGCATGACGTGGCTCTCCAGGAAGACTGCGTGATGGCACATCCAGGCCCTGTCGGATGGAAGGATATTCGGGGGCGAAGTGCGGAAGCGCTCACCTCCTCCACCAGCGCCGTCGCTCGACCTGCCCCCAAGGACGCCCTTGGCAGCGACGGGGCGGCTGTTCACCTTCCCCCGGCAGTGATGCGCCTGCTGCACCGGCCGCGCGGCGGACCGGGCCTCGGACTCCCGCCGCCCCTGGCCGCGAGGTGACGGATGGGCGACGAAAGCGTCGCTCCTGGAGGCAGGGCGGGCGCCACCGGGGAATCGGTGCTGGGGCGAAGACGTGGCTGGCTGCGAGGCGCGGGCGCGGAGGAGGGTCGATGGGGCAAGCGAGGCATGGGTCCTTGCGCGTGGCCATGGGCCTGGTGCTCGCGCTGGGAGCGGCCGCGCCAGCCTGCCTGCCCCAGAGCCCGGGGCGGACCGCCGTTCCCGAGTGCACAGAGACCCCAGGCGCCGCACTCGAAGCGGACGCGCCCGTCCAGGGTGAGGATCCGCGCGGCTACGTCGAAGAGGATGGGCTGCCGGTGCTCCACCTCTACGTGGCGGATTCGCTGCCAGACGACGACGGCTACCAGGCGGCGCGCGTCTTCTATCGCGGGCGCTGCCACGTCGCCCGGGCCAGACATCGAGGGGCGACGTCGAAGGCCTTCCCCAAGCGCAGCTTCACGCTCCACTTCCTCGATGGGCAGACCTTTGACGAGCCCTTGCTCGCGGGCGGCTTCTCGGACCGGCGCAAGCTGGTGTTGATCAGCCCCTTCAATGACAATTCATACATCCGCGCCCGACTCGGCTTCACCCTGTGGAGCCGCATGTCTTCCGAACACCTCCAGGTGAAGACCTTCAGCGCTGTCGTCTATCTGGACGGGCGCTATCACGGACTCTTCACGGTGGCGGACCACGTCGACCGTCACTCGCTCGCGGCGCAGGGGATGGACGCCAGGGGTGAGCTCTTCAAGGCCGTGGGCCCAGGCGCCAACTTCTCCCGGCAGGATGCGTTCGACAGGCCCAAGCTTTCGCTGCATCAGGACCATGAGAAGAAGGAGGGCGAGCCCGAGACGGGAGATGGGGCCTACGCCAGCATCGAGCAGTTCACCGCCTTCGTGGCGGACACCCCTCCGGAACGCTTCCGCGCGGAGCGAGGCGCCTGGATGCGCGTGGAGGACTATGAGGGCTGGTGGATGCTGGCCCACCTGGCGGCCCTGTCCGACTCCGTGGCGAAGAACGCCTACCACTTCCGTGCGCAAGGAGCGGCGGCGCGATGGCGATACATCCCCTGGGACCTGGATGCCAGCTTCGGACAGAACTGGGACACCACGAGGCGGGCCCCATGGCCGATGGACATCTTCCCGGAGCAGAACCTCATCTGGACCCGGATGATGGAGGATCCAGCCATCCGTCAGCCCCTCCGCGAGCGATTCCACACGCTGCTCCTCACCTCGCTTCACCGGGACGTCGTCCAGGGGCTCATCGACACCTATGCCGCCGAGGTCGAGCGCGCGGCCCGGAAGGATGAAGCCCACTGGGGCGAGGCCTATCGCCAGTTCCCGCTCTGGAACCAGCGCACGGACATCAACAGCTTCGAGGACGAGGTGAAATACATCCACGACTGGGTGGATGCCCGTTGGGATCTCCTGGAAGAGGAGCTCCGCTGACAGCGAGGCGGCAGCACGGTTTGCACGGCTGACGCGGCATTGGCGCGATGGGGCTCAAGTCGGAGTTCGTGTAGAAAGCGCAGTCCTGCGTTGAACCTGCCCCCAGGGTTGCTCCCATGTCCGACGAAGCCCGTGGCTACCTGCTCCGACAGTTTGAAACAGCGTGGGCCCTCACCCGTTACCACCTCGATGGGCTGACGACCGAGGAGTGCCTGTGGCGCCCTGCCCACAAGGGCTTGCACGTGCAGCCGCTTCCGGACGGGACGTGGCGCGCCGACTGGCCCGAGCACGAAGGCTATGACCTCGGGCCCTCCAGCCTCGCGTGGCTGACGTGGCACCTCGGCTTCTGGTGGTCCATGGTGCTCGACCACTCCTTCGGCGAAGGGACCCTCACCCGCGAGAGCGTGCCGTGGCCCGGCGATGCCGACGCCGTCCGCGAGTGGATTGGCCGGCTCCAGGGCCAATGGCAGACCCTCCTCGAAAGGCTCACGGACGAAGACCTGCGCTCACCGCTGCGAACACGCTGGCCCTTCCAGGACCGTCCGTTCGGAGACGTCATCGCCTGGGCCACTGTCGAGCTCACCAAGAGCGCCGCCGAACTCGGCTACGCACGCTTTCTCTACGCCGTCAGCGCCCGCTGAGTGAGGACGAAACCAGCGGGGGGAACCATGCCCCCGCGGTGGTAACTGCCCGCGGCAGGCATGGTCCCATTCCAGACCGGGCGGTCAGTAGTGGCAGGTCCAGTCCGTGCCACAGAAGCCCCGTCGGCCGTTGCAGTCGCACTCCGCGTCGTCGGAGCAGAACTGTTCCGAGCACAGGGGACCGCCGGGGCCTCCGCCCCCACCGGTGCTGTAGGTGAACTGGCAACTGGACTGGACGCAGGTCGCCGTGAGCGCACCGGGGCACGCGTTCCGGCAGTCCTGGTTCGTGTCGCAAAGGCTCTCATGACAGAGGGGGCCCAGCGTGGACGCGTGAGAGGCGTCCTCGTAGCTCGCGTTCGGGGCCTCGGCGGAAGCCACGGGCGCGACGCCAAGCAACATGACCGCGCTGAAGGACAACAACCGACGCAAGAGCGACATGGGAGACTCCTGGGGACAAGGCGAAACGCACCATCGCGTCGCGCCCCTTGAGCCTACAAGCCAATGACAGTCTCAGTCCGCGTTCCGGATGACCGGACCTGGCGCTGTTCAGTGGCGCGCTCGCCGAGCCGTCCACCCCCTGGGTCGAGGGTGACGGGGCGGCGTGCAATCCGGGCCGGCCTGCCGCGGCGCGTCTGGTCGCCGGGGGGCCACTAGAACTTCTAGCGCTCCTGCCCGTTGAATGGCCCCATGTCCTTCCACGTCCCTCGTGCCCTGCACGTGCTCCTGACCCTGGGGTTCGCCACCCCCCTCGTACTGCTGGCGCCCCGCGTCCTCGCGGCCCGGGCCACCACCCGCTCCCTGGGCGGCGCGGACCGCTACCTGACCCATGTCACCACCGACAAGCCGCTCTACCGGCCCGGGGAGCAGGTGCTGGCACGGGGCCTGATGCTGGAGGCCCTGAGCCGCAAGCCGTACGCGGGCTCGCTCCAGGCGCAGTTGGAGGTGCGGGGGCCCCGGGGCGACGTCGTCACCACCACCACGCTGTCCACGGCGGACGCCGTCTGGGGATACGCCTGGCCCATCCCCGCCGGTCAGGCCGGCGGCGAGTACACCCTGCGCGTCACCTACCCGTGGTCGGGCGCGGCCCCCGCGGAGCGGAAGTTCGACGTGCGCGCCTACCGGGCCCCCCGGCTCAAGTCGCAGATTGAGTTCCTCCGGGACGGCTACGGGCCGGGCGACACCGTCACCGCCACGCTGGACGTGAAGCGCGCGGAGGGCGGCGTGCCCGAGGGCGCGAAGGTGACGGCCACCGCGCTCGTCGACGGCGCCACCGCGGCGAAGGTGCCGTGCACGGTGGACGGCAAGGGGCGCTGCACGGTGAGCTTCCCGCTGCCCGCGGCCATGGAGCGCGGTGAGGGCACGCTGGCCTTCACCATCGAGGACGGGGGCGTGGTGGAGTCGGCGGCGAAGACGATTCCCATCCTCCTCCAGACGCTGGATCTGGCCGTGTACCCGGAGGGCGGCGAGCTGGTGGCGGGGCTCACGTCGCGCGTCTACTTCGAGGCGCGCACGCCCGCGCGCAAGCCGGCGGACCTGGCGGGCCGGGTGGTGGAGGTGGGCTCCGGCAAGGTGGTGGCCCGCGTGCGCTCGGAGCATGAGGGCCGTGGCCGCTTCGAGCTGACCCCGCAGGAGGGGGTGCGGTACGCGCTGCGCATCGACGCTCCGTCCGGCATCCAGAAGAGCTTCCCGCTGCCGGAGGTGAAGCCGAGGGGCGCCGTCATCCGCGTGCGCGAGGACGTGGTGCCCGCCGGCAAGCTGGTGCAGCTCGCGGTGGGACTGACCGGCGTGGGCCGGGCGACGGTGACGCTGAGCCAGCGCGAGGTGCGCGTCGCCTCGGTGGTGCTCGGGGACTCGAAGGGCGGGCCGGTGACGCTGGACCCGGGCGAGGCGGACGGCGTGCTCGTCGCCACGGTGTGGGACCACGACGGGCGGCCTGTCGCGGAGCGGCTGGTGTTCCGCCAGCCCTCGAAGGAGGTGAAGGTCGAGCTGAAGGCGGACCGCACGCGCTACGTGCCCGGCGGCCCGGTGCAGCTCACGGCCCGGACGACGCGCGACGGCAAGCCGGTCTCCGCGCTGGTGATGCTCACCGTCACGGATGACGCGGTGCTGGAGCTCCAGGAGAAGCGCGACCAGGCCCCGCAGCTCCCGGTCATGGTGCTGCTGGAGCCCGAGGTGAAGGAGCTGGCGGATGCGCAGCTCTACCTCGACGCGAAGAATCCCAAGTCGAAGCTGGCGGTGGACCTGCTGCTGGGGACGCAGGGCTGGCGGCGCTTCGCGCTGACCGACACACAGGGCTTCCTCGCCCGGCATGGTGACGCGGCGATGCGCGTGCTCGCGGTGCGCTGGCCGCAGGAGCCCGTCCAGAGGCCCCGGCCGGCCAGCAACAGGGGCGGTCGGGTCGCCTCCGCCGCCGCCGCGAAGGGCGGGATCGTGCAGCCGATGATGGATCGGGAAGTCATGGACGAGGACGAAGGGGTCGCTGGCGAAGGAGCCGCCATGGGAGGTGTGATGCCCGAATTGGCCAAGGCCGCCGCCCCGGCTGCGGCGCCCCCGGCCCGGGAGCCCGCGGCGCCCGTGGTCGTGGCTCCGGCGCCCATGGCCCCGGCGGCCCTCCAAGCGGTCGCGCCCGAGGCGATGGCGGAGGAGGAAGCGCCGATGATGGACAAGGCCCGCGCCAAGCGGGACATCAACTTCGATGACAGGAGGAGGGTCCTCCGGAGACCGACGGTCTACTTCCGCGAGTTCGCGCACACGCTGCGCCCCAACCGCAAGGCGGGGGACCGGGTCGACTTCGCGGAGACGCTCTACTGGAACGCAGGCGTGCGCACGGATGCCCGCACCGGCGAGGTGATGGTGTCCTTCGCGATGAGCGACTCGGTCACGACGTTCAAGGCGTTCGCGGGAGCGGTGGGTGGTGACGGAGCGCTCGGCTCGGCGGTGGCGGAACTGGAGTCGGTGCAGCCGTTCTACGCGGAGCCCAAGCTGCCCCTGGAGGTGACGTCGGGGGACGTGGTGCGGCTGCCGGTGGCGCTGGTGAACGGGACGGAAGGGAGGCTTTCGGGCGCGGGGGTGAAGGTGGAGCTGAAGGGCGACGTGAAGGTGACGGGCGGAGGCACGCAGGACCTGGCCTCACAGGCGCGGGCCCGGCAGCTCTTCTCGCTGGAGATTGGCCAGGACGCGAAGCCGGTGGACGTGAAGCTCACCGCGAGCGCGGGCGAGTACACGGACGTCGTCACCCGCACGCTGTCCATCAAGCCCCGGGGCTTCCCGGGCCGCGTGTCCTTCGGCGGGCTGCTGTCCTCCAAGGAGCCGGTGGTGCACCGGGTGGTGCTCCCCGAAAGCGTGGTGCCCGGCAGCGTGCGGACGTCCATCGCCCTGTACCCCGGCCCGCTGGCCAACATGACCGAGTCGCTGGCGCGCCTCATCCAGGAGCCCTCCGGCTGCTTCGAGCAGACCAGCTCCACCACGTACCCGATGACGATGGCGCAGCAGTACTTCCAGACGCACACCGGCGTGAACCCGGAGCTGGTGGCGAGCGCGAAGGAGAAGCTGGAGCGCGGCTACCAGCGGCTGGTGGGCTACGAGACGTCGGAGAAGGGCTACGAGTGGTTCGGGCAGAACCCAGGCCACGAGGCGCTGACCGCGTTCGGCCTGCTGCACTTCACGGACATGCGTCAGGTGCGCGAGGTGGACACCGCGATGCTGGAGCGCACGCGCGAGTGGCTCCTCCAGCAGCGGGACGGACAGGGCGGCTTCAATCGCAAGCGCCGCGCGCTGCACGTGTGGGTGGAGGACGCGGACACGTCGAACGCATACATCCTCTGGACGCTGCTGGAGAGCGCGAGCAATCCGGCCTCGCAGGCGAAGCAGTTGTCACAGGAGGTCGCCACGGTGAAGGCCGCGGCGGCGAAGAGCACCAACAGCTACGTGGTGGCGCTGGCGGCCAACGTGATGGCGCTCGCGGGTGACACCGCCGAGTCCCGGTCGCTGATGGGCCGGCTCGCGTCCCTGCAGGCCAAGGACGGCGTGGTGGGCGGCGCGACGCAGTCCATCGTGGGCAGTTCCGGGGAGACGCTGAACATCGAGACCACCGCGCTGGCGACGCTGGCGTGGATGCGCGACCCCTCCCACGTGAGCAACGTGGAGCGGGCGATGAAGTTCCTCGCGGAGTCCAGCGACGGTGGCCGCTACGGGGCGACGCAGAGCACGGTGCTCGCGCTGCGCGCCATCATCGCCTACGACAAGGCGAGAGCGTCGAAGCTCATCCCAGGCCTGGTGCGCGTCTACGTGGAGGGCCGTCCGGTGGGCGAGCCCATGCGCTTCGACGGCACCACGCAGGAGGCCCTCAAGCTGCCCGACGTGAGCGCGCTGCTCGGAGCGGGCGAGCGCCGCGTGGAGCTGCGGATGGAGGGCGGCGCGGAGCTGCCGTACTCGGTGGAGGTCACCTACAGCGCGCTGATGCCGGCCAGTTCGAAGGACACGCAGGTGACGCTGGAGGCGACGCTGGCGAAGACGGAGCTCACCGAGGGCGAGCCCACCGAAGCGCGGGTGGTGATTGCCAACCGCACGGGCCAGCGGCTGCCCACGGCGGTGGCCATCTTCGGCGTGCCGGGCGGGCTGGAGGTGCGGCACGACCAGCTCAAGGAGCTGGTGAAGCGGCAGGTGGTGGATGCGTACGAGGTGCTCGGGCGCGACGTGGTCCTGTACTGGCGCGGCATGGAGCCCAACAAGCGCATCAACGTGCCGCTGTCCCTGGTGGCCGCGGTGCCCGGCACGTACACGGGCCCGGCCAGCCGCGCGTACCTGTACTACGCGGACGAGCACAAGACGTGGACCCAGGGCGTGAAGGTCTCCATCGCCCCGAAGCCGTAGCCACCGCCAGCCACGTGGAAGGCCGCCGCCGCGCCCTACGGAGCGGCGGCGGTCTCCGTGTTGAAGGCCCAGGCGCCATTGGCATGACCGCGCCCGACATCACTCAGCGTATGGGAGCAGCAAGACGGGGAGCCGGGCGAAGCCGTGCCCCGGGCCCCCCGCTGTGATAATC